>NZ_JBIWPO010000007.1:0-302768 GCF_044768275.1 Streptomyces sp. NPDC101152 | reverse complement strand
GCCACCTCCACCTCACAGGCCTCGGCACCTGACCGCGAACAGGCCTGCAACCAGCTCCAAAGTCAACCCCCGAAGGACTTACGACGCAGACCACTAAGCCGGACGGCGCACGGGTGGGGGGCTCTGTCAGTACCTGTAACGACAGAACCTTCTCCCCCTCCGTGGGCCGCGGTTTCCTCGATGGCGGACACACGTGGCACTCGGGCCCGCACCGTTCGATGAAGGAGATTTCCGTGCCGAAGCAGTCTGCCCCCCAGGATCTGGCCGGTATCGCGCCGAAGCTCGTGGAGATCACCGACGACGTGCTGTTCGCAGACGTCTGGGAGCGGCCCGGACTGTCGCCGCGAGACCGCAGCCTGGTCACCGTGAGTGTGCTGGCCGCCCTCTACCGCAGTGAGCAGCTGCCCCACCACCTCGGGATGGCCCTGGACAACGGGCTGAGTGTGGAGGAGCTGTCCGAGGCCATCACCCACCTGGCCTTCTACGCCGGATGGCCCAACGCCATGACCGCGATCAACCTGCTGAAGAAGCTCGCCGACGAGCGAGCCGCCTGACCCGGCCGAGCCGAACTCCCTTCCCCCACCGTCAGAGACCAAGGAACACCGCCGTGGAACACATCACCTCCACCCCCACCGCCAAGGCTCCCGCCGAGCGTTTCACCGGCGACGTCTACCTCAACCAGATCGAGGCGCCCACCGACCCGGCCCGCCTGGCCACCGCCCTGGTGCGGTTCACCCCTGGTGCCCGCACCAACTGGCACTCCCACGCCAAGGGTCAGATCCTCCACATCACCGACGGGGTCGGCCTGGTCGGTACCCGCGACGGCGGTGTCGTGCGGGCCACAGCGGGTGAGACGGTGAAGTGCGCGGCCGGTGAGGAGCACTGGCACGGTGCCACCGACACCACCCTCATGGCCCACGTGGCCATGCTCGTCGGCGACGACAACGGTGACGGCACGACCTGGCTGGAGCCCGTCACCAGCGAGCAGTACGCCAAGGCCCTGGTCACCGCCGCCCGCTGACCGCACCCCTCCGGAAAGGCCCGTTCATCATGCGTGGAGCCGTCCTTTACGCTCCCGGGGACGTGCGCTTCGAGGAGCGCGCCGACCCCACGGTCCAGAACCCGACCGACGCGGTCATCCGCACCGTCGCCACCTGTGTGTGCGGCTCGGACCTGTGGGACTACCGCGGTGTCAACCCCGTCCCTCAGCCCACCCCGTTCGGGCACGAGTACGTCGGGATCGTCGAGGAAGTCGGCGCCGACGTGAAGGCGGTGCAGCCGGGGCAGTTCGTCATCGGCTCGTTCTTCGCCTCCGACAACACCTGCCCGAACTGCAGGAACGGCTACCAGACCAACTGCCTGCACCGGGAGTTCGTCGGTGCGGAGGGCTGCCAGGCCGAGCGGATCCGGATCCCGCTGGCCGACGGCACGCTGGTCGCCACCCCCGAGCTGCCCGAGGAGAAGTACGTCCCCAGCCTGCTGGCCTGTTCCGATGTGATGGGCACCGGCTGGTACGCGGCCAAGGCCGCCGAGGTACGACCGGGCGACACGGTCGCCGTCGTCGGTGACGGTGCGGTCGGCCTGTGCGCGTTGATCGCCGCCAAGGAGCTGGGCGCCGAGCGGATCATCGCCATGTCCCGGCACCAGTCCCGGCAGAAGCTGGCCCGCGAGTTCGGCGCCACCGACGTCGTCGCCGAGCGCGGCGAGGACGGCGTGGCCCGGATCAAGGAGCTGACGGGCGGGATCGGCGCCGACCGCGTGCTGGAGTGCGTGGGCAACGAGCAGTCGATGCAGCAGGCGCTGGCCTCCACCCGTCCCGGCGGCAACGTCGGCTTCGTCGGCGTCCCCCACGGCGTGTCCCTCGACGGCGAGCAGCTGTTCTTCTCCCACGTCGGTGTGCGCGGCGGCCCGGCCCCCGTACGCGAGTACCTGCCCCACCTGATCGACCTGGTCCTCGCCGACCGCATCGATCCGGGCAAGGTCTTCGACCTGGAGCTGCCCCTGTCCCGGGCGGCCGAAGGCTACAAGGCCATGGACGAGCGCCGCGCCATCAAGATCCTGCTGCGTCCCTGAGGGGGCAAAGGCCCTGCCCTGCCCAACGGAGGGCACCGACCGGGGGTGCCCGGGTCGGTGCCCTCCGACGTCGTCGAGTCGTGTCCGCCGCTCACGGCAAGCGCCAGTCCACCGGCTGTGCCCCCTGGCGCACCAGCAGGTCGTTGGCCCGGCTGAACGGCCGTGAGCCGAAGAATCCACGGTCCGCCGACATCGGCGACGGGTGCGCGGACTCGATCGCCGGCAGGTCCCCCAGCAGCGGCCGCAGATTACGTGCGTCACGTCCCCACAGGATGGACACCAGGGGCGTGCCGCGCCCCGCCAGCGCCCGGATCGCCTGCTCCGTGACCTCCTCCCACCCCATGCCCCGGTGCGCGCCGGGCTTGCGCGGGGCGGTGGTGAGCGCCCTGTTCAGCAGCAGCACTCCCTGCTCCGTCCAGGGCGTCAGATCGCCGTTGGACGGCCTGGGCAGCCCCAGATCGGTGTGCATCTCCCGGAAGATGTTCTCCAGGCTGCCCGGCAACGAGCGCACCTCCGGCGCCACCGCGAAGCTCAAGCCGATGGCCATGCCCGGCGTGGGATAGGGATCCTGACCCACGATCAGGACACGAACGTCGTCGAAGGGCTGCTGGAAGGCCCGCAGGACGTTCGCTCCGGACGGAAGGTACGTCCGGCCGGCCGCTATTTCGGCCCGCAGGAAGTCCCCCATCGCGGCGATACGTTCGGCGGCAGGTTCCAGAGCCTTCGCCCAGCCCGCTTCAACAAGTTCATGCAGAGGTCGTCGTGCCACAGCGCGTCACCCTACTGGCACACACCGGAGCTCCGCACAGTTACTCTTCCCCCTGATCAAAGTGATGCAGCCGGTCCGGTAGAGCACGGAGGCGGTCACCGGGAGGAGGCGAGCGCCCGTTGCCTGAGTGGAGTGCTGAGGGCTCGAACCCTCATGGTGATCGCAGGGCGACTCGTCCTGGTTCGCCCGCCGTCCTCGCCGTCGACTCCGGGGGGTCCGGGCTGCGTGTCGTCCTGGGGACGGTTCAGGGGGCCGTCCTGGGACAGGGCGAGTCGGCGCAACCGGTGCGGACCGGAACGCGTGGGATCGACACGGGGCACTTCATGGAGCAACTGGTGCCCCTGGTACGGGGGTTGCTCGCGGAGTACGGGGTCACGGAGGTGCGCGCGGCCTGCGTGGGGGCCGCCGGGCTCGCCACCCTCGGCGACGCGCTGCGCGCGGAGCTTCCGGTGGCCCTGCGCGGGGAGTTCGGCGTCCCGTCCCTCGCCCTCGCCGCCGACGCGGTCACGGCCTACGCGGGCGCTCTCGGAACGCGTCCGGGGGCCGTGGTGGCGGCCGGTACGGGCCTCATCGCCGTCGGCACCGACCTGACCCGCTGGTTCCGGGCGGACGGCTGGGGTCATCTGCTGGGCGACTGCGGCAGCGGCGCCTGGATCGGGCGGGCCGGCCTCGAGGCGGCCCTGCGCGCTCACGACGGCCGTCCGAACGGATCGGGCCTCCTGCTGGCCCGCGCCGAGGAGATGTTCGGCCCGGCGTCCGGACTGCCCGGTCGGCTCTACCCCCGCAGCGACCGCCCCGCCGTTCTCGCCTCCTTCGCACCCCAGGTCGCCGCCTGCGCCGAGACCGACCCGGTGGCCGGGCACATCCTGCGCTCGGCGGCCCGGCACATGGCCGAGTCGGCGGCCGCGGTGTGCCCGACCAAAGGCGCGCCCCAGGTCGCCGTCACCGGGGGCCTGTTCAAGATGGGCGACCCTCTCCTCGTACCGCTGCGGGAGGAGTTGACCCGAGTGCTGCCGCACGCGGGGTGGGTGACGGCCGCCGGCGATCCGCTGAACGGCGCGCTGCGCATCGCCGTGGACCTCGCCGCCGGCACGCTCACCCTGCCGGGGGAACCGGTGATGTTGTCCGTGGTGACCACAAAGGGCGACTGATCCCCAGGCATCGCAATCCGCCCGATTCGCACGGCGATCACTTCGGATCTGTACGTAACTCATCAGACAAAAGCGGACGGATACCGCTCACCTGCCCCCTCCCCGAACGGACGAGCCCCATAAGCCAGTAACATGCGTCGCCATGAGCTCCCCCACTGGGCCCGCGTCCGGCCTGCCAGTACGAATGCCGCGACCTCGCCAGCCCGGGCGGCACCGCCGACCCGAGCCCCTGGCGGCTCCCGAGGGCGCGCCCGCGCTCGTGCTCGCGGTGCCCGGTACTCCCGGCACGGCCACGCGTGGTCTCGCCGAGGAGGTCGTGAGCATCGCGCGCTCCGAGCTGCCCGGCATCGACGCGCGGATCGGATACCTGGACGGGGACGACGCGGAGTTCCCCACGCTCCAGGCCGTGCTCGTGCAGGCCGCCGAGGAGCGCACGGCCCGCTATGAGCAGGCCAAGGCCGCCGGCCTCGATGTCAAGGCGCCCGACGGGCCCGTGGCCGTCGTGGTGCCGCTGCTGGCCGGGCCGGACAGCGCGCTGCTGCGGCGGATCCGCCAGGCCGTGATGGAGAGCCGGGTCGCGGCCGACCTGACCGATGCGCTGGGCCCGCACCCGCTGCTCGCCGAGGCGCTGCACGTGCGACTGTCGGAGGCCGGGCTGGCCCGCGCCGACCGCGCCCGGCTGTTCACCGTGGCGACCGCCGCGGACGGCATCGTCCTGGCCTCGGTGGGCGGCGACGAGGCCGTGCAGGCGGCCGGGATCACCGGCATGCTGCTCGCCGCGCGTCTGGCCGTGCCGGTGATGGCGGCGGCCCTGGACCAGGACGGTTCGATCGCTTCCGTCGCCGCGCAGCTGCGTTCCTCGGGCTCGCAGCAACTGGCGCTGGCGCCGTACCTGATAGGGCCCGAGATCGACGCGGGCCTGATCGAGGAGGCGGCCAAGGAGGCGGGTTGCTCCGCCGCCGAGCCGCTCGGCCCCTACCCGGCGATCGGCAAGCTCGCGCTGGCGAAGTACACGACGGCTCTCGGTATCGCACCGCAGCAGCCGCAGGGCGCGCCGGTCCGCTGACGCGCTCCGCCACCGCAAGACCACCGAAGGGCCCGCTCCGCACCCCGGAACGGGCCCTTCGCCGTGCGGGTTCAGCCGAAGACGACGCAGGAGGCGGACGGGACTTCGAGGGCGCCCTCGTAGCGGGGCAGGCCCGTGTCCGGGTCGACGGCGAACCAGGTGATCTCGCCGGAGCGCTCGTTGGCGGCGTAGAGGAACCCCGCCGACTCGGCGAGGGCCCGCGGCCAGTGGCCGCCGCAGGGGACGGTGCCGAGCAGCCGCAACTCGTCGCCCTCGACGGCGAAGGTGGACAGGACGTCCTCATCCCGGGTGGCGGTCCACAGGAAGCGGCCGTCGGCCGAGGTGACGATGCCGGACGGGTAGGCGTCGCCGGCCGATGCGGCGGGCAGCACCTGGTACTCGGCCAGCGGCCTGAGGGTCCCCTCCTCGGCGTCCCAGCGGCAGGCGGTGACCGTCGGGGTGAGCTCGTTGGCGACGTACGCGCGCGTGCCGTCCGGGTGGAAGGCGAGGTGGCGCGGTCCGGAGCCGGGGCGCAGAGCGATCTCGCGGTGGATCGTGAGAGAGCCGTCACTCAGGGCGCACACCCGGACCGAGTCCGTGCCGAGGTCGACGCTGACCGCCCACCGGCCGCTCGGGTCGGGCTGGATCTGGTGGGCGTGCGGCCCCTGCTGGCGCCGGTTGTGCGGGCCCGAACCGCTGTGCCGCAGGACGGCGGAGGGGCCGTCGGCGAGGGTGCCGTCGGGGCGGACGGGAACGGCGGTGACACTGCCGGAGCCGTAGTTGGCCGTCAGCACGTGGCCGGCGAAGACACAGAGGTGCGTGGGGCTGTCCCCGCCGACCGGCACCGGTGCGCCGGCCCGCTCCAGCCGGTCCCCGGCAACCCGGTACGCGGCCACCGCGCCCTCGGACGTCTCGCTGACCGCGTAGAGCACGTCCCCGCCCGGCGCCAGGGCCAGGTAGGAGGGGTCGGGGACGCCGTCCACCTTGCTCAGGGCGGTCAGGGCGCCGGTGTCCCGGTTCACGGCCGCCGTCACGATCCCCGGGCCCCCCGCCGCCGTGAACGACCCGATGAAGGCCCTCCGCCGCCGCATGCCGCCATCCGTCACCGCTGTCCCCTCTCGCCGCTGTGCCGTCGGGGCGACGGTAGCAGTCGATCACACGCGGTCTAGACCAGAGGTGCCGACGTCGCGCAGATGTCAGGAGCCGACCAGAGGCGATCTTGACGGTGCGCGCAGGGGCGTGGACAACTCCGCGAGGGCCCGCTCCAGGCCGTGGAGGTGCGCCAGGGCACCTGAACCGGCGGGATCCTGGCCGGGGGTGGCCGGGTGGTCCCCGTCTCCCGTGAGGGCCTCGACCGCCGCCTCCACCCGCCAGCACGCCGCGGCGAGGCGGGCGTCGTGGGAGGCCTCCGGGTCGGTGGCCACGGCGGCCAGGCCGCGGATCTCGCGTGCGCAGTCGTCGAGGAGGGCCAGCACCCGGCGGGCCCGCCGCTTGCGGCCCACCATGGGGTTGAGCGGATGGACGAGGGGCGCGACCGACAGCCGTACACGACCGAGCAGCTGCTCCAGTTCCGCGACCCTCGACGCCGGGTCGGCGTCCGGAACACCGGCGAGCCGGGCCGCGGCCTCCGCCGTGCAGCTGTGCACGCAGCGCAGGGCCCGCTGGATCCAGCCGTCCGTGGTGGTGTGCGTGGTGACCGGGAGGACGAACAACACGGCCAGGGCGGCGCCGAGCGCCCCGACTCCGGTCTCCGTGAGGCGGAGGGCGAGCAGGCCGGGGGTGAGGACTCCGAGGAGGCCGTACAGGAGCTCGGCGAGGAGCGTCACACAGAGCATCATCCACGTGTACGAGACGGCGGCTGTGTAGAAGATGCCGAAGACGCAGGCGGCCAGGAGTACGGCCGTGGGGGCGGCCGCTCCGTGGACGGGGACGGCGACTAGCAGGCCCAGGCCGATGCCGATCAGCGTGCCGAGCACCCGGCGGAAGCCGCGGACCAGGGTCTCGCCGCGCGAGGCGGTGTTGACGAAGATCCACCAGGTGGCGCCGACGGCCCAGTACCAGCGCTGCCCGGACACCAGCTGGCCCACCAGGAGGGCGAAACCCGCTCCTGCGGTCGCCTGGACGGCCTGGCGCGTGGTGACCCGGGCAAGCCCCCGGCCGGGCGGCGCAGCGGGCACCGGCGCCGGGGGCAGCCGGTCCTCGTAGCACCACACGCCGAAGCGCACCGCCGCGGCGCTGAGCAGGGACAGGACGACCGCGGCGGACAGCTCCGCCAGCCGGCCGAAGGTCGCGTGCAGGAACTGCGCGACGAAGAAGGTCATGAACGCGAACACGCCGAGGCTGTGCCCGCGCGGGCCCCAGCGGCGGGCGTACACACCGGCGCCGACGACCGCGAGGAAGGCCAGGTCGCGGGCCACGGGGTGGTCGTGCAGCTCGGCGGCGACGGCGAGCACGGGCAGGCCGACGGCGGGCAGCAGCGCGGTGGTGATCGTCTGCCGGCGGACGGTGGGGTCGGCGACGGTGAACAGGGCGAGCAGGGCCGCCAGCCCGCCGGTGACGATGCCGGCGAGGGAGAGCCCGGCCAGAGCGCAGACGCAGACCGCGAGGCCGATGCCGAGCAGGGCCCGCGCGGCGAAGCGGAGCCTGGTGCGCCCCGGGTCCGGAGCCACGAACACCGTCTTCAGCATCTGCTTTCCGCCCCCTCGATACCTGGCATGGAAAAGGCGCCGCGGGGTCCGCAGCGCCATCGACGTGCCCATTGCAGCATCAGGACCGCAGCCGGCTCAACCGACAGCGATTAAGCTGGGCCATTGGCACAGTCATTGGGGTCCCGGTTCGTCCACGGACGGGCCAACGGACCATGCGCGAGGAGGCCGCCCCCATGGCCGTCGACGAGCTCGACACCCGCATCCTGCGGCTGCTGCTGGAGCAGCCGCGGACGAGCGTGCGCGAGTACGCCCGCATCCTGGGCGTCGCGCGCGGCACGCTGCAGGCCCGCCTGGACCGTCTGGAGCGGGACGGCGTGATCACGGGGACCGGCCCGGCACTGTCCCCGGCCGCGCTCGGTCACCCGGTGCTCGCGTTCGTGCACATCGAGGTCACCCAGGGCCATCTGGACGAGGTGGGGGACGCGCTGGCCGCCGTGCCGGAGATCGTCGAGGCGTTCTCGATCACGGGCGGCGGCGATCTGCTGACCCGGGTCGTGGCCCGCGACAACGCTCATCTGGAGGACGTGATCCAGACACTGATCAGCCTGCCCGGCGTCGTCCGCACCCGCACCGAGGTGGCCCTGCGCGAACGCGTCCCGCAGCGACTGCTGCCACTGGTCGAGTCGATCGGCCGTACGGCACGCCGGTGATCTTTGTCATGCTGGACGCATGAGCAAGCTCGGCGCCCTCTCGGTCATCTTCGATCTCGACGGAACGCTCGTGGACAGCGAGCCGAACTACTACGAGGCCGGCCGGCAGACTCTCGCCGAGCACGGCGTCCCCGGCTTCACCTGGTCCGATCACGAGCGGTACGTCGGCGTCAGCACGCTGGATACGGCGCAGCTGTGGAAGCGGGAGTACGGTCTGGCGGCCCCCGTCGACGAACTGCTCGCCGCCACCAACCACCGCTATCTGGAGCTGGCCCGCACCGCGACGCGCGTGTACCCGGAGATGCGCAAGTTCGTGGAACTGCTGGCCACCGAGGGCGTCCCCATGGCGGTGGCCTCGGGCTCCTCCCCCGAGGCCATCGACGCGATCCTGTCCGGCACGGGCCTGGACGCCTTTGTGCGCACCGTCGTGTCGGCGGACGAGGTGCCGCGCGGCAAGCCCGCCCCCGACGTCTTCCTGGAGGCGGCCCGGTGCCTCGGCGCGGCTCCGGCGGCCTGCGTGGTGCTGGAGGACGCGGCTCCCGGAGCGGCCGCCGCGCACGCCGCCGGGATGCGCTGCATCGCGATCCCGTACGTCGCGGCACAGGCGGACGCCCCGGAGTTCGCCACGGCGGCCGTCCTGCTGCGGGGCGGCCAGGCCGAGTTCACGGCGCGGGCGGCGTACGACTGGCTGGTGCGGTGGGCGGCGGGGTCCTGAGCCGGGCGCGCCGAGAGTGGTTACCGCCTGGCTCAGGCGGCGTCCCGGCGTTGCGGCGTTCACGGCGGAGCCACGAGCGGTAGTGGCGCAGGGCCCGGCGTTGGTGCAGTTGGTCGGTGACGAGGGCGAAGGCCGGGTGGGTGTCGAGGGCGGGCTCGGCGCCGCGGGCGAGCCGGCGCAGCTGCCGGCGGACCAGTGCCAGGCCGGCCGCCGAGGCGAGGAGCTTGTCCGGCCAGGTCGCCATCCGCAACCGCCCGTCCGCTTCGCGGCCCCGGCGCCAGCGCTCGGGCAGATCGGGCGTGCCGGCCAGGGCGGTGCCGACGCCCACCAGCGCGACGCCGCCGGCGAGGACCCGCTCGGCCGTCTCGCGCCGGGTGATGCCACCGGTCAGCATCAGCGGGACCGGACTGGTGCGGGCGAGTTTCGTGGCCAGGTCCAGGAAGTAGGCTTCCCGGGCCTCGGAGCGTTCGTCGGCCCAGCGGACCGCCATCACCGGGCTCTCGAAGCTGCCGCCGGACAACTCCACGAGGTCGACGCCGAGCGGCTCGAGCATCTCGATCACCCGCTGCGCGTCCTGCGCGTCGAACCCGCCACGCTGGAAATCGGCGTCGCGGACACCGACACACTCGACGGACTGCACGCCAACCAGCACATCCCGATCTTCACCGGGCTGGTCCGGCTGTACGAGGCGACGGGCGAGGAGCGCTACCTGAGCGCTGCGCGGAACTTCTGGTCCATGGTCGTCCCGCATCGCCTGTACGGCATCGGCGGCACCAGCACGAACGAGTTCTGGAGGGCGCGGGACGTGATCGCCGGGACGATCAGCCCGACGACCGCGGAGACGTGCTGCGCGTACAACATGCTGCAGCTGTGCCGGGCGCTGTTCTGCCAAGAGCCGGCAGCACGGTACATGGACTACTACGAACGCGCCCTCTACAACCAGGTGTTGGGCTCCAAGCAGGACCAGGCCGACGCGGAGAAGCCGCTCGTCACGTACTTCATCGGGCTGACGCCCGGACATGTGCGCGACTACACGCCCAAGCAGGGCACGACCTGCTGCGAGGGCACGGGCATGGAGAGCGCCACGAAGTACCAGGACTCGGTGTACTTCACGGCGGCCGACGGCGGCGCGCTGTACGTCAACCTCTACAGCCCGTCCCGGCTGACCTGGGCGGAGCGGGGCGTCACGGTCACCCAGACCACCGACTACCCACGGGAGCAGGGCAGCACCCTGACGATCGGGGGCGGCGGGACCTTCGAACTGCGGCTGCGCGTCCCGTCCTGGGCGGACGCGGGGTTCAGGGTGACCGTCAACGGGCGTGCCGTGCACGGCGATCCGACGCCGGGCAGCTACTTCCCGGTGGCCCGGACGTGGCGCGCCGGGGACGAGGTCCGCGTCTCGATCCCCTTCCGGCTGCGGGTGGAGAAGGCCCCGGACGACGCCTCCCTCCAGACCCTCTTCCTCGGTCCGGTCAACCTCGTCGCGCGCGACGCGGCCACGGAGTACCTGGAGTTCGCCCTGTACCGCGACACAGCCCTCTCCGGCGACCTGCTCCCCTCCCTCTCCCCGGTCCCCGGCCAACCGCTCCACTTCCGCCTGGACGCCGTCGAGCTGGCCCCGTTCTTCGAGGGGACGGAGGATCCCACGCACACCTACTTCCGGCGCTCGGAACCGCGGATCGTCTTCGGCGGCACCGACTCCGGGGTCGCCAACCCGGCGACGGAGGACGGCACGAGCCTGCTCGACGAGATCTGGGCCGGCGCGCCTTTCCGCGGGAAGGGTGAGCTGGTCTCTCGGGTCCGGGCGAGCATGGCGGCCTGGGTGTCCGCGGGGCTGCTGGACCGGGCGGAGGGGGAGAAGGTGGTGGCCACGGCGGAGCAGGCGGCCTTCGTGGCCTGACGGAGGCCGACGGGCGTGCTCGGGTCCATCCTGGAGGTGAGCGGAAGGAACGAGGCCCCTCATGGCGTACGACGAAGAGCTGGCCGAGCGGATCCGGCGGCATCTGGGCGCGGACCCGGGCATCTCGGAGAAGCGGATGTTCGGCGGCCTCGCGTTCCTGCTGCACGGGAACATGGCGGTGGGCGTGAGCGGCGGCGGGGGTCTGTTGGTCCGTGTCGGCCCCGAGGGAACGGACGCGGCGCTGGCCCGGCCGGGGGCGCGGCCGTTCGACATGACGGGGCGGCCCATGCGCGGCTGGATCGTGGTGGACCCGTCCGCCCTGACGGACGACCGGGATCTGGATGAGTGGATCGACGAGGGGTACGGGTTCGCGGCGGAGCTGCCTCCGAAGTGAGGTACCGGGTGGCCTCAGGAGCGGCGGCGGGGTCTGCCGCGTTTGGGGCCGGGGGTCCGGGGTGTGCGGGTGGTCTGATTGGCCGGCGTGGGCTTGCGGCGGGCGGGCGGCTTCTGCTTCTCCTCGGGCTGCGCCTTGCGGCCCCGTGAGCTGTTGACCGTACGGCCCCGGACGATGCCGATGAAGTCCTCGACCAGGTCGGTGGTCGCCTCCTCGGGCCAGGACAGCGCGACGCTCGACTGCGGGGCGTCCACGACGGGGCGGTAGGTGAGGTCCCTGCGGTGGTGGAGCCGGGCCAGCGACTGAGGGACGACCAGGAGGCCGACGCCCGCCGCGACCAGCTCCACGGCGTCCTCGGTGGTGGCGGGGCGTTCGAAGGCGGGCTCGCCCGGTGGGCGCTCCCAGTCGAAGACGTCGTCAAGAGGGTGGAAGATCACCTCGTCGGCCAGGTCGGCGAGGGTCACCTCCTCGGCCGCCGTGATCACGTGGTCCTTGGGGACCACGACCACCGTGGTCTCGGTGTACAGCGGGATCGCGCTGAAGACGGCGCGGTCCACCGGGAGCCGCACCAGTCCGGCGTCCGCCTCGCCGGCGCGCAGCACGGCGGAGACCTCCGCCGCCGGGACGGCGAGGAGGTTCAGCGGGGTGTCGGGCAGGCGCTCGTGCCAGATCCGCACCCACTTGGCGGGCGTCGTCCCCGGGACGTACGCGAGCCGGAACACGGGGGATGCATCCGAGCCTGTCACCCCGCCAGGTTACCGGCCGTGGTCGGCGGCCTCGGACCCGGTCGATACCCTGGATCCCATGACGTCGCACCAGACCACCCAGACGATGAAGCCCGCGACCGCGGCGAAGAAGCTGGGTGTGTACCTCGAGGCCACCCCCGCCGAGTTCCGTGAGGGTGTCGTCTCGCGCGCCCAGCTCGAGCAGCTGCAGGCCGATCCGCCGCAGTGGCTGCGCGAGCTGCGGGCCAAGGGGCCGCACCCCCGTCCCGTGGTCGCGGCGAGGCTGGGCGTCTCCATCGCGGGCCTCGCGCGCGGTGGGGTCACCGAGCCCCTCACCACCGAGCAGATCGAGGCGCTCAGGCAGGAGCAGCCCGAGTGGCTCGTCCGGGAGCGCGCCACCCAGGCCGAGGTCCGCAAGGAGGGGGCGCGGATCAAGAAGCGGAACGCGGAGCGCGCGGCCCGGAGTGGCGACCGGCGGTCCTGACCGGCCGCCGTGACGACGTTCCGTCACGATCCCACGCCGCTGCGTGCACGACACACGTTTCTGACGGTGCGTCACGACGAAGGTCACAAAAGCGTATCGGACATTCTGGTCGTCAACCTTCACACGAGCCGCACAAGTTGGCTAGCGTGGTTTCAGGCCGCTCGAGTTCCTCCGGCGAACCCCGCCGGGACGCGCGGCCTCCGCTGAATCCGGTGCGAGCCGGAACCGGGGACCCAACCGAACAACGGGGTGAATCGGCCCAACAGCCCGTCAGGGCAAGGGTCGTAGGGCATGCCTTCCGGACACGACCGCCCGAACCCGACAGCTAACCCGGTAGGCGGAGTACGGAAGGAGTACGGCCCCCATGGCGCCGGAACGACCATCGCGCACCGGCGGCTTCGGCTTGCCCGGTATGCGCAACTCCGCCCTCGCGGCAGCGGCCCTCTCCTCGGTGGCAGTGCTCGCCCAGAGCGCCGACGCGGCGCCGGGCACGGCGGACGAGGGACCCAGCCGTGAGGCCGTCCGCCAGCGGGTGAACAGCCTCTACGACCAGGCGGAGTCCGACACCGGCCAGTGGAACTTCACCCGGCCGACGGCGACCGGATCGCGGGGCCGGGGTACCCCGGCCGGAGCCGGCCGGCGCTCGGACCCCGATGTCGACAACGTCAGCCGGCAGTGGTTCGACATGGCGCGCAACTCGCTGGGACCGACCGTCCCGGCGGCCCTGCCCGCCAGTCGCACCCCCGACCGGCGTCCGGCCGCCCCCCGGCCCGCGCGCTCGGCGGACCGCCCGCTGCCGGCCCGTACCGGCTTCGAACTGGAGGCGGCCGGCCGGCCCGCGGCCGAGCTGCCCGCCGGCGGCCCGCGGCGTCCCCTGCCCGAACTGCCCGCCGGCGACGCCACGGCCGTGCTTCCCGCCGTGCCGGCCCAGCGGCAGGAGTCCGCCATGGCCGCGCCGGCGACCGGCGCCGAGCCGAGGCAGACCTCACTGCGCCGCTCCAAGGAGCAGAGCCAGCGCAAGATCGCGGCGGCGAGCGAGCTGCTGTACCGCTACACCGCCCGCCAGACGTCGATGGCGCAGCCGGCCGTCGCGCCCCAGACACCGATCGTGTCACCGCCGGCTCTCGCGGCCCCGATGCCCGCCGGGCAGCAGCCGGCCGCCGCAGCCGCGTCGGCCGCGGCGCCCTGGTCGGAGCAGGCGAGCCGGGCGGTGGAGGAGGCCTGGCGACTCCAGCAGCCGTCCGTCCTCGACACGGGCGTGCAGCCGACGCAGCAGTGGACGCCGCAGCAGTCCCCTCTCGTCGACACGGGCGCGTCGAACACCCAGCAGTGGGCGCTCCAGCAGCCGACGGCAATGCCGACGACTCAAGCGGTGCCGCAGCAGGCGTCCGTGCTCGACACCGGCGCGTTGAGCACCCAGCAGTGGGCCTCTCCCGCGGTGGGCGCGCAGCCCTCGTCCGCCCTCGACGCGAGCCTGCCGGTGTCCGACCAGTGGCGGCGGCTGCAGGAGCCGAGCGTGCTGGACACCGGGGTTCCGGAGGCCGTCGCCGAGCCACCCGTCGGCAGCAGGGCCGACCGGGCCGTGTCCTTCGCCCGCGCGCAGATCGGCCGACCGTGCCTGTGGGGCGGGGTGGGGCCGGAGTCGTACGACAACGCCGGGCTCACCCAGGCCGCGTGGAAGGCCGCCGGGGTCGCGCTGCCGCGGTCCACGCACGAGCAGGCGAGCATCGGCACGGTGATCCCGCTCGCCGAGAGCCGGCCCGGAGACCTGATCTTCTTCAACGACAACTTCAGCCACGTCGGCCTCTACACCGGCAACGGCATGATGGTCCACGCCCCCGGACCGGGCGCGGTCATCCGCGAGGAGTCGGTCCACTACGCCGGCGAGGCCGCGATCCGCATAGCCGTCCGACCGGCGTAGCACTGCGGCTCCACCTCACCGAGGCCGTCCACGACCGTGGGCGGCCTCTTCGGCGTTCCCCGGAGCCGGTCCTCCCCGGCGTGCTGGAGTTCCGCGTCCCCGGTGGTGAAGGATGGCGGCGTGAGCAACGAGGACACCCGGCGGCTGGCCGGGAAAGTGGTGGTCGTCACGGGGGCCGCGCGGGGCCAGGGTGCCGCCGAGGCGGAGGCGCTGACCCGGGCCGGCGCCGAAGTGGTCGCCACCGACGTGCGGCCCGAGGGCGGTGTGCGGCGGCTGGACGTCAGCAGTGAGAGCGACTGGGCGGCGCTCGCCGCCGAGTTGAAGGCTTCGTACGGCGAGATCCACGGCCTGGTCAACAACGCGGGGGTCATCCGGCGCGAGCGACTCGGGGAGGTGCGGCCGGAGGACTTCGCCCAGGTCCAGGCGGTCAACACGGCCGGGCCGCTGCTGGGCATCCAGTACCTCGCGCCGCTGATGCCGCCCGGTTCCTCGATCGTCAACGTCGGCTCCTCGGCCGCGCTCACCGGCTACTACCCGGTGGCGTACACGGCCAGCAAGTGGGCGCTGCGCGGGGTGTCGAAGATCGCCGCCATGGAGCTGGGGCCGCGGGGCATCCGGGTCAACACCCTGCATCCCGGCTACATCGAGACGGAGATGACGGCCGCCGCCACCCCGGCCTTCCGCGCGGCGACCATCGGGGAGACGCCGCTGGGGCGCAGCGGCACCGTCGAGGACATCGCCCCGCTCGTGGTGTTCCTGATCTCCGACGAGTCGTCCTTCATCACCGGGGCCGAGATCCCCGTGGACGGCGGCCTGACCGCGCACGGTGGCGTCAAGTCCATCTCGGACGCGATGCGGGCGGGTCCCCCGCAGGGAGCGTGATGTCGTGCGGGCCGCCGGTCCCCCGCTCCGGCGGCCCGCACGGTGTCCGGGCGGCCGGGGAGAACCGGCCGTCCCCCACCGAACCGCCGGGTCTCCCCGCGCGGCCGCCGGAGCGCCGTGGTGCTGGAGTACGTCCGAGAGCAACTGTGTCGCCGACTGTTGCTCCGTTGCAGTCTGAGGCAGGCTGGACGGCGCCGGTATGGGTACAACTGCGTACGCGGCGCACGAGCGGAGCGGAAACGTGGCACAGGTCGAACGCATGCTGTCGGTGGCCGTCGCGGCGCTGCACGAACGCGATCCGGATCGGCTGTGGCCGATGGTGGCGCAGAGCCTGCCGCAGCTGTGCGGCGGCGAGAGCCTGATCTACAAGCTGGACGAGTGGAACGAGTCCGGGGGCACCGTGGGGATGCCGGCCGCCGTCGCCGCCGAGTTCGCGGTGCTCGGGGACGGGGCGGCGGCCCTGCTGCGCAAGGGCTACCCGTTCGCGCCCCTGTACGCGGCGGGCCCGGACCGGACGCCGGTCTCGGCGCGCCGCGTGGCCGGCCGTGCCTGGTCGTCGAGCCCGACCGCGGAGCTGATCGGCGCCGTGATGGACGCGGACCACGTCCTGGCGATCCCGCTGCCCGTGACCACGACCCCGGTCACCGGGTGCATGGTCTACCGCTCCGGCAGGGACTTCACCGACGACCACCTGCGGGTGGCCGGACTGTTGCAGCCGCTGCTGGCCGCCGTCGAGCAGCAGCGTCAGCTGCTGGAACGCTGTCGGCGCTCGACCGGCGGCGCGGCGGCCGAGGACCGCACGCTCACCCCTCGTGAGACGGCGGTGCTGCTCCTGCTGACGGACGCGCTGACCGCGGCGGCGATAGGCCGGCGGCTCGGTATTTCGGAGCGCACGGTGCACAAGCACGTCGAGAAGATCTACCGCAAACTGGGCACACGCGACCGCGTCAGCACGGTCCTGCGGGCCCAGCGGATGGGTCTGGTGCCCGCGCCCTCCGCCCCACGGGACACCGACACCGGGAGCCCGCCGTGAAGCCGAACCGCTCCATCCCCTCCGCGACGGTCATCCCCGTCCTGATCTATCCGGACGTGCGGGCCGCGGTCGCCTGGCTCGGCGAGGCCTTCGGGTTCACCGAGCGGGTGCGGATCGGGGAGGACCACCGCTCCCAACTGACCGTCGGCGACGGGGCGGTGATCATCGGGGACGTCCGGCAGGACCGCCGGCCGCCGCGTCCGGGCGAGGTCACGCACTCGGTGATGGTCCGGGTCGAGGACGCCCGGGCCCACTGCGAGCGGGCCAGGGCGCACGGCGCCCGCATTCTGGCGGAGCCGACCGACTTCCCGTACGGCGAGCGCCAGTACACGGCCGAGGACCCGGCGGGCCACCACTGGACGTTCTCCCAGACGCTCGCGGACGTGGCCCCGGAGGAGTGGGGCGGGACGTCCGTGTCCTGATGGGCGCGGTCAGCCCCGCTGCGGGCGGCGCGTGCGCATCACCTCGTTCTTGAGCGCCCACGCGTCCGCGACCGGACCGAGGTGTCCGAGCTTGTCCGGGTTGACCACCCCGCGGATCGTCTGGACCCGTCCGCCGAAGATGTCCAGCACCAGGGTGCTGACGACCTTGCCGTCCCGGTCACGGAAGAGGGCGCCCGGCTGGCCGTTCACCTGGTGCGGCTCCGCGACGACACCGGTCGTGACGCACATCGAGACGAACGCGGCGATCACCCGGGCCACGTTCTCCGGCCCCCGCACGGCGTTGGCAAGCGCGGGCGCCTTGCCGCCGCCGTCACCGACCAACTGGACGTCGGCGGCGAGCAGTTCCCTCAGCCCGTCGACGTCGCCCTCGCGGAAGGCCTCGAAGAACCGCCCGGCGAGTTCCTCCCGCTCCTTGCGGTCGGCCTCGAAACGGGGCCGCCCCGCGTCCATGTGCCGGCGCGCCCGCACCGCGAGCTGGCGGCAGGCGGCCTCCGAGCGGTCGACGGCCGAGGCGATCTCCGGGAAGCCGAAGCCGAACACCTCCCGCAGGACGAACACCGCGCGCTCCAGCGGAGAGAGCCGTTCGAGCAGCAAGAGTGCGGCCATGGACAGCGAGTCCGACAGTTCGGCGGAGCGCTCCGGGTCCTCGTAGGGGTCGCTGAGCAGCGGCTCGGGGAACCAGGGTCCGACGTACTCCTCGCGCCGTACCCGGGCCGAGCGCAGGACGTCGACGGAGATGCGGGTGACGACGGCCGAGAGGTAGGCCTTGGTCGATCTGGGCAGGGTCGGGGTGTGTTCCCAGCGCAGCCAGGCCTCCTGGACGGCGTCCTCCGCCTCACTGACGCTGCCGAGGAGGCGGTAGGCGATCGAGAACAGCAGAGGTCGCAGTTCCTCGAACTCCTCGGTACGGCTCACGCCAGTTCCTCCTTGAATCCCTGGCGCCACGACGGGTGGCGCGGCTCCCAGCCGAGTTCGCGCTTGGCCTTGGCGTTGGAGAAGCCGCGGCCCTCCAGCATCATGATCCCGGGCAGGTCCCCGGCCATTAGCTTCGCCAGCCACCCGGGCACCCGCAGCGGCGGCCTGGCGCCGGCGGCCGCGGCGAGGTGGGGCAGCCATGCGGCGGCGGGGGCCGGTTCGTCGTCGACGATGCAGAACACGCCCGTCGCGTGCTGTTCGACGGCCAGGACAGTGGCGTACGCCGCGTCGTCCAGGTGGATCCACGAGCTGTGTCCGGTGCCGCGTCCGACCAGCGGGAACCTTCGCCTGCGGATCAGCTCGACCTGGTCGTCCATGGCGTCCGGCCCGTAGAAGGCGCCGTAGCGCAGGACGGCGCCGCCGGCCTTGACGACGACGTCCTCGAGGTGGTTCACCGCCTCGATCATCGGCTGGAGCACGGTGCCCGTCATCGGGTCCAGCGGGTCGTCCTCGGTCTTGACCCAGCCGCCCTGGCGGATGCCGTTGAAGCTGCCGAAGCTCTGGGCGACGAAGGTGGACACGCCGGTGGCCTCGGCGGCGGCGAGCAGATGGTCGGTGCCCTCGGTGCGCAGCCGGTTGGTGGTGGCGAAGAACCGGTCGAAGTGCTTCATGTCGGGTTCACCGCCGCCGAGCCCGGTCATCTGGTGCACGATCGCGTCCGGCCGCGCCGCGGCCACCGCCTCGCCCACGGAGGCGGCGTCCAGGCCGTCCATCACGACGCCCTCGGCGCCCAGTTTCCCCAGCACCTCCAGCTTGGTCCCGTTCGTCGTCGTAGCCGTCACCTGGTGGCCTCTGGCCACGAGCTGCGGTATCAGCCGCCGACCGAGAACCCCCGTCCCGCCTGCCACGAACACCCGCACGACGATCACCCTCCCGTTTCCGACGATTCCCTGTCCCCCAGGAGACGGGACAGCCCCCGTCGGTTGTGACATCGGAGGCGGGGAGATCCGTGAGTGTCCTCAAGAACGGGGCTCTCACGCGGGGCCGGGGCCCGTTCCGCCCTGGAGGCGTTCCAGGTCGGAGGGGCGGACCTGGATGGCGACCACCGCGATCAGCGCGGCGACCAGGGCGAAGACCGCCGCCATGACGAACGCGGCCGAGACCCCGTGGGTGAGGACGTGGTCGGAGAAGGGGGACGGCAGCCGTCCGGTTTGCCGGAAGCGCAGCCGCTCGGCCGGGGTGGCCTGCGCGAGGAAGCGCGGGATCTGCTTGCGGGCCTCGTTGGTGCTGGCCGTGCCGAACACGGTGACCAGGATGGACAGGCCCAGCGAACCGCCGACCTGCTGGGTGGCGTTGAGCAGGCCCGAGGCGGCACCGGTCTCCCGGACGGAGACGTTGGACAGGGCCATGAGGGTCAGGGAGACGAACTCCATGCCCATGCCCAGGCCGAAGACCAGGATGGGGCCGAGGATGCTGCCCGCGTAGGTGGAGTGGACGTCGGTCAGGGTCAGCCAGGCCAGGCCGCCCGCCGCGAGGACGCCGCCGACCACCATGAACGGCTTGGGCCCGAACCGGGGCAGGAACCGTGAGGCCAGTCCCGCGCCGACCGCGATGACCGCGCTGACCGGCAGGAAGGCCAGCCCGGCCCGCAGCGGGCTGAACCTCAGCACGTCCTGGACGAACAGGGTCAGGAAGAAGAACATGCCGAAGATCGCCGCGGCGAGGCTGAGCATCATGCCGTAGGTGCCCGCGCGGTTGCGGTCGGCGAACATGTGCAGTGGCGTGATCGGCTGCACGGAGCCCCGCTCGATCAGCACGAACACGGCGAGGACGACGACGGCCGCGGCGAACGAGGCCAGCGTCAGCGGGTTCCGCCAGCCGTCCTGCGCGGCCCGGATGAAGCCGTACACCAGCAGCACCATGCCCAGCGTGGAGGTCAGCGCGCCGGCGATGTCGAAGTGGCCGGGGTGGCGTTCGGACTCCCTGATCCAGCGGGGTGCGGCGAGGGCGATGAGGATACCGATGGGGACGTTGACGAAGAGCACCCAGCGCCAGTTCAGCCACTCGACGATCATCCCGCCCGCCAGCAGCCCGATCGCGCCGCCGCCGGAGGAGACCGCGGCGAAGACGCCGAACGCCCGGTTGCGTTCCGGGCCTTCGCGGAAGGTGGTGCTGACCAGGGAGAGCGCGGTCGGCGAGGCGACGGCGCCGCCGACGCCCTGGAGGGCGCGGGCGGCGAGGAGTTCGCCGGAGTTGTGGGCGAGCCCGCCCAGCAGGGAGGCGAGCGCGAACAGCAGCACCCCGGCGACGAACATCCGCCGTCGGCCGAGGATGTCGCCGGTGCGCCCGCCGAGCAGCAGCAGTCCGCCGAAGGTCAGCGTGTAGGCGTTGACCACCCAGGACAGGTTGGTGGTGGAGAAGTTCAGCGCGCTCTGGATGTGCGGCAGCGCGATGTTCACGATGGTGATGTCCAGGACCACCATCAGCTGGCAGGACGCGATGACCAGCAGCGCCATGCCGTTCCCGCCGCCCGGGGTCCGGGTGGTGGCCTGCGTCGCGGAGGTCGGCTGCGGGCTGCTGCTCATGGTGCGTCGTGCTCTCGGTGGACGATGGCGTCCACTGTCCGACCGTACGCCGGTGCCGCGACCGTCACCACTCGATGGGCGCGGCGGCCGTCACCGGGTCTTGTGGGTCATGGCGAACTCGTCGGCCTCCGGGAGGTCGAACTCGCCGTGGTCGCTGCCGAGGCCCTGCGCGACCAGGGCCGCCGCCGCGTTGCCGAGGACGGCGGCCTCCTTCGGGGTGCGGTCGAGGCTGATGCCACGCAGGAAGCCGGCCGAGAAGGCGTCGCCGCAGCCGGTGGTGTCGACGACCTCGACGTCGAAGGCGGGGACCGTCTCGGTGCCGTCGGCGGTGACCAGGAGTGCGCCGTCGCCGCCGCGCGTGACGGCGACGAGGCCGGTCCCGGCGGCGAGGAACTTCCTGGCGCCGGTCACGAGATCCTGCTCCTCGCTGAAGCCGAGGACCTGGTCGTCGTTGGGGAGCAGATAGTCGATGTACGGGAGGATCGGCTCGATCTGGTCGAAGGTGCCGAGTTCGCCCGGGGCGAGGAGGTCGACGGAGGTGACGACGTCGTGCTCCTTGGCGTGCGCCAGGATGCGCGCGGCGACCTCGGCGCCGATCAACTCGGGTCCGCCGAGGTGGAGATGGGTCGCGTCGGCGAGGACGTCCCAGGGGACGTCGTCAAGGCCGTAGGTGATGTTGGCGCCGAGCAGGTGGAGGGTGGGGCGATCACCGTTGGGGCGGATGGGCAGGACCGTGGCCGAGGTGGAGGTGTCGATCCGGCGGACGACCGACCCGGTGTCGATGCCCGCCCGGTCGAGCAGGCTCAGCAGCAGGTCGCCGGTCGGGTCGGTGCCGATCGCTCCGGCGGTGCGGACCTCGGCGCCCAGTTTGGCGAGGGTCAGGGCGGTGCCGGCCGCCGTCCCCGCGGCGGTCATCCTGATGTCCTCGACGAGCGTGGCGCCCTGGCCCTCGGGTATCGCCTCAACCGGCCGTACCAGCACGTCCAGTACGTGCACGCCCATCGTGACGACCTTCATCGCTTCTCCTCCTGCGCGGGTGGTACGGGGTGGGTGGTGCCGTAGTCGCGGGCGATCGCGGCCTCGATGACCTCGAGTTGCCGCCGCTCGTCGAGGACGCGCGGGGTACCGAGCACGGCGGCGTGCTGGTAGACGCCGCAGGCCCACTCCAGCAGCAGGGCGTGCTCGACCGCCTTCTCGAGGGTGGGCGCGTGGGTGACCGCACCGTGGTTGGCCATCAGGGCGGCACTGCGGCCCTCCAGCGCGGCGAGCACCGACTCGGCGAGTTCGGGGGTGCCGAAGGTGGCGTACGGCGCGACCCGGACGGTACCGCCGAGGGCGAGCAACTGGTAGTGAACGCAGGGCAGTTCGTCGAGGACGAGGGAGAGCGCGGTGGCCATCGGGGCGTGCGTGTGAACGACCGCTCCGGTGCCGTAGCGGCGGTAGACGCCGAGATGCAGGTCCAGTTCGGAGGTCGGCCGAAGCGTGCCGGCCACGAGCTCGCCGTCCAGGTCGACCACCGTCACCTGCTCCGGGGTCAGTTCGGCGAGCACGGCGCCGGTCGCGGTGATGGCGACCCTGTCCTCGACGCGCACGCTGACGTTCCCTGCCGTGCCGATGAGCAGGCGCTCGGCCCCCAGCCGCCGGCAGGCGTCCGCGACGGCGGCCCGCTCCGGCTCCAGCGCCGCGCTTGAGTCGGTCATGGGCGCGACCGTAGTCTAAACATGAAACAATGTCACGTTCACGTTCGGAGGTTTTCGTGGAGGAGCCGACCGTGGACCGGGGCGGGGCCACTCCCCTGCGCCGCACCCCCCAGCAGGCACGCAGCCGGGCCCGGCTGGCGCGGGTGCTGGAGACCGCCGAGCGGGTCCTGGTCGAGCAGGGGGTGGAGGCGCTCACCACGACCCGGGTCGCGGCCGAGGCGCGGGTCTCGGTGGGCTCGCTGTACCAGTACCTGCCCGACCGGGACGCGATCATCGACGCTCTGGCAGCCGGCTACTTCGCCAAGCTCGAGTCCGTCATGGACGACTTCGTCCAGGCCGCGGCGAGCCGGCGCTGGGAGGATCCGGTCGGCCTGCTCGTGGACGCGTACGCCGGGATCTACCGCAGCGAACACGGCTTCCGCGCCCTGTGGTTCGGCAGCGGTCTGACCGAAAGCACCCGGGCCGCCGACCGTGAGCACAAGCGCCGTATGGCCGACGGCATCCGCCGCATCCTGCTCGCCCTCGACCTCGCCGAGGACGACGAGGACCTCGCCCGCGCCTGCCACGCCTCGGTCCTGGCCGCCGACGCACTGGCCCAGGAGGCCTTCCGGCGCGCCCCGGAGGGGGACGCGCGGCTCCTGGACGAGGCGAAGGTGATGCTGCGCGGCTACCTCGCAGCCGTCACCGCCCGCTACCGGCCCCAGGGTGCAGGGTCCTAACCCTGGGTAACCCGAAACGTCACGTAAAGTCGGGGTGGGGGCGGAAGATCAACAAGGGGGGATGGGCCGGTGGGGCCGGTGGAGTTCTCGGTTCTGGGGCCGGTCCGGGTGCGGCGGGACGGGGCGGAGGCCGTCCTGGGCGGTCCGCAGGAACGGGCGCTGCTGGCGCTGCTGCTGGTGCGTGCCGGGCAACCGGTGGCCGTGAGCGAGATCGTGACCGTGCTGTGGGGTTCGCGTGCGCCGCACAGCGCCGTGAACGTGGTCCGGCGTCATGTCGGTTGCCTGCGCCGCCTCATGGAGCCCGGTCTGCCCGCCCGGGCGGCCGGAAGGTGGCTGGCCCGGGACGCCGGAGGATACCGGTGGACGGCCGGCGCCGACTCGCTGGACCTGCTGCGGTTCCGCCGGCTGCGGGACGAGGCCCGGCGGGTGGCGCCCGGGGACGCCGTCGGCCTCCTCGTCGAGGCACTGTCGTCGTGGCGGGGGCCGGTCGCCGCGGACCTCGCCGCCGAGGTGCGGGAGCGCGCCGGGTTCGGTGCCGTCGACCGGGAACGCCGGGAGGCGGTGCGGGAGGCCGCCGACGCCGCGCTGCGCGCCGGTGTACCGGACGCGGTGCTGCCCCTGCTGCGGGAGGCCGCCGCCGACGACCCGCTGGACGAACCGGTGCTGGCCCGGCTGATCCTCGCGCTGGCGGCAGTGGGGCACCGCTCCGAGGCGGTCGACACCTACCGCGCCACCGCCGCCCGCCTCGCCCACGACCTGGGCATCGACCCCGGGCCCGAACTGCGCGAGGCGCACCGTGCGTCGCTTCCGGACACGGCGCCACCGGCCGCCTCCTTGCCGACGCCCGCCCAACTCCCGCACGACCTGCCGACGTTCACGGGCCGGGAGAGCGAACTGGACTACCTACTGGCCCGTTCGAACCCGACCGGGACGGTGGTCGTCACGGCGATCGGCGGCATGGCCGGCATCGGGAAGACCACGCTCGCCGTGCACCTGGCGCACCGGGTCGCCGAGCGGTTCCCCGACGGTCAGCTCTACGTCAACCTGCGCGGCTTCGACCCGTCCGGTGCCGCGCTGGGCGCGGGCGAGGCGGTCCGGCTCTTCCTGGACGCGCTCGGGGTGCCGCCCGAACGGGTGCCGCACGCGGTGGAGGCCCAGACGGCCCTGTACCGGGGCCTGTTGGCCGGACGCCGGATGCTGGTCCTGCTGGACAACGCGCGCGACAGCGAGCAGGTACGGCCGCTGCTGCCGGGCACCCCGGGCTGTCTGACGATCGTCACCAGCCGCAGCCGACTGTCCGGGCTGGTCGCCGCGCACGGAGCCCACGCGGTGACCCTGCGGCCGCTGGACGCCGGGCAGGCCAGGGAGTTCCTGGAGCGCCGGCTCGGCGCGGCACGGCTGGCCGGCGAGTCCCGGGCGGTCACCGAGATCACCGACCTGTGCGGTGGACTGCCGCTCGCCCTGGCCTGCGTGGCGGCACGTGCGGCGACCCATCCGCACTTCCCGCTGTCGGCGGTGGCGGCCGAACTGCGGGCGGCGCACGGCAGCCTCGACGCGTTCAGCCGGACCGACCCGACCGTGAACGTCGGCGCGGTGTTCTCCTGGTCCCTGGAAGCCGTCTCGCCCGGCGCGGCCCGCCTGTTCCGGCTGCTCGGTCTGCACCCCGGCCCGGACGTCTCCACCCCGGCCGCCGCCGCGCTCGCGGGGGTTCCGGTGGCCGAGGCGCGCGCTCTGCTGGCCGAACTCGCCGACGTACACCTGGCCCGCGAGCACACGTCGGGCCGGTACACCCTGCACGACCTGGTGCGCGCCCACGCGGCCGAACTGGTGGCCGCCGAGGACGACAGGGCCGCGGCGGTCGACCGGCTGTACGCCCACCACCTGCACACCGCCCACACGGCCGACCGTCTCCTCGCCCCGCACGCCGACCCCCTGCCGCCGGGCGCGCCCCCGGCGGGCGTCAGCCCGCAGGACCTGGCCGACGACCAGGAGGCGCTGGCTTGGCTGACCGCCGAGTACCGGGTCCTGCTCGCCGTGATCGACGCGGCGGCGCACTCCGGCCGTGACCGCCTGGCCGCTCGGCTCGCCTGGTCCCTGGAGCCGTTCTTCGACCGGCGGGGCCACTGGCACGAGGGGGCAGCAGCCCAGCGCACGGCGCTCGACTGCGCGCTCAGGCTGTCCGATCCCGCCTGGGAGGCGCGTGGGCTGCGGGGACTGGCCCGGGCGGAGGGCCGGCTGGGTCTGCTCGACAGCTGCCGGGCCCGGCTGGACCGAGCCCTGGAGCTCTTCGCCGGACTGGGCGATGTGACCGGGCAGGGCCACACCCACCGCAGCCTCGGCTGGGTGTGCGAACAGCAGGACGACCTGCCCGGCGCCCTGCGGCACAACGAGCGGGCGCTGGGGCTGTTCCGGCAGACCGGCCACCGGCCGGCGCAGGCCAGCGTGCTCAACTCGGTCGGCTGGTACCACGCGCTGCTCGGCCGCTACCGGCAGGCCCTGAGCCACTGCTTCGAGGCCCTCACCATGCTCCAGGACCTGGGCGACCGTTACGGACAGGCGTCCACCTGGGACAGCATCGCCTACGCCCAGCACGGACTGGGCCGCCACCCGCACGCCCTGCTCGGTTACCACAACGCGCTGACGCTGTACCGGGAGTTGGGGGTGCCGTACCTGGAGGCCTGCACCCTCGTCCACATCGGGGACACCCACCTCGCCATGGGCGCCCCGGGCGAGGCGGAGACCTCCTGGCGCCAGGCGCTCGTCCTCTTCGTCTCTCTCGGCCACCCTGACGCGGAACTGGTCCGGAAGCGGCTGCTCGCCGCCCGGTGCGGCCGACGCGACCTCGCCTGAGCGGGGTGACCGGACATGGAACACGTCCACTCGCTGCGTTTGGAGGTGCTGGGCCCGCTGCGGGTGACGCTCGGTGAGAGTGAATCCGACCTCGGCTTTCCCCAGCAACGCGCCCTGCTGGCCGTGCTGTTGGTGCGCGCGGGGCGGCCCGTGCCCCTGGGTGAGATCGTCGCCGCCCTGTGGCCGGAGGGCGCTCCCGCGAGCGCCCCGAACGTGGTCCGCCGGTACGTCGGTTCCCTGCGCCGCCTGCTGGAGCCGGGGCTGCCCCCGCGGGCTCCCGGCCGCCGGCTGACGCGCGGCGCCGACGGGTACCGGCTGGAGGTTGCCGAGGACGAGGTCGACCTGCTGAGGTTCCGCGGCCTGGCCGGACAGGCCAAGCGGGAGGTGGCCACCGGACGGCCGAAACCGGCGCTCAGGCACTTCGTGGCGGCGCTGGACGAGTGGCGTGGCCCGGTGGCGGCCGGCATCCCCGCGCCCGCGCGGGGCCACGCGGTGTTCGCCGAGGTCGAGCGCGAACTCGTCCGTACGACGGTGATGGCCGCCGACGCGGCGCTGCTGTGCGGCTCGCCCGAACAGCTCCTGCCCCACCTCGGCCGCGCGACCGGGCTCGACCCCCTCAACGAGTCCCTGCACGCCCGGAACGTCCTGGCACTCGCCGCCTCCGGCCGCCAGGCCGAGGCGCTGGCCGCCTACGAGTCGGTACGCCGGGTGCTGGCACGGGAGTTGGGCGTCGCGCCGGGAGCCGAGTTGACCGCGGCACACACGCGGGTACTCCGCCAGGAGGTGCGATCGGCACCGAGGAAGAAGGAAGCACTTCCGCGGCCCGGCCAACTCCCTCCGCTCCCCGTGGACTTCACCGGCAGACGGGCCGAACTGGACAGCCTGCGCCCGACAGCGGACTCCTCGACCGTCCTGCTCACCGGCATGCCGGGCATCGGGAAGACCACGCTGGCGCTGCGCTGGGCGCATGAGGTCGCCGAGCGGTACCCGGACGGTCGACTCCACCTGAATCTCCGGGGTTTCGACCCGCTTGGCGCCCCACTCACCCCCGAGGCAGCCCTGCGTGTCCTGCTGCCCGCCCTGGGCGTGCCCGAGCACCGTCTGCCGCGCGGCCAGGACGCGCTCGCCGGGCTGTACCGGACCGTGCTGTCCGGTCGCCGGACGCTCCTCCTGCTCGACGACGCCTTCGCCACCGAGCAGGTGCGCGCGCTGCTGCCCGCGTCGCCCGGCTGTCTGACCGTGATCACCAGTCGGCGCGGCCTGCCGGGCCTGGTCGCCGCCGGGGCCCGGCCGCTGCGGCTGGACCTGCCGTCCGGCACGGACGCCCTCGCCCTCCTCACCCGGCACATGGGCCGACATCGGTCCGCCGCCGATACCCCGGCGGCGGAGGAGATCGTGGCGCTCTGCGGCCGGTTGCCGCTGGCACTGGCCGTGGTGGGCGCCCGGGTCGCCGGCCGCCCCGGCAGCCCGCTCGCGGCCGTCACGGCCGAACTGCGCCGGTCCCGGGGCAGCCTCGACGCCCTCACCGAGGTACGCGCCGCGTTCGCGTCCTCCTACGGGCGATTGCCGGACGACGCGGCCCGGCTGCTGCGCCTGATCTGCGTCCGGTCCGGCCCGGACCTCACGGCGCACGGCGCTGCCGCCCTCGCCGACCTGCCCGTCCGGACGGCCCGTCGACTCCTCGACGAACTGGCCGACGCCCACCTCGTCACCGAATCCGCGCCCGGCTGCTACACCGCCCACCCCTTGTTGCGGGCGTTCGCCGCCGAGCTCGACAGCCGGCCATAACCGCAGGCCAGAGGGGCACACTCACTTCTCTGTCACTCTTTTTTCACACCTTCGCGCCTAGGCTCCGAGGCGATGAAAGTTCTTGTTCGGTCCTGTTCGGAGGTGTACCGGATGCCCCTCGGCCTGGAGATCGTCCTCGCTGAAACGACCCCGGTACGGCTGCCCGGCGATCGGTGGCCACGGACCCGGGCGCACCGGCTGTCCGCCCGCGTCGGCGGCGAGTTCCTCTTCGTCGGCGTGCGGGGCGGCGCCCCGGCCCCGGAGCCTGCCGTGGACATCCGCCTCGACCCCGGTGACATCTGCTTCTACGACACGCACCGCCCGCCGTCGCTGGATCTTCCGCGGTCCGCCCGCCTGAAGGTCTTCCTCGTGACCCGCGAGGCTCTGGGGCTGCCGGAGCACGCCCTGCTGCGGGTCATGGCGGCGCCGGTCAGCCGGTCCTCGCGCCTTGGCGGCCTGTTGTCGCCGTTCCTGTCGGAACTCGCCGACACGGTCTCCGCCTCGCCGCCCGCGACCGGCGAGCTGCTCTCCTGGAACGCCGTGAACCTCCTGGCGACGCTGGCCACCGAGCAGTCGGGCGGGGACACCGCACAGTCCACGGGCCCGCAGTCGCCGCTGCTGTCCAGGGTCCGGAGGTACATCGACCGCCACCTCGCGGATCCGGACCTCTCGCCCGAGTCGATCGCCGCCGCGCATCACATCTCGGTGCGCTATCTGCACCGGCTGTTCCAGGGCGAGGGCACGACGGTCGGCCGGTGGATCCAGCGTCGGCGCCTCGAGGAGTGCCGGCGCGACCTGCTGCACCGCGTCCGGGGCCGGCGCACCATCGCGGCGGTCGCCGCCCGTTGGGGCTTCCTCAGCGCACCGCACTTCAGCCGGGCGTTCCGCGCCGCGTACGGGATGTCCCCGAGCGAGTGGCGCGACACGGCAGGCGCCCGCACGCCGGCCGCCGACCCACCACCGCCGGGCGGGCCCTCCGGTGCGCTGCTGGATCAGCACCCGTGCACTGGCGGACAACTCACCCCCGCCCTGCGCTCCTAGCGTGCTCATCGACGCGTCCGCGCATCACCAGCGAGATTCTTCGGGAGAACCCATGTCCGAGACCGCCGAACCGGTCAAGCCGGTCCTCGAGCCGGCCGCCCAGGCCTTCGTCGAGGCCACCGCCAACCCGCCGTACCTCTTCGACCTGCCGCCCGCCGAGGGCCGCAAGGCCGTGGACGAGGTGCAGTCGGGCGAGATCGCGAAGCCCGCGGTCGACGAGGAGTGGATCACCGTCTCCGGTGGGCCGACCGGCAGTGTCCGGGCCCGCGTCGTCAGGCCCGCCGGCGCCACCGGCACCCTCCCGGTCATCCTGTACATCCACGGCGCGGGTTGGGTGTTCGGCAACGCCCACACGCACGACCGGCTGGTCCGTGAACTCGCCGTCGGCACGGGCGCGGCCGTGGTCTTCCCCGAGTACGACCTCTCCCCCGAGGTCCGCTACCCGGTCGCCATCGAGCAGAACTACACCGTCGCCAAGTGGGTCGTCGAGCAGGGCGTGACGAAGGACCTGGACGGCTCCCGGCTCGCGGTGGCCGGTGACTCGGTCGGCGGCAACATGACGGCCGCGCTGACCCTGATGGCGAAGGAGCGGGGCGATGTCCCGCTGGTGCAGCAGGTGCTGTTCTACCCGGTGACCGACGCGAGCTTCGACACCGGCTCCTACCACCAGTTCGCCACCGGCTACTTCCTGCGCCGGGACGGCATGCAGTGGTTCTGGGACCAGTACACGACGGACGAGGAAGAGCGGGCGCAGATCACCGCGTCCCCGCTGCGGGCGTCGACCGAGCAGCTCGCCGGGCTGCCCCCGGCCCTGGTCATCACCGGTGAGGCGGATGTGCTGCGCGACGAGGGCGAGGCGTACGCGGCCAAGCTCCGCGCGGCCGGGGTCGCGGTCACCGCCGTGCGCTACCAGGGCATCATCCACGACTTCGTGATGCTCAACGCCCTGCGCGAGACGCACGCCGCCGAGGCCGCCATCCACCAGGCCGTCGCCACCCTGCGCACGGCCCTGCACACCAACTGACCCGGGAGACAGCGCACATGACCACCACACCCACGGCCCTGCTCGTGCACGGAGCCTTCGCCGACGCCGGCAGCTGGGCCGGCGTCGTCGCGGAGCTGCAGAACGAGGGCATCCCCGTGATCGCCCCGCCGAACCCGCTGCGCGGGCTGGCCGCCGACGCTGCGTACATCGCTTCCGTGGCCGCACAGATCGACGGCCCGGTCGTCCTCGTCGGACACTCCTACGGCGGCGCGGTCATCTCCGTCGCCGGTACGGCGGACAACGTCGTCGGCCTGGTCTACGTCGCGGCCTACGTGCCCGAGCAGGGCGAGAGCCTCGGTGAGCTGCAGGGACGCTTCCCGCTCTCGCCGCTCGTCAGCAACCTCAAGGAATGGACGTACCCGGTCGAGGGCGGGGAGCCCGCGGTCGAGGTCACCATCCAGGCCGAGGCCTTCCCCGGCGTCTTCGCCGCCGACGTGCCCGCCTCCGTCACCAAGATCCTCGCGGCCTCGCAGCGCCCGCTGGCCACCTCGGTGTTCACCGAGCCGGCCTCGGCCGCCGCGTGGCAGACCAAGCCGTCCTGGGCCCTGGTCGCGGGCGCCGACGAGGCCATCAACCCGGAGGTGGAGCGCTTCGGCGCGCAGCGGGCCGGCGCGACGACGGTCGAGCTGGAGGGCGCCTCCCACGCGGTCGCCGTCTCCCAGCCGAAGGAGGTCGCCGCTCTGATCCGCGACGCGGTGCGGGCGACGAGCTGAGGGATCGGCTCGACGACAGCCGCGCGGAGGGCTCCCGGTGCCGTCCGTGCGGCTGTCGTCCTCGGTCCCGGGCAAGGCGCCGGATCAGCTCACCGCCGACTCCAGAGCCGCCTCGAACGTGGGGTGTTCGAAAGTGAAGCCGGAGTCCAGAAGCCGTCCCGGCACGACCCGCTGGCTCATCAGGATGCCCTCGGCGAACCCGCCGAGGGCGAGGCGGAGGGCGAAGGCGGGGACGGGCAGGATCGTGGGGCGGTGCAGGGCTTTGCCGATCGCGGCGGTGATGTCGCGGTTGGTGGCGGGGTGGGGGGTGGTCATGTTGACCGGGCCGTCGACCGAGTCGGTGACGATGAGGTGCCGCAGGGCACGGACCGTGTCGGGCAGGGAGATGTAGCTCCAGTACTGCCGTCCACTGCCCAGCCGTCCGCCCAGCCCGGCGCGGGCCAGCGGCAGCAGCCGCCCCATGGCCCCGCCCCGGGCCGACACGACGATCCCGAACCGTGTGGTGACGACGCGCGTCCCGGCCGCCCGCGCACCCCCGGCCGCGGCCTCCCACTCCTGGCACACCCCGGCCAGGAAGTCCCGCCCGGGCCGCGCGGACTCGTCCACCACATCCAGCCCCGTCTCCCCGTAGTAGCCGACCGCGGAGCCGGAGACGAACACCGCCGGCGGCTTCTCGCACCCGCTGATCGCCGTGGCCAGCGCACCGGTGCCGCGCACCCGGCTCTCGCGGATCAGCGCCTTGTACGAGGCGGTCCAGCGCCGGTCGCCGACACCGGCCCCGGCGAGGCCCACCACCGCGTCCGCCCCGTCGAGCACCGCCGGGTCCACACCGCCGGCCCCCGGCTCCCAGCGCGCCTCCCCGCTCCCGTCGGACCTGGTCTGCGGTTCCCGGCGGACCAGCCGGGTGACGCGGTGACCGTCGGACAGCAGCGACGCGGCCAGGGCACTTCCGATCAGTCCCGAGGAACCGCTGATGACGACGTGCATGGAACCAACCTCGATCCGGGCGCGTGACCATCCCGGCCCATTGTGATTGAGAGTTAAAACATCCCTCCGGTTCACTGTAACGCAGCCACGAAAACCGTTGGCGGGCCCGGGCTGAGGGAGGTTACGCTCCCCGGCGATGACTACTCCTTCTTTCTTCAGATCGGGGGTCCCGTCCGCGTCAGGTGAGTGCTGATGGCCACTCACACCGACATCGCGAACGGGGATTCCCGGCTCTCCCTCTGGCGGCGCGTGCGCGAGTTCGCCGTGCCGCCCTCCATGATCGAGACCGCGACCGCCCGGCGTCTGGCCGGGGACTGGGCGGGGGCGTGCGCCGCCGCGCGCGTCGACGTCGATCTCGACCTGTGCTCCGTGGGCCGCGCCCACGGCCGTGAACTCGTGACCCGGCTCCGCGCCGATCTGCGCCGCCTGGCACCCGACCTGCTGCGCTGGCACATGCCGAGGATCGCCCCCGACGGACTGCTGCGTCCCGGGCTGACCATCGCGCTGGCCCGCTACGAGGTGGCGGGTCGTCCGCGTCCCGTGCACCTGGTGGTCCGGACCGCGCCGGCCTGGGCGGACGCGGGCCAGCGGATCAGCCTGGGGTTGTGGGACGGCTCGCACTCCGACGGCGCCGCCTGCCGTCATCCGCATCCGCATCCGCATCCGCATCCGAGCGCACGGTTCCGCCTGGACCTGCACCGGCACCTGTGGGACGCGTGCAGGGCGGACGAGTTGCGGGTCCGGTGCGGGGCGGATGGGCCCGCGAACCGCGACCCGGAGCTGCTGCGGCTGGTGCCGGACGAGCATCCGTGCGCCCTGGACCGGTGGGCGGCCGAGGCGGGGCTCCTGCTGCGGGCCGACGGCCGGTACGGGCGGGCGGGGACCGGCGCCGTCGTCGTACGGCTCGGGCGTCGGCGTCGACTCGTCCTCGGCCTGGCCCCTGACGGGGACGGCGACGGGGGCGACCCCACCGAGTGGCGCCTTACGTCGGTGTCCACGGCTCCCGGACGGGGCCTGGCGGTCCTGCCCGACGCCGCCACCTGGGTCGCGCCCGACCTCGAGCTGATCCGTGCCGGTGCCGTCGAGCCGGGCCGGCTGCATCCGCTGGTCGCGGCGGCACTCGCGCCGGACCGCGCACCCCTCCTCCCGGCCCGGCCTCCGGAACGGGCCCGGCAGGCCCACCCGGTGGAGTGCCGCGGAGCGGCGCACCGCATCGGCCTGATCGACGGGGTGCTCGCTCCCCTGGACCACGATCCGGCCGAGATCCGGCGCGAGGAACTGCTGGCCGAGCTCACCGGCACTCCCCTGCCCTGTCTGCAGGCCATCGACCAGGCGCACCGCCGCCCGGACTGCCTCACGGGAGTCCGCGAACGCCTCGACCACGGGGACACGGCCGGCGCACTGGCCGTCGTGGAGGGGCTGTTGGGACCGGAGGCGGTCCTGCGGGACGGCCCGCTGCGGGACGCACTTGAGGCGGCGGCGCGGCAGCGGATCACCTACGGCCTGTTCAGGTCCGGTCTGGTCGGCCCCGGCCCCGAGCGCCTCCGCCCCGGCCCCCGCCGTCCGGCCGCCCATCGCTCGCACCCACGCGACACGACCTTCCGCTGACCCGCGCGCCCGGCGCGGTCCACGTCAACGCCCACCACGACCCAAAAGGTGATTCATCATGCCCATGTGCGCCTCTCTCCCCGCCACCGAGTCCGCTCAACTCGACGTCGCCGACGAGCTGTTGACGCTGTTGAGCGCCGCCACCACCGAACCGCGCGCCGACACCCAGCTGGAGGCCCTGACACTGGCCGTCGCCGCCGATCTGCCCGTCCTGCTATGGGGTGAGCCGGGCATCGGCAAGACCGCCGCCCTGACCCAGCTCGCCGCCGCCCTGGATCTTCCGCTGACCACGGTCATCGCCAGCGTGCACGAACCCTCCGACTTCTCGGGGCTGCCCATCGTCGGGGACGACCCGGCCGAGCAGGGCGTTCCGATGGCACCGCCGGACTGGGCGGTGCGACTCGTGCGGGCGGGCCGGGGGCTGCTGTTCCTGGACGAGCTGTCCACCGCGCCGCCCGCCGTGCAGGCCGCGCTGCTGCGGCTGGTGCTGGAGCGGCGGATCGGCGCTCTCCGACTGCCGCCCGGCGTAAGGATCGTGGCCGCCGCGAACCCGCGTTCCTCGGCGGCGGACGGCTGGGAGCTGAGTCCGCCGCTGGCCAACCGGTTCGTGCATCTGCGGTGGACCCACGACCACGAGGTGGTCGTACGCGGCCTGGGCGGCACCTGGCCCCGGGCGACCCTGCCCCGGCTCGACCCGCAGAAGCTGCCGGAGGCCGTGGGGTTCGCGCGCCGCGCGGTGTGCGGGCTGCTGGCCGCCCGCCCCGCGCTGGTGCACCGACTGCCGAGCAGCGAGACGCGCCGGGGCGGGCCCTGGCCGTCGCCCCGCAGTTGGGAGATGACGCTGCGGCTGATCGCGTTCGCGACGGCGGCCGGCTCGGCGCGGGACGTGCTGTCCCTGCTGGTCCGGGGAACCGTCGGGGACGGACCGGGTCTTGAGCTGCTGGCGAGCGTGGACCGCATGGACCTGCCCGATCCGGAGGTGCTGCTGGCCGACCCGGCGGGGGCTGTCCTGCCCGAGCGGGGGGATCTGCGGCAGGCCGTGCTCGACGGTGTCGTGGCGGCGGTCCACGCCCGGCCGGACAGGTCACGCTGGGACGCGGCCTGGTCGTTGCTGGTGCGGGCCGTGGAGACCGGGGCGCCCGACCTGGTGGTCGTGCCCGCGAGCACCCTCGCCTCCCTGCGCCAGGAGGACTGGGACGTCCCGGAGTCGATCGAGCGGCTCTCGGGAGTGGTGACCCTCTCCCGACGCGCGAACCAGGCGGCGGCGCGGACCGCGGCGGCGGCCGGGAAGGGGCGGCGATGACCAAGGACGCACCGGGAGGCCGCGGGGAGGCACCGGGCGCCCTCGATGTCGACAAGCTGTACGCCGCCCGGCTGCAGGCCGCTCGCGCCCGGCCCTATCTGGCGTCGGCCCTCTTCGCCCTGCACACCGTCGAGTCGCGGCAGGTGCCGACGATGTCCGTCGACCGGTACTGGCGGTGCTACGTCTCCCCGGCTTTCGTGGACCGGATGCCGGTGGAGGAGCTGGCCGGGGTGTGGGTGCACGAGGTGTCGCACCTGCTGCGCGACCACCACGGGCGCAGCGACCGGGTGGCGAAGGAACGCGGGCTGACCGGGCCGGGCGAGCGGCTGCGGATGAACATCGCAGCGGACTTCGAGATCAACGACGACGTGTACGGGGACGGGCTGGCCCGGCCGACGGGTGCCGTGGACCCCGAACAGCTGCAACTGCCCCCGGGGCAGCTCATGGAGGACTATCTGCGCCAGTTCCGGATCGTGCCGCGGCTGCGGGAGATGGCCTGGCTGGACTGCGGCAGCGGCGCCGACGGGCTGGAGCGCGGCTGGGAGCTCGGGCCGGACGGGGCGCACGGCCTCAGCGAGCAGGAGAGGGACGCCGTCCGGCACCGCGTGGCCCAGGGCATCAAGGGCCGCCCGGGCAACGCGCCGGAGGGGTGGCAGCGGTGGGCGCAGGAGGCGTTCCATCCGCCGCAGCCCTGGCGGGAGTTGCTGGGCGCGGCGGTGCGGTCGGCGGCCTCCGGGAGCGGGGCGGGCGAGGACTACACGTACGGCCGTCCGGCGCGGCGCTCGGTGGGGGTGCCCGGGGTGGTGCTGCCGAGCCTGCGGCGCCGGCCGCCCCGGGTGTCGGTGGTCATCGACACGTCCGGGTCGGTCAGCGACGCCGAGCTCGGCAGCGCGCTCCTGGAGGTCGCCGCGATCTCGCATGCCGTGGGCGGCCGGCGCGACCTGGTCACCGTGGTGCCGTGCGACGCGGCGGCGCGGGTCGCGCACCCGCTGTGCCGTGCCGAGGGCATCCCGCTCCTCGGCGGCGGCGGTACGGATCTGCGCGCCGGTTTCGCCCGGGCCCTGCGCACCCGGCCGAGCCCCGATGTCGTCGTGGTCCTCACCGACGGCCAGACGCCCTGGCCCGAGCGGCGGCCGGCGTGCCGGACCGTGGTGGGTCTGTTCCCCCGCTCCGGCGGGAGGTGGGACGAGGAGGACGCCGAGTACGTACCGGACTCACCTCCCGCCTGGGCCCGTGTGGTGGAGATCGGGTAGGCGCGCATCAGTCCATCCAGTGGGCACCGCAACAGCCGTCCCTGCGCATCAGCCTCCCCAACTCCTGCCAGTCGTCCTCGGCCGCCGCCGTGCGCCGGGCCGTCGGCTCGAAGGAGGCGACCAACTCCTCGGTGGCGTACGGCACTCCGCCCCGCAGGACGGCGACGGTACGGACCAGGGTGGTGAAGTCCGTGAACGGGTCGCCGTCGATGACGGTGAGGTCGGCGAGCCTGCCCTCCTGGACGGTGCCGAGGTCGCCGTCGAGGCCGAAGAGACGGGCGGGCAGGACGGTCGCCGTGCGCAGGGCCTGGGCCGGGGAGAGGCCGCCGCGGTGCAGGGCGCGCAGGCCGAGGTGGAGGGAGAGGCCGACGGGGACCAGCGGCTGGTCGGTGCCGAGGGCGACGATGCCGCCGGCGGCCAGGATGCGGCGGTAGACGTCGGTCTCCGTGCGCAGGGTGGCGAGTTGGGCCGCGGTGGGCGGGACACCGGCCGACTGCTTGACGGTCGCCGCGTCCCACGGGGGCATGACGGCGGTGACCCGCGGATCGTCGGCCAGGGCGGGATCCGCGCCGATGAGGGGCATGGCGGTGAAGGGGGTGGCGATCATCGAGAAACGCACGCCGTGTGCCGTGTAGATCTCGACGACGTCTTCGTAGGCGTGCCCCGTGGCGGTGACGGCGTGCCCGAACTCGGCTCTCTGGGTGGCTTGCAGATGGGTCGTCAGGTCCTGGCCGAGCTCGACGCCGGGCGACAGGAGATGGCTTCCGGCCCGGACGCCGAGGCGTTCGTGGGCGAAGCGGGCGGCCTCCTCCATCACCCAGCCCGGCGCCCGGACATACGTTTTGACGAAGTCCCAGTCCAGGGCGGCGCCCCGCTCCAGTGAGCGCAGCAGGCCCTCCCGGGTCCGGTGGGCGCGGCCCATGCTGTAGGCGACACGTGCCCCGTCGAGGAGCTCGCCGGTGGTCAGCAGCCGGGGTCCGGCGAGCTGTCCGGCGGCCACCGCCTCCCGGATGCGGGCCTGTTCGTAGGCGAAGCCGCCCAGGGAGACGGCCGTGGTGATGCCGTAGGTGAGCTGGCCGACGGTCTGGCGGCCGCCGTAGGTGCTCTGCCAGGGGTGGGTGTGGGTGTCCCACAGGCCGGGGATCACGGTGCGCCCGGAGGCGTCGACGCTGTGCAGGGCGGACCGTCGCCGGTGGGGCTCGACCGCCGTGACCCGGCCGCCGCTCACCACGACGTCCACGTCCTCGCGGGTCGTCTCGCCGGTGCCGTCCCACAGCCGTCCGGCGTGCACCACCACGTCGGCGGGGGTGGGTCGGGGAGCGTCGAGGGGGACGCGGACGGTGCGGGCGGGCCCGCCGTCGACGCCGACGAGCCGGAGGCGGCCGGCCGAGAGGTAGAGCAGCGTGGAGTCGGCGGACCAGGAGGGGTGGTCGGCCGGTTCGGTGGCGAGGGTGCGCGGGTCGCCGTTCGGGGTGCCGTCGGGGTCGACGGGCAGCAGGCACAGCGCGGACTCGACGATCACCGCCATCCAGCGGCCGTCGGGCGACCAGACGGGTCCGGAGTCGTAGCGGTCGGAGACCGAGGTGTGGGGGGCGACCGCGTGCAGGCGGGCGGCGCCGGTCGCGCTGTCGACGACGCGGATGAGGTTGTAGCCCTCCCGGAAGCGGGAGTTGAGGCGGTTGCGGTCGCACAGGGCCAGCCGGCGGCCGTCCGGCGACCAGCTGGGGCGGCCGGGCAGCCCGCCGGCGCCGAGCGGCGTCGCCAGTACGCGTTCCTCGCCGGACGCCAGGTCGCGGACGAGGAGCCGGCCGGTCATGTCGAGGCAGGCCAGCCGCCGCCCGTCGGGCGACAGCGCCGGATGCACCCGACCGCCGGTCGCGAGGGCGCTCTCCTCGCCGGTGGCGAGGTCGTGCCGGTACACGCCGAACAGTCCGTCGCGGTCGTCGGCGTAGACGAGGGAGCGGCCGTCGGGTGCCCAGGTGGGACCGAGCAGATAGCGGGTGGGCGCCGCCCGGTGCAGTCGCCGCGGTGGGCGTCCGCCGGAACTACCAGCGATCCACAGTGAGTTGAGGGCGGCGAAGGCGATCTGCCGGCCGTCCGGGGAGAGCGCGGGCAGGTGGATGCCGCGCACCGGACGGGCACGGCCCTGCACGAGGTCGTACTCCTTGGTCGGATACCGCGGCCGCCGCACCGGGAGGGCGCCTTCGAAGGGGACGGCGTGCGGCTGCCCGGGGCTGTCCGGGCGGACGAGGGTGAAGGCGCCGTCGAGGGTCAGGAGCAGTTCGTCCTTCGGCGTCCAGCGCGGGGGGACCGGCGCGATGTCGCCGGTGACCGGGACGGGGCGGCCGTCGACGACGAGGGCGCAGGAGGCGTTCGGTGCGGCGGTGGTGCGCAGGTGGGCGAGGCGGCCGTCGGCCGCGAGGGCGGGGGTCATGACCTGCGCGGCTTCCGTCTCGGTGTACCGGACGGTGACCGCGCCGGTGCCGTCGGCGGGAACGGCGGCGATCGTGCGGGCCTCCACGGTCAGGCCCAGGGGGGTGCTGACGGCCTTCGCGCGGACGAACAGCAGGTGGGTGCCGTCCGGCGTCCAGGTGGGGTCGAAGTCCTCCCAGGGGGTGTCCTGGAGGGGGCCGTCCTGCCCGGTCAGGCCGGTGACGCGGGTGATGCGGCCGGTGCGCAGGTCGAGGACGTGGATGCGGTACGGGCTGCCGGTCACGGGGTCGCCGCCGCGCTCGGAGGAGAAGGCGAGGCGGGTGCCGTCGGGCGACCAGGCGGGGCCCCGGTCGTCCCAGGGGCCGTCGGTGCGGCGGCGCAGGTCGGAGCCGTCGGGGCGGACGGTCCACAGGTGGAAACCGCCGTCCCGGTAGGCACAGAAGGCGACGAGCTCACCGTCGGGCGAGTGCGTGGGGCGGTTGGGCTCCAGGTCGGCCGGGGTCAGGGGCCGGGCCGGGCCGCCGGGCCGGGGCAGTGACCACAGGGTGCCCTGGACCTCGGCGATCAGGTGGTCACCGGCGGGGGCGAGGCTCGCCGAACCGTTGGTGGCGCGGGTGAAGGTCAGCTCCGGGGCGCCGGGGCGCGGTCTCGCCGTCGCCACGGGAGGGGCGACACCCAGAAGGGGCAACGCGCCTGCGGTGGCGAGGAGTTGACGGCGGGTCGGACGGAAGGTGGGGCTCCAGTCTCGGTCCATGAGACCACACCCTGGCGTACCGGGCGCCTCGGTTTCAACACGTGGCACAGACCTCGCTACAGAAAGTCACTGACTGATCGGCGGGGGGACGGCAACCCGTACCTCGCCGGCCACGGTGTGCTCAGCGGACAGGAAGTGGGAACATGATCGACATCGCCAGGGAGTACCGCCTCTCGCTGCCGGCCTGGATCGACGACGAACTGGCCGAGGTGCCCGCCGTGATCCCCGACCGTGCGGACCGGATGCGCCTGGTGCACCGGCTGGCCGACCGCACCTGGCGTTCGGGCGACGGCGGCCCGTTCGCCGCGCTGGTGGCCGAACAGGACACCGGCCGGATCGTGTCGGTCGGTGTGAACGTCGTCCTCGCCTCCGGCCTGTCCGGCGCGCACGCAGAGGTCCTGGCGCTCGCGCTCGCCCAGACGGCGATCGGTGGCTGGGACCTGGGCGCCGAGGGCGTCCCGGGGCACGAGCTGGTCGTCAACTGGCGTCCGTGTGTGCAGTGTTACGGCGCGGCCCTGTGGTCCGGGGTGCGCGGCCTGGTGGTGGCCGGCGCGGGGCCGGAGCTGGCGGAGCTCACCGCCTTCGACGAGGGACCGCTGCGCGACGACTGGGCCGAGCAGTTCGAGGACCGTGGCATCGAGGTCACGCGTGACGTGCTGCGCGAGGAGGCCGTGGCGGTGTTCCGCGCCTACCGGGCGGCCCTCGACGCGGGCGAGGTCACCGTCTACAACGCGCGTGGGGGTTCCACGTGACAAGCGGGGTCGCCTCGGCCCATTTCATACGACTGCAACACCTGCCAGGATGACCCGCCCCCGCACGGCGGTTGTCACAGGAACGAGCCCGGCAGCGAGAGGGAACCGACATGACCGTCCAAGAGGTCGACCGCGTGAGCTTCGTCCAGGAGTGGGAGGAGTGGCACCGGCAGAAGGAGGCGGTGCTCTCCGCCCCGCACGGCTTCCTCGCGATCACCAGTCTGCGCTGGCTGACCGAGGAGCCCACCCGTTTCGAGGACGCGCCGGGCGCCTGGTCGAGCACGGCCGACGGCGTGGTCGTCGGCCTCGACGAGGGCACGGAGGTGACCGTCGACGGGCAGGTGGTGCGCGGCCGGCACGACTTCGGCGTGCTCGCCGAGCGCAGCAGCGTCTACGTGGGCTGGGGCGACGCGGTGATCGAGGTCGCGAGGCGCGGCGGGCAGGACATCGTGCGGCCCCGCCATCCCGAGAACCCGCTGCGGACGGCCTTCACCTTCACGCCCGCCTACGAGCCCGACCCGCGCTGGGTCGTCACGGGCCGCTTCCTGCCCCACGACGCGCCGCGCCCGGTGACCGTGGGAGCGGCCGTCGAGGGGCTGGAGCACGTCTACGACTCCCCCGGCCAGGTCGAGTTCGCGCTGGACGGCACCCGGCACCGCCTCACCGCGTTCAACGGCCGTGAGCCCGGCGCGCTGATGGTGCTGTTCACCGACCGGACCTCCGGCGTGACGACGTACGCCGCGAACCGCTCCCTGCAGCTCGCCGCCCCCGACGCCGAGGGCAGGGTGACGATCGACTTCAACCGCGCGGCCAACCTGCCCTGCGCCTACACCGACCTGGCCACCTGCCCGCTGCCGCCCGCGGAGAACCGGTTGCCGGTCGCGATCGAGACGGGGGAGAAGATCCCCCTGGAGCGGGGCGGGCGGCCCTGACGGGCTCACCGCCCGAGGAAGTCCGCCAGCCCGGCCAGCAACCGGTCGACGTCCTCCGCACTGGTGTAGGGGGCGAGGCCGATGCGCAGGCCGCCGGTGTCGCCGAGTCCGAGGTGCCGGGAGGCCTCGACGGCGTAGAAGGAGCCCGAAGGGGCGTGGACCCCGCGCTCGGCGAGGAAGCCGTACGCGTCCACCGTGCTGTGCCGCTCGAAGGTCATCAGCACGGTGGGCGTGCGATCGGCCGCCCGGGAGTGGACGGTGACGCCGTCGAGGGCGGCCAGCCCCTTGTCGATCCGTGTGCGCAGGACGTGCTCGTGCTCTTCGAGCGCGGCGAAGGCGGCGACCAGGCGCTCGCGCCGGGATCCGGCGGCACTCGGGTCGAGACCGGCGAGGAAGTCCACCGCGGCCCGGGTGCCGGCGAGGAACTCGTAGGGCAGGGTGCCCAGTTCGAAGCGCTCGGGGACCGCGTCGGTGGACGGGAGCAGCTTGTCCGGCCGGAGCGTCTCCAGCAACTCCGGCCGGGCGGCGAGGACTCCGTGGTGCGGGCCGAGGAACTTGTACGGCGAGCAGACGTAGAAGTCGGCTCCGAGCCGCTCCAGGTCGACGAGGGAGTGGGCGGTGTGATGCACGCCGTCGACATAGGTCAACGCGCCTGCCTCATGTGCGAGTTGAATGATCGCGGTGACGGGTGGGCGGGTGCCGATGAGGTTGGAGGCGGCGGTGACCGCGACCAGCCGGGTGCGCTCGGAGAGCACTGCGCGGATGTCGTCGGCGGTCAACTCGCCCGTGGCCGGGTCGAATTCGGCCCAGCGCACCATGGCGCCGGCCAGGGCGGCCGCCTGGACCCAGGGGCGGATGTTGGCGTCGTGGTCGAGGCGGGTGACGACCACCTCGTCGCCGGGTGACCAGGTCTTGGCGAGGGTGCGGGACATTCCGTACGTCAGCTCGGTGGCGCTGCGGCCGAAGACGATGCCGGGGGGCTGTGCGCCCAGCAGGTCGGCCACGGCCTGGCGGGTGTCGGTGACGATGGTCTCGGCGTTGCGCTCTCCCGGCGCGGTGCTGCCCCGGTTCGACAGGGGGTGGGAGAGCGCGTCGGCGATCGCCCGGATGACCGGCTCGGGGGTCTGGGTGCCGCCGGGGCCGTCGAAGTGGGCGATGCCTGCGCTCAGGGCCGGGAACTGGGAGCGCAGGGCGGTGATGTCGTAGGTCACGGAGAGCTCCTGTCGGTGCCGGGCGGAGAGGTGCGGAAGGCCTGCGAACGTCAGGAGGGGCGGTCCCAGCGCACGTGCAGGGTGGGCGGCTTGCGGAAGACCAGGCCGTGGGGAGCGGCCGGCCGGACCGGGTCGAGGCGGAGGGCCGGGAGGCGTTCGAGGAGGCGCTGGAGGGCGATCCGGGTCTCCAGGCGGGCGAGGTGGGCGGCGACGCAGTGGTGCGGGCCGTGCGCGAAGGCGAGCTGGAGGCGGGCGTTGGCGCGGCGGACGTCGAAGCGGTCGGGGTCGGGGAAAGTGGCCGGGTCGCGGTTGGCGCCGGTCAGGGAGACGGTGACCAGGTCTCCGCGCCGGACGGTGGCCGGGCCGAGGACGGTGTCGCGGGTGGCGTAGCGGTCCACGACCGCGGCGCCGGGCTCCAGGCGCAGGGACTCCTCGATCGCGCCGTCCAGCAGGTCGGGGTCGGCCTTCACCAGGGCGAGCTGGTCCGGGTGCCCGAGCAGCTGGAGGAGCGCGTTGGTGATCATCGCCTCGGTGGTCTCGATGCCGCCGAACATCAGCACGGCCGCGTTGGAGGCGACCTCGGGCAACGGGAGCCGCTGCGCGGCCGAGGCGAGCAGCGAGGAGGCGTCCGGGTCGGCGACGGTGGCCTCCACGGCGGCCCGCAGTTGTGCGTAGGCCGCCGCGCCCGCGGGGCCGGCGTCCAGTCCGGCGGTGATGTCCGAGACGGCCCGCACGATGGCGTCGTACCAGGCCAGAACGGTCTCGGTGGTCGCGTCGGCCAGGCCGAGCGCCTCGGTCACGACGGCGACCGCGAGGGGCCCTGCGAAGTCGCGGCGCAGTTCGGCTGCGCCCGCCGGTGCGAGTGCGGTGATCAGCCGGCCGGTCTCCCGCTCGATGAAGGAGGTGAAGCCGTCCCGCACCTCCCGGGGCCGGAAGGGCGCGGCGAACGGCTCGCGGTGGCGGGTGTGCTCGACACCGTCCAGGGAGAGCATGCTGGGGCCGACGACCCGCGCAGTGGAGAAGCGGGGATCGTCGACGGTGAACGTCGTGCTGTCGCGCATGACGCTCAGCGCGAGGTCACGGCGGGTCACCAGCCAGCCGTCCAGTGCGGGCAGCCACGACACGGGCTCGCGCGCCCGCAGCAGCGCCAGCCGGGGATGCGGATCGCGTGCCAGTTCGGCGAGCGTGGTGGAGGCGCCGAGCGGGAAGGAACCGACGGAGTCGACCGCGCTCATCGCAGGTTCCGGCCAGGCACGGGGGAAAAGATCACATCTAAGGCTAACAACGGCGTTGAATGGTCGTATTCGCCAGGTCGGGAACGCCTGCGCCGCGATGGGAGGAGCGTCATGACCAACGTCGACGTGCACCAGCATCTGTGGACACCCGCGCTGGTGGCGGCCCTGCGCGCGCGGCGCCGCCCGCCGTGTCTGGAGGGCTGGACCCTCCACCTGGACGGCGAGCCCCCGTACGAGATCCGGCCCGCCGACCATGACGTCGCCCGGCGTGCGGAACTCGCCGCCGCCGACGGCCTGGGCCGGGCGCTGGTCTCCCTGTCCGCCCCGATCGGCGTGGAGTGGCTGCCCGCGGCCGAGGCGCGCCCGCTCCTCGACGCCTACCACGAGGGCGCCGCCGCGCTCCCCGAGCCGTTCGGCGCCTGGGCCGCCGCCTGCGTACGGGACGTCGACGCGGCCACCACGGCCAAGGACCTCGACCAGGGCTTCGTCGGCCTCCAGCTCCCCGCCGACGCTCTCGCCGACGCGGCCGGGTACGACCGTCTCGCCCCGCTGCTGGAGCTGCTGGAGGAGCGCGACCTCCCGCTGTTCGTGCACCCCGGCCCCGCGTCGGGCGGTGGCGACGGCCCCGGCTGGTGGCCCGCGATGGTCCCCTACGTGCAGCAGATGCACGCCGCCTGGTTCGCCTTCCGCGCCTTCGGCCGCGCCCGTCACCCCCGGCTGCGGGTCTGCTTCGCGCTGCTGGCCGGCCTCGCCCCGCTGCACGGCGAGCGCTTCGCCGCCCGTGGCCCCGACGAGCCGGGAACGGACCGGGACGTGTTCGTGGAGACGTCGTCGTACGGTCCGCGCGCCGTCGAGGCGACCGTGCGCGTGCTCGGCGTGGACACCGTCGTTCAAGGCTCTGACCGCCCCTATGCCGAGCCGCCGCACCACCCCGGGTTCGGCCTGGGCGGGGCCGCCGCCTACGCCTTCCGCGTCGCCAACCCGCGGCGCCTGCTGGTGGGCGACGGCTGAGGCGGCTCACGGCCGCCAGTAAAGGGCCGGGTCCGGGAGGTCGGTGAAGCCGAGGTCGCGGTAGAGGGGCTCGCCCTCGGCGGAGGCGTACAGGTCGACGCGGGCGGCCTCGCGGTCCCGGAACCAGTCCTGCAGGGCGCGCATGATCGCGCGGCTGTGACCCTGGCGCCGGTGTGCGGGGTCGGTGACCACGCCGACGACGTGTCCGATGCGGCCGTTGGCCAGGTGGGGCCCCGGCAGCCGCTGCTCGAGGGTGCCGATGCCGCAGGCCGCGAGTCGGCCGTCGGCGCCGTCCACGACGAGGACGCGCACGGAGTCGTCGGTCAGCTGTTCCTTCAGGACGACGGCCAGGGCGTCCAGCCAACCGCCGTCCGCCGAGGCGGGGTTGAAGAAGTCCCCGCCGAGGTCCTCGAACAGCAGGGCCCGCAGGCGCAGGAGTTCCACGAGGTCGTGGTCCACGGCCTGTCGTACGGCCGGTGCGTTGTCGGGGCGTTGTCTCATACCGACCAGACTGCTGTAATGGCCTTGTGCATCTCAACCCTTACGGCGAGGACGCCGTGAACCTGGCGGCGGATCTGGCCAACCGACGGCCAACCGACGCCACCGAGCTCGCGGACCGCTGCCGGGCCGCCGGGCTGGTGCTGGACCTCCCCGTCACCGGGCAGGACCTGGCCCGCGCCGAGGAGGCGCTGGACGCGTGGGAGAAGGTCGTCGACGCCGACGACGAGGCGGAGCGGGCCGAGCTGCTCAACTCCATGCTGGCGACGGCGTCGGCGTGTCCGCGGCTGACCAACCACACGGGCGGCGGCTGGCACGTGCACTACCGCGACGACCAACTGCCGCTCGGCGCCCTGCTGTTGTCGCTGATCGCCGTCGGCACCGCCCTGCATCTGGCGGGACGCGGGATGCACCGGCTGCGGCGCTGCACGGTCGCCGAGTGCACCACGATCTTCGCCGACACCTCCCGCACCGGCCGGCAGCGCTACTGCTCCCCGCCCTGCGCCAACCGCGACGCGGTGCGCCGCCACCGGGCCCGCACGGCACACACCTGACGGGCGCCTTGTCACCTCAGGACGAACCCCACCGCTCCCGGCACTCAACTCACGCAAACAGAACGGGATTCACCCAAGTCCGCTCCGTCCTCACTGCCATATTCGAAAACGACTTCGGAGGTGGCTGTGACGCGAGAGGCGACGACATCCCGAGCGACGACGGCGACGGTGGCGCCGGCAACACGCACGGCGGACCGCACCGCCGGGCGGATCGCGGACCTGGAGCGCCGACGGGCCCAGGCGGTGGTCACCGGGGTGCCCAGAAGACACGGCGCCCTCGGCGCCCGCGAGCGGATCGGGCGACTGCTCGACGAGGGTTCCTTCACCGAGACCGGCCTGTTCGTCCGGGCCCGGCCCACCGGAGAGGAGGCCCGCCGCCCCTACGGTGACGGGGTCGTCACCGGATACGGCACGGTCGACGGGCGCACGGTCTGTGTGTTCGCCCAGGACTCCACGGTGTTCGGCGGCAGCATGGGCGAGGCCTTCGGCGAGAAGGTCGTGGCCCTCATGGACCTCGCGCTGAAGACCGGCTGTCCGGTCATCGGCCTCAACGACTCCGGCGGCGCCCGCATCCAGGAGGGCGTCGCCTCGCTCGCGCTCTACGCGGAACTGGTGCGCCGCAACGTGCAGGCCTCCGGCGTGATCCCGCAGATCTCCGTCATCCTCGGCCCGTGCGCGGGCGGCGCCGCCTACTCGCCCGCCATCACCGACTTCACCGTCATGGTGGACGGCACCTCGCACATGTTCGTCACCGGACCCGACGTCATCGAGGCGGTCACCGGTGAGCGCACCACCGCCGAGGAACTGGGCGGCGCCCGGGCCAGCAACACGGTCAACGGCAACGCCCACTTCCTCGCCGCCGACGAGGAGGACGCCCTCGACACCGTGCGCGACCTGCTGTCGTACCTGCCCGCCAACAACCTCGACCGGCCCCCGCTGTACGCGCCGGGTGCCGCGGCCGACGGCGACCTGCTCGACGGCGTGGTCCCGGACCGGACCGGCCAGGCCTACGACATGCGCCGGATCCTGCACGCGGTCGTCGACGACGGTGAACTCCTGTACGTACAGGAGCTGTTCGCGCCGAACATCATCTGCGCGCTGGGGCGCGTCGAGGGCGCGAGCGTCGGGGTCGTCGCCAACCAGCCGTCGCGGTCCGCCGGGGTCCTCGACATCGACGCCTCCGAGAAGGCGGCGCGGTTCGTACGGTTCTGCGACGCGTTCGGCATCCCGCTGCTGACCTTCGCCGACGTCCCCGGCTATCTCTCCGGCGTCGGCCAGGAGCGGGCCGGCATCATCCGGCGGGGCGCCAAACTCCTGTACGCCTACGCCGAGGCGACCGTGCCGAAGGTCACGGTGGTGGTCCGCAAGGCGTACGGCGGCGGGTACGCGGTGATGGGCTCCAAGCACCTCGGCGCCGACGTCAACCTCGCCTGGCCCACCGCCCGGATCGCCGTCATGGGCGCGGAGGGCGCCGTCGGCGTGCTGCACCGGCGCGAACTCGCCGCCGCCGACGACCCCGATGGCCTGCGCGCCCGCCTGGTCGCCGTGTACGAGGCCACGCACGGCACCCCCTACCCGGCCGCCGAACGCGGCTACGTCGACGCGGTGATCGCCCCGCGTGACACCCGCGCCCACATCGCCCGCGCCCTGCGTGCCCTGCGCGGCAAGCGCGCGCCGATGCCCCAGCGCCGGCACGGCAACATCCCGCTCTGACCCGTCTGCCTCGTACTGCCGCTCCGCCCCCGACACCGCGATGTGAGGAGCCACGCCCGATGGACAGCCGCCGCCCCCCGCTCGCGCCCGCGTACCGGACTCTGCCCGAGTACGTGCGGCACTGGGCCGAAACCACCCCCGACCGCAGGGCGTTCACCTTCGTCGAGCATCCCGCACCCGACTCGCGCGGTGTGCACCGCACCCTGACCTGGCGCCGCCTGGACGCACGGGTGCGGTCGCTGGCCGCGCGGCTCGCCCAGGAGGCCGGACCGGGGGAACGGGTCGCGCTGCTGTGCCCGCAGGGCACCGACTACGTCGCCGGGTTCCTGGCGGCGCTCACCGCCGGGCTGATCGCCGTACCCCTGTTTCCGCCCGGTCTGCCCGGGCACGGCGACCGGCTCGTGGCGGTGCTGGCCGACGCCCGTCCCGCGGTCGTACTGACCACCGGCCAGGTCCTTGCGGAGGTGGCGGACTTCTGCGAGCGCGCGGACGTGCCGGTCGTCGCGTCCGACCAGGTCCCCGACGCCGCCGCCCGGGACTGGCGGGCACCGGAGCCGGACGCCGGGGCGATCGCCTACCTCCAGTACACCTCCGGCTCCACCCGCACCCCGGCGGGCGTGGAGATCACCCACGCCAACGTCGTCGCCAACGCCTGGCAGGCGCTGACCGCCTACGGCGTCGACACGCACCCGGCGACCTGCGTGGGCTGGCTGCCGCTCTACCACGACATGGGCCTGGTGCTCAGCGTCGCCGCTCCCGTGGTCCGGGGTCTGCTGTCGGTGCTGATGGATCCGGCCGCGTTCCTGCACGAACCGGTGCGCTGGCTCAGGCTGCTGGCGGCGCACCCGCGCGCGGTGAGCGCCGCGCCCAACTTCGCCTACGACTACTGCGCCTCCGCCGTCACCGAGGCGCAGAAGGCGGACCTGCGGCTGGCGGACGTCGCCGCCCTGATCAACGGCAGCGAACCGGTGCGCCCCGGCACGGCCGACCGCTTCCACGCCGCGTTCGCCGCACAGGGCCTGGACGCGGACGTGCACTGTCCGTCGTACGGGCTGGCCGAGGCGACCGTGTTCGTCAGTGCGGCCCGTCCGGGCGGGCGGCCGGCCCGGTTCGCCCTCGACCGTGACGCGCTGGCCGCCGGCAAGGCGCTGCCCGCCCGGCCGGACGATCCGCGGGCCGTGCTGCTGGCCGGCTGCGGAACTCCGGCAAGGCAGCGGCTGCGGATCGTCGATCCCGTCTCGCGTGCCGTGCTGTCCGAGGGGGAGGTCGGGGAGCTCTGGGTGCAGGGCCCGAACGTGGGGCGCGGCTACTGGAACAACGCGGAGCAGACCGAGCGGGTCTTCCGGGCCGCCCTCGCCGAGGCTGCGGGAGGCGACTGGCTGCGCACCGGCGACCTGGGGACCGTGCTGGAGGGGCAGTTGATCGTCACCGGCCGGCTGAAGGACCTCATCGTGGTCGACGGCCGCAACCACTACCCGCAGGACGTGGAGGCCACCGCCCAGGACGCGCACCCGGCCGTGCGCCGCGACCGACTCGCCGCGTTCGGCGTGCCGGGCGGCGCGGGTGAGCGGGTGGTGGTCGTCGCCGAGCACGCGCGGACCACGAACCTCGCCGAGGTCGACGTACCGACGCTGGTGCGGGCCGTGCGCTCGGCCGTCTCCTCCCGCCACGGGCTGCGCCTGGCCGACGTGGTGCTGGTCCCGCCGGGCACGGTCCCCCGCACGTCCAGCGGCAAGGTGTCCCGGTCGCTGACCCGTGCCCGGTACCTGGAGGGCGCCTACGCGGCCGGGACCGTGCGGTGAGCGGCGTCGAGGAGGACGCGCTGCGGCGCCTGATCGCGGAGCGGGCGGCCGCGTGGCACGGCACCGCACCTGACGACGTCCCGATGGACCGGCCGCTGGCCGACCTGGGCATGGCCTCGCGGGACGCGGTCGTGCTGGCCGGGGAGCTGTCCCGGCTGGTGGGCCGGGAGTTGCCGCCGACCCTGCTGTGGGAGGCGCCGACCGGGGACGCGCTGGTGGCACATCTGTGCCGGACCTCCGCGCAGGAGACACCGGCCGTGGTCGCGCGGCCCGCCCTGGCCGACGCGGGTGAACCCGTCGCGGTCATCGGGGTCGGTTGCCGGCTGCCCGGCGGGGTACGCGGCCCGGCCGACTACTGGCGGCTGCTGTGCGAGGGCGTCGACGCCACCGGACGCGTCCCCGAGGAGCGCTGGCGGGACTTCACCGCCTTCCCTCCCGCCGACGCGCCCGCCCGCGGCGGCTACCTCGACGACATCGCCGGGTTCGACGCCGAGTTCTTCCGCGTCACCCCGCGCGAGGCCGCGGTGATGGACCCCCAGCAACGGATCCTCCTGGAGGTCGTCCAGGAGACCCTCGACCACGCGGCCGTCCCGGCCGGCGCCCTCGCCGGCACGGCCACCGGTGTCTTCGTCGGCGTCTCGGCGCCCGAGTACGGCGGGCTCACCGGCGCCGACCCGGCCGCGGTCGATCCCTGGGCCCCGGCGGGCGCGGCGCTCAGCGTGACGGCGGGCCGGCTGGCCTACGTCCTGGACACCCGCGGCCCCGCCATGGCCGTGGACACGGCCTGTTCGTCCTCCCTGGTCGCCCTGCACCACGCCTGTGTCAGCCTGCGCACCGGCGAATGCGACACGGCGATCGCCGCCGGGGTCAACGTCCTGCTCTCGCCCGCCGTCGGCGTCGCCTTCGAGCGGGCGGGCGCGCTGGCGCCGGACGGCCGCTGCAAGCCGTTCTCCCCGGCGGCCGACGGCATCGGGCGGGGCGAGGGCTGCGCGGCCGTGCTGCTGAAGCGGCTGTCGGACGCCGAACGGGACGGCGACCGCGTCCTCGCCGTCGTCCGCGCCACGGCGGTCAACTCAGACGGCCGCTCCAACGGTCTCCTGGCCCCCAACCCCCTCGCCCAGCAGGCCCTGTTGGCCACCGCCTACGCGCGAGCCGGTCTGGCGCCGGGGCACATCGACTACGTCGAGGCGCACGGCACCGGCACCCCGCTCGGCGACCCGATCGAGGCGGGTGCCCTCGGCGCGGTGCTGGGCGCGGGCCGGGATCCCGACCAGCCGTTGCTGCTGGGCTCGGTCAAGGGCAACCTCGGTCACCTGGAGTCGGCGGCGGGTGTCGCGGGTCTGGTGAAGACGGTCCTCGCCCTGCACCACGACAGCATCCCGCCGTCACTGCACTGCGCCGAGGGCAGCGGGCTCGCCGACCCGGGCCTGCGCGTGGTGACCGAGGCGGAGCCCTGGCCGCGCTACGGCGGGGTGGCCACCGCGGGGGTCTCCAGCTTCGGGTTCGGCGGCACCAACGCCCATGCGGTGCTGGAGGAATGGCGGGTTTCACCGGCCGTGACCGAGCAGGCCGCCGCCGCTTTGTTCGTACTGTCGGACGTGGACACCGAGCGGGTCCGGGACACGGCGGGCCGGCTCGCCGCGTGGCTCGGCACACCCGAGGGGAGTGCCGCCGCCCGTGCCGACGTGGCGCGCACGCTCGCGGGGCGCACCGGGCGCGGGCCGGTGCGCGCCGCGGCCGTGGCCCACGACCGGGACGAACTGGCGGACGCGCTGGGCGCGTTGGCGCGGGATCACGGTCACCCGCGCGTGGTGACCGGTGACCGCGACCTCGTGGGGCGGGGGCCGGTGTGGGTGTTCTCGGGGTACGGCAGCCAGTGGCCCGGTATGGGACGCCGGCTGCTGGAGGAGGAACCGGCCTTCGCCGCCACCGTCGAGAAGCTCGACGCGCAGCTGGCCGACGAGTTCGGCTTCTCCCTCCACGAGCAGTTGCTCTCCGGCGGCCATCTCGACGGTCTGGAGGTCTCGCAACCCTCCCTGTTCGGTGTCCAGTTGGCCTTGGCCGAGCTGTGGCGCGCCCATGGTGTCCAGCCGGTCGCCGTCATCGGTCACTCCATGGGCGAGGTCGCCGCCGCCGTCTGCGCGGGTGCGCTGGACGTGCCGGAGGCGGCCCGGGTCATCGCCGTACGGGCCCGGCTGCTCAGCACTCTGCACGGCGGCGCGATGGCCGTCGTCGACCTGGACGACGACGAACTGGCCGCGCTCGAACGGGACTTCCCCGGCGTGCGGGTTGCCGTCCACTCCTCACCCCGGCAGAAGGTCGTCACCGGCGAGGAAGCGGAAGTGGCCCGGCTGGTGCGCTCGCTGGAGCAGCGGGGCCGGGCCGCCCGGTCCATGCGGGTCGTCGGCGCCGGACACTCACCGCAGGTCGACCCGCTGCTGCCGGAGCTGACCGGCGCGCTGTCGGACATCGAGGGCCGCCGCCCGCGCATCCCGGTGTACTCCACCGTCCTCGACGATCCGCGCGGCGACTGCGTGTTCGGCGCCGCCCACTGGGCCGCCAACCTGCGCCGGCCGGTGCGGCTGGACCGGGCGCTCGCGGCCGCCGCGGCCGACGGTCACACGGCCTTCGTCGAGATCTCCCCCCACCCGGTCCTGACCCGGTCGGTCACGGACAACGTGCCGGGCGCGCTCGCCGTCGGCTCGCTGCGCCGGGACGCGGACGGATCTGCCGCGTTCCTGCGGCAGTTGGGCACGCTCCATGTCGCCGGCCTGCCGCTGTCGCCGCCGCCCGGCCGGGTCGTCGACCTTCCCTCGCCGCGCTGGCGGCACGTGCGGTACTGGTGGACGGACGGCCGGGCCCCGGCAGCGGCGGGTGCGGAACGCCGGCGCGAGCGGACGGCTCCCGAGACGGCCCCGCATGCGGATCACCGACCCGCCGAGCCGGCCGCAGCCGACGGGGAGACGGCCACCTCGGTCACCGCCCGCCTGCGCCACCACATCGCCGCCGTCACCGGTCATCAGACGGCCCGGGTCACGCCCGAGACCGTGCTCGCCGACCTCGGCCTGGACTCCCTGCTGGCCGTCCGTATCCGTTCCCTGCTGGAGGTCGAGTTCGGGATCGAGCTGCCGCTGCGCGAACTTCTCGGCGCCGGTACGGTCGAGGCGGTCGCCGACCGCATCCGACAAGTCCTCCCGGCCCCGCCGCAAGAGCCCTCCACGCTGCGTACCCTGCGCGCCACCGGCACGCGTGCGCCGCTGTTCCTCTTCCACGCGGCCGGAGGCCCCACCGACGTCTACCGCGCGCTCGCCGAACGACTCGACGAGGACCGGCCGCTGTACGGCCTGGAACGCCTGGAGGACGCCCGGACCGTGCCGGACAAGGCGCGGCGCTACGCCGAGACCATCACCGCCCTCCACCCCGACGGTCCCCGCGTCCTGGCAGGTTGGTCCTTCGGCGGGTTCCTCGCCCAGGAGACCGCACGCCAACTCGCCGACGCAGGCAGGGAACCGGAGCTGGTCGCGCTCATCGACTCGGTCCGGCCGCTCGCCCTGCCCGACACCACCCCGGCCGACCGTGTCCGCGCCCACCTCACGGGGTTCGCCCGGCACGTCGCCGACGTCTACGGGGTCCGACTGGCGTTGCCGTACGACGAACTCGTGGCGACGGAGGACGACCGCGAGCGCATCGACGCCGTGCTGCGGGCGCTGCGCACGGCCGCGGAGGTGCCGCAGGCCGCGCTGGAGCACCAGCGTGCCTCCTATCTGGACCTGCGGATCGGTGAGGCGCACCGCCCGGGCCGCTACGACGGGCCGGTGGTGCTGTACCGGGCCACCGAGCCGGCCCCGCACACCGTCCGCGACCCCGCCTACGAGCGGGACGACGACGCCCTCGGCTGGGACGAGGTGTGTCCGCGGCTGACGGTCGTGAAGGTGCCCGGACACCATCTGTCGTTGCTCGACCCGCCGCACGTCGACAAGATCGCCGCGCACCTGCGGCAGGTCCTCGCGAGACCCGCACAACCGGACTGAGGAGCCGCCATGCCGCACCACCCCGCCGGAATCTCCCGACGCACCGTCACCCGGGCCGCGGCCGCCACGGGCCTTGCGGCCCTGTTCGGCGCCACGGCCGCCGTCGGACGCGCCCGCGCCGCGACCCAGGTGGGCCCGCGCACCTTCGACGTGTCGGTGTCCTCCGCCGCGCTCGGGCGCAGCGCACCGGTCCGGCTCATTCTGCCCTCGGACTTCGCCACACAGACCGGGCGGACGTACCCCGTGCTCTACCTCCTGCACGGCGCCCACGACGACTACACGTCGTGGACGCGCGAGACGGACATCGTTGCGTTCACCGAAGGCCGCCAGCTGATCGTGGCCATGCCGGACGCGGGTCCCACGGGCATCCCCAGCGTCTGGCGCAGCGGCCCCGACTACGAGACCTTCCAACTGCAGGAGGTCCCGGCCATGCTGGCCCGCGACTACCGGGCGTCCGGCGTACGGGCCGTGGCGGGGGTCTCCACCGGAGGATACGGGGCGATGGCGCACGCGGCCCGGCACCCCGGCGTATTCAAGGCGGCGGCCTCCTACAGCGGCATCCTCGACACCACGGCGCTCGGCGTGCCGCCCCTGGTGGACGCGATCGTGGCCCGTGAGAACCTGACCCCGGACTCGCTGTGGGGCAACCCGTTCCTCGATGCCCTGGTCTGGCGCGACTTCAACCCCCGCGCCCACGCCACCGGCCTGCGCGGCACACCGCTGTACGTCTCCCAGGGCAGCGGAGTGGCCGGTGGCGGGGTAGGCGACTGGCTGCCGCAGGCCCTGGAGAGCCTGCTGTGGCCCTCCGCGCACGTGTTCACGGGCACCCTCGCGCTGCTCGGCATCCCGGTCACCGCGCACTACTACGCGGGAGGAGGGCACAGCTGGGCCTACTGGAAGGCGGAGTTCACCGCGTCGTGGCCGATGCTCGCCGGTGCGCTGGGACTGCCGGAGTGATGTCCGTGCAGCCGGGGCACGGAACGGAGCGCAGGGGTCACCCGTCCAACGGGCACCCCTCTCGTCCCACGGGCAACGGCCCCTGGGTGAGCCGCCTCCGGGTGAAAGGAGTGTCCGTCGTGGCCGTCCCCACCCCGCGCGACGTCCCCGCCGGCCCCGGAACCACTCCGGTTCCGCCCGAACTGGCCGAGTTGCTGCGCGCCCGGTTGGAGCGTGTCGCCGACAAGGTGGAGGAGGAGGTGCGCGCCCAGGTCCCCGAATACGCGCGCCCGGCCGACGGCACCTACCGCGAGAACCTCCGGGCCGGGGTGGTGCAGGCCCTGACCCTCTTCGTGGACCACATCGCCGACCCGCGCGGTCAGTCGGCGGCGATCGCCGCGACCTACTACGAACTCGGGCGCGGCGAGGCCCTGGAGGGGCGCAGCCTGGACGCGTTGCAGTCCGCGTTACGCGTCGGCGGGCTGCACGCCTGGCGGTTGATGGGGCGTACGGCGGAGGAGCTGGGACTCGACTCGACGGTGGTGGCCGCGCTGGGCGAGCTGGCGTTCAGGACGGTGCACGAGGTCGCCGAGGCGGCGGCAGCCGGGTATTCCGAGGTCCAGTCACGCAGCACCGACGAGCTGGAGCGACGGCGCAGGCGGCTGCTCGATCTGCTGCTGGGCGAGGGTCCGGTCGCGCTGGAGGCGGTGCAGGACCTGGCGCACGGGGCGCGGTGGCGGGTGCCGTCGCGGGTCGCGGTCGTGGCGCTGGCGGCCCCGGCGCAGCCGTACCCCTCCGACCAGGCGCCAGTGATGCCGGGAGCGCTGGCGGACATGGAGTCCCGGCCGCCGCGGGTCCTGGTGCCCGACCCGGAGGGCGCGGGGCGGTTCGGCGGGCGTTCCTTCGTCCTCGGGCTGCGCGGGCGTCCGGCGGCCATCGGGCCGACGGTCGCGGTCACCGAGGCCGCGCAGTCGCTGCGCTGGGCGACGCGGGCGCTGGGGCTGATGGGCCGGGGGGTGCTGCCCCGGCAGGGCGTGGTGCGCTGCGCCGACCACCTCTCGACCCTGCTGCTGCATGCCGACGAGCCCTTGCTCGCGCAGTTGGAGACGCAGGAACTCGCCCCGCTCGACGCCGCGTCCGAGGGTCAGCGCGCGCGTCTCGCGGAGACGTTGCTGGCCTGGCTGCTCAGCGGCAGCAACGTCCCGGACGTCGCCACCCGGCTGCACGTGCACCCCCAGACGGTCCGCTATCGCCTGCGCCAACTCGAGAAACTCTTCGGCGACCGGCTTCACGACCCGGACACCCGCCTGAACCTGATCGTGGCGTTGCGTTCGGCGGCGACGAACTCCTCACCTTCTTCGGCGGACTCACCACAGAACAAAAACAACGGCCATTCCTGAATTACCGTCCATAACACCTGGCCACACAACGCGAATACCTTCGGGTCATCCTTTTCCGCAGGCGCTTCACGCGCTCGACCCTCAAAGGGATCCAAATGCGTATTCGCTTGTGCCTCGCCGCGCTCTCGCTGGTCGGCGGGGCCGGTCTCGTCACCCTCGCACAGCCCGCCGCATCGGCCGCCACCTGCTCGGACATCGACGTGGTGGCGGCTCGCGGCACCTTCGAGCCGGGCACGCTCGGCGGCATCGTCGGCGACCCGGTGTACTCCGCGCTCCAGAAGAAACTGACCGGCAGGAATCTCTCCGGCTATGCGGTGAACTATCCCGCGGACCTTTCCCTGACGTCGGCCGCACAGGGAAACGCGGACCTGGTGAACCACGTCTCCGCACAGGCCGTCGCCTGTCCCGACCAGCGTTTCATTCTCGTCGGCTATTCGCAGGGCGCGAACGTCGTCGACAACTCCATCGGAATCAGCAGCGCCGGTGCGGTGGTCGGCAGTCCCATCGTCGCCACCCTCCCGGCCGCCGTCGAACCGAGGGTCGCCGCGGTGCTCCTGTTCGGCAACCCGATCCGCGCCCAGGGCAAGAGCGTCACCGGCACCTACCAGAGCCGCACCATCGACTTCTGCGCCAAGGGCGACCCGATCTGCGAGAACGGCGGGACCGACGTCCTGGCCCACCTCGGCTACACCGCGGACGCCGAGGCGGCGGCCGCGTTCGCCGCGGGCAAGGTCTGAGCCACCGCGCACAGCCGACGGGCCCGGGAGTGTCTCCTCCCGGGCCCGTCGGCCATGGGGGACGGCTACGCGGGATTCCTGGCGAACTCCGCGAGGCTGCTGGAGACGACCTCGGGCCTGCCGTTGTTCTGCGCGGGCGCCGCGGTCAGCACGTCGAGGTGCTGGTAGCCGGGAGCGACCACCGGGTGCAGGCCGCTCGGGATGTGGCCGGCCAGAAGTCCGTCGCCGGCCAGCACGGTCAGCGTCGGGTTGGCCTTCAACCCCTCGGGATGCACGAGGAGTTGCTTGATCTGCGGGGAGTTCGCGAACTCGATGTCGGTGACCAGCTTGGTCGGGAAGTATTGCTCGGTGAAGTCCAGCGGCTGCTCGGCCAGGCTGCGGGCCAGCTCACGGATGTCGGTGACCTCCTTGCCGGCGTTGGTGAAGGGGGTGCCGTCGGCGGAGCGGTAGTCCGGGTCGTCGGCGGCACCGACCCGGTCGTAGTTCCGCCAGGTGTAGAGAGGGCCGTGCGGCTCGGCCGGAATGGCCTTGTAGTCGACACCGAACAGCTGTGGCTGGGAGGAAGTGCCGTTGGCGGCGGGGAAGTTCTTGTCCGTGATCGGCCCGCCGTCGAAGAAGCCGACGCTGCTCTGCAGGAACGCCAGCGGTACGGAGTTGTCGTCCAGCAGCGCCCCGAGCACGGCGTCGTTGGTCAGCCGGAAGTCCTTCACGGCGGGTGAGCCGGTGAGGAAGGTGGCGGTGTCCTTGGAGAACAGGAAGCGGTTGGTGGCCTCGATGTCGACATTGGAGGGCAGGTGGGACGGCAGGTCCGCCTGGGCGTCCGGGGCCTGGACGGCGCCCAGTCCGGCGATGGCGAGAAGGGTCATCGTCTCCGGGTTGAGCAGCACCGGGGCCGACAGTGACCGTGGCAGCAGTCCGCTGTCGAGGCCGGCCTGCACGGCGGTGTAGCCGATGCCGACGTCCGGGAGGTTGGTGTCGCCGGGCACGCTGCCGCTCAGGTCGGCGAGGGAGGTGGAGATCGTGGTGTCCAGGGCGAAGTAGCCGGCGCACTGGTTCTGCCCGGCGTCCGCCGTGGTCGCCGGGTTTCCGTCGAAGTCGGCGGCGGCGAAGTAGCCGGTGATGACCCCGCCCAGCGAGTGCCCGCCACACAGCACCTTGCTCTTGCGCAGCGCCTGGTCGGGCAACTCGGCGGTGAGCAGGTCGTACTCGTCCCGCACGGTCTGCTGGATGCCGAGCTTCGCCAGCCAGCCGAGCTGCTCGTTGCCGAGGTACCCGGCGAAGGTCCGGCCGCCCGACTCCTTGCCGCGGTAGTAGTAGTCGACGGCGGTGTGCTGGTCGCCGGAGGCGATACCGGTGTGGTCCTCCAGGCAGTTGGAGCGCCGGTCCAGGGCCCAGAACTCGATGTGCCGTCCCTGTGCGGCGGCCCGCGCGACGGTGTCCCGGGCGACGCTGTCGAACGCTCCGGCACCCTCCAGGATGCCGGGCTGTGCCACCAGGATCCGGTCGGCGCCGGCCGAGCGGCCGGGCCCGTCGGCGGAGCGGTAGCGCAGGTACGACAGCCAGTCGCAGGCCGCCGGGTGCGCCCCGAACGACTGCGGCAGCGGCACCTTCACCCGTACCACCGTCTCCACGACGCCGTCGGCCGGGTGCGTCGACGCCACCGCCCTCTCCGTCCGGGCCTCGCCGTCCCCGTGGGCGTCCGGGGCCGCCGCGGTGAGCGCCCCCGTGGTCAGCAGCGTCGCCAGCGCGGCGCCGCGCCATGTCCTTCCTTTTCTGCGACTCGTGTTCATAGCCGGACCGTAGGGCTGTGATGACCGCACGATCCGCAACTGCTCACAACAACGCAGCAGTCGACGGCACGCTTGTCACCGGTACGCAGCGGGGGCAGGTCAGGCCTCCTCGACCACCGCGCTGACCGGCGTCCCGATCTCGACCGTGCGGCTGACCGTGCACAGCCGGTCGTGGGAGACCGCGACCGCCCGGGGCAGGATGGCGCGGGCACGGTCACCGGAGGCGCCCGCCGGGAAGGTGACCGAGAAGCGGACCTCGAGGCCGGTCATCCGGTTGCCCAGCTCGTCGCTGACCTTGTCGCCGCTCACGGTGACGGTGAACCCGTCCGGCTCCGCGTGCCGGCTGGTGGCCACGTCGACGTCGACCGCCGTGCAGCCGCCGAGCGCGGCGAGCAGCAGCTCGACCGGCGTGAACAGCGTGCCCTCGCCGGTACCGAATTCGACCGTGCCACCACGCGCGTTCGTCGCGGTGAAGCGGCCGGCACCGGTCCGCTCCACGGTGACGGCACGCAGAGAACCCTCGCTCATGGACCAACCCATCTCTCAGGCGTCGTTTTCCAGTCATCCTCCAGGAAATCGGTGCCCTACGCCGAGATGAGCACGGGTGCGCCAGGAGCGTGAGTCAGTAAGGGGTTGGCGGCCAGTTCTCTGCTCGATGGGAGGTTCGGGTCTGTGACGGGGCCGGGACGCCCGGCTGGTCAGGTGACCAGAGCGGCGAGTCCGGTGGTTCCGGCGTGTCGGAAGATCTCTCAGGATGGAGGCGGGGCGCGTGATCGGCCCGCCGACCGGATGGTTTCGTCGGGCCGGTGGACGAGGAGGACCGTGGGAGACGGGCGGCGATGAGTGACACCCACGTCACAGTGATTCCGGCCGATCCGTACCGTCAGCCGAGCGAGGAGGCGACGAAGCGGGCGGCGGGCCTGCCGTCCGTGATACTCCCCGGCGACGACGCCCGCCGCGGTCTGGAGGCTAAGCGGTGTCGGCCGCCGCCGCGTTCGGCGCCCGGGTGCCCGTGGTGCCGAAGCGGATGCCCTTGGCCTCCTTGCCGACGGCGCTGAGCACGACCACCGCGCCGAGGGCGGGGACGACGGTCCAGGCGATCGCCGGTGGATAGCCGTGGTGTCGGGCGATGGCTTCCTGGATGGGCAGGTTGAGAGCGGCGATCAGGTTTCCGAGCTGGTAGGTGACACCGGGGTAGAAGCCCCGGATGGCGTCCGGGCTCATTTCGGTCAGGTGCGCGGGGATGACGCCCCAGGCTCCCTGGACGCAGACCTGCATCAGGAAGGACGAGAGCATCAGCCAGCCCACGGTCGTGGACAGCACGAAGAACGGCACCACCACCAGGCCACCGGCCGCCGCGATCATGATCGTGCGGCGCCGGCCCAGTTGCTCGGACACGGCGCCGAGCAGGGCGCCGCCGATCATGGCGCCGATGTTGTAGACCACCGCGATGGCGATGGACGTGTCGGCGGACAGGCCGAGGCCCTTCTTCACGAAGGTCGGGTAGACGTCCTGGGTGCCGTGGGACATCCAGTTGAAGGCGGTCATCAGGGCGACGAGGTAGACGAAGCGCTTGAGCACCGCGGGATTCCTCAACACCTGGTGGGCGGGGGTGCGGTTGAGCGCGACGCTCTTCTCCCACACCTCGCTCTCCTCCACCCGGGTGCGCACCCACAGGGCGACCAGGGCGGGCACCAGGCTGAAGGCGAACAACCCGCGCCAGCCGAAGGCGGGTTCGATGCCGAGGAACGCCACGGCGGCGAGCAGGTAGCCCAGCGAGTAGCCGCTCTGCAGCAGCCCGGACCAGAAACCCCGCCGCTCGGCCGGGATCTTCTCCATGGCGAGGGCCGCTCCCAGGCCCCACTCGCCGCCCATGCCGATGCCGTACAGCAGGCGCAGCACCAGCAGCACCGTGTAGTTGGGCGCGAAGGCACAGGCGAACCCGACGATCGAGTAGAAGACGACGTCGACCATGAGCGGGAGCCGGCGGCCCCGGCGGTCGGCCCACAGGCCGAACAGGAAGGCACCGACCGGCCGCATGACCAGGGTGGCGGTGGTGAGGAACGCCATGTCGGTGAGGGAGACATGGAAGTCGTCGGCGATCTCGCTGTAGACGAGGACGACGAGGAAATAGTCGAAGGCGTCCATCGCCCAGCCCAGGTAGGCCGCGACGAAGGCGTTGCGCTGATCCTTGGTGAGCCCCGTCGCCTGTTCCCGAACGGTCTTCAGCATGCCGGCCCTTCCCATGGTTCCGCAGGTCAGGCTAGGTCGGGGCGGGGAGGCGAACAATGCAAGGACCGGCAAAACACACGCCACGATTGCCCCAAGGGCCACGGACGGCAGGTCCTGTGGCTCACTCCAACGCCCCCTTTCCTGTTCGGCGTTGGTGTTCGCGCGCGGATGTTCGCGCAGGCCGGAGACCTGCGACCGGAGCTCGACCAACCGCTGTTCGCATGTTCTTGCCCAAGTCCCCCCGCGCCGCTGTTCTGGAGCCGGCCACGGACGGCGCGTACCGCCGAAGGCCGTCACCCGTCCCTTCAGGAAGGAGACCGGAATGATCTGGAAGGCAGCCGGCACGAGAGCCAGGTCCCTGGCGGGAGCGGTCATGGCAGCCGCCCTGCTCGGAACCTGTTCGATCCTCGCCACGCCCGCGCAGGCCGCGAGCACCTGTCAGAACCACAACGCGGACAACTTCAACATCGGAGTCTGCGCGAACCAGTTCAGCATCAGCTCGGTGAAACCGGACATCTACGTCAACCACGTGGGCACCACCAGCGGGTGCAGCATCGAGATCGAACTCTGGAGCGACAACGGCTACGGCAAGCTGTCGGACAAGGTCTCGCACGACTGCACGACCAAGCACCAGGAGGGCAACACCTACACCTGCGACCCCAAGCACGGCTACTCCGAGAAGGTGCACGCCGACGCCTACCTGCGCACCCGCGACGGGGGCTTCCGGGTCGGTCGGAGCGACAGCGTCCAGCTGACCTGCTACCCGTCCTGACCGGAAAACGGAGAGAGGGCCCCGCATGTCCAACACCTCGCGCCGAGTGCTCGGCGTGCTGCTGTCCGGCATCGCGCTCGCCGGAGTGATACCCGCCGTCGCGTCCGCCGCTCCCGCGGCTCCCGACCCCGCGGCCTGCTACAACAAGCCGAGCCAGTCGACGTGTCGGAACATCGACCCGGTGGACTCCAAGTGCAAGAAGGACGCGTACGTCGCCAAGCACGCGGAACTGAACATCTACGGCACCATGCAGAACTGGTACTCCCCACACTGCAGGACCAACTGGGCGCAGTTCGTGCCCAACGGGAACGTCCCCAAGGACGGGACGGCGAACATCTCCCTGCGCGTCTGCCTGCACAATTCCAACATCTGTTCCGACGAGTACAGCATCTTCCGCACCTCGAGGAGCCAGCCCCCCTGGTCCAACATGGTGTACGCCGACACAGCGGTCGCCACGGCGTGGTTCACCGTCTCCGACACGCCCTACGGCTGGGGTGTCCAGGACTCGGTGAGCGTCTGATGCGGCCCACACGCAAGGCCCTGGCCGTCGTCACGGCCGCGCTGGCCCTGACCGGAGCCATGTCCGCCTCCGCCGCCGGCGCGGCCGCCGAGGTGAACGGCACCGTCGTCGCCTCCGCCGGGCTCAAGGTGCACTCCGGCTCACCGACCGGCTCGACGATCGACACCATGCCGTACAACAGCGTGGCACGGATCTACTGCTACACCACCGGCGCGTCCGTGACCGGCCCGTACGGCACGACCGACGAATGGGACGCCATCGACGGGTACACCCCGCCCGGTGGTTCCTACGTCGCCTACGGAGCCGGCAAGAAGGTGTTCGCCTCGGACGCCTGGATCAACACCGGGGGCGACACCGCCAAGCTGGTCAGACACTGCTGACAGCGCCGCCCACGCACCCCGGCGGCCGACGGTTCACCGCCGGCCGCCGGACGGGCCGAGGGCCTCGGCCGTCACTTCTGGTGGAGGCGGACCCAGACGACGACGTCGAAGGTGACCTGGTCCGGCGTGCCGGTCGGGTCCCGTTGGACATCTGTGACGCGCAACATGGCCACCCGGTCCTCGCTGGTGATGTCGCACAGCAGCACGCCGGGGCGGATGGCGGGGGCGCGCAGTTCGACGCCGTAGTGCTGTTCGCGCGCGCACTCGTCGAACCTTCCGACGTCCCCGGCCGGGAGCACTGCCATGTCCGCGTTGCCCAGACCGGTCAGCAGGTGATCACTGTCGGTGAACTCCATGTCGTGGTGCGGGAAGCCCGGCGACGTGCGCACGTTCCAGTCGGGGGCGAGCGAGTCGAGATCCACCACCCTGCCGGGGACCATGACGAGGGGACCGTGGCGCCGCTCGGGTTCGGGCGTGACCGCTGGAGGCTGAGCCGCGGTGGCGGACCGGTGGACGAGCGGGCGGGCGCCGCCCGCGGTAACGGGGTCGCTGTCCGCGCCGGGCAACGCGCCAGCGCTGATGCCGGCCGCCAGAGCGGCTCCGGCCCCGACGGCGAGGACCGCTCCCCACCTGCCGCGCCACCACGACCGGGGCGGCGGGGACGCCGGGGGAGGAAGTGCGGGGCCCGGCGCCGGGCCCGTGTCGTGCTCGCGGTCCAGGTCGGCCCGTGCCCGCTTCCACCGGCCGGCCCAGCGAGCCTGGTCCTCCTCGTCCGCGCCACAGGCCCGGACGAAGGCCAGCGTGGTCTCCAGCGTGGGCAGCTTCCGGCCCGCGGCGGCCGTGGACAGGGTGCTGTGCGCGCACCCGGCCCGGCGGGCCATCGACCGGTAGTCGGGCAACCCGGCCTGCTCGCGCAACCGCCGCAGACCGGCGGCGAAGTCCTGCACGGTCCCGGCGGAGGGGTCCGGCTCCCTGTGTAACGGTGTCCCGTCAGCCATGTCCACGGCAGGCAGTCAAGCAGAGGCCGGTCAGTGCCTGGACGGTCTTGAACCGACCATGACCACCGGCGCCGCGACCCCGGCACGCTGTCCGCTCAGCGGACCCGCCTTCCCACCACAGGGCGGTGTGAGTGAATGCCCCTAAACTGGGACAAGCACTCCATGGATGATCGAGGGCAACGTGTCGGCCAACGGTAGGGCATCGAGCTCGTACCCGCTCGGCGCCGCGGGTGTCGGCGAAGCGCCCGAACGCGACGACGTGTTGGTCAGGGCCGTGGTCCACGCCGTGGAGGTCACCGGCGCGCACACCGGAAGCGTGTTCCTGCTCTCCGGCGACCGCCGCTCGCTGGTGGTGGCCGCGTCCTGCGGGACACCGCCCTCCCTGCTCAGCGGGTGGCGACGGATCCCGGTGGGCAGCCGTATTCCGGTGGCGGAGGCGTACCGCTCCGGGCACCTGGTCCACCTGGCCGGCCCGGAGGAGACGATGCGGCGCTTCCCCCAGCTCTCGATCGCCCTGCCCTACCCCTTCGGCTCCGCGTCCGTCCCCGTACGGGCCGGTGAGCGGACGTTCGGCGCCATCGCCGTGGTGTGGACGGCCAGGCCGGACGGGACGGGACTGTCGAGGGCGCAGCGCGGGAAGCTGCGCTCCGCCGCCGACCGGCTGGGCACCGCCCTCGCCGGACTGCGGGCCCGCGGCCTGTTCGGCGAGTACGACGAGCGGACGGATCCGGTGCTGGTGCCGCTGCCGTCCGCTCCGGTGATCCGGGTGGGCCTGTTCGACTGGGACCTGCGTACCGGGGCCCTCACCGCCGACGACGAGCTGTGCGCGATCTGCGGGATCCCGCCCCGCGAGTTCGACGGCCGGGCGGCCACGCTGGCGGCCTCCATCGAACCGGCGGATCTGCCCGGTTTCCGGTCCGCCGCCCGTGCCGCGGTCGAGGAGGGGCACGTCCTGGCGCACGGTCTGCGCATCCTGGACGGCCATGGCGGGCACCGCGTCGTCGAGCTGTGGGGCAGGGTGCCGGACAGCCACGACGACCCTCAGGCCGCCTGCCACCTGGTCGGCGCCGTGCTCGACTCCGGGAGCGGAATGGCCGCCGTCGCGGCGATCGAGCGGCTCGCGGACGGTTTCTTCGCGCTCTCCCCCGACGGACGCCTCGCCTACGCCAACCACAGCCTGGAGGACCTGCTGGGGGTCCGCCAGGACGAACTGCTCGGCCGACGCCCCTGGGACGTCCTGCCATGGCTGGCCGACCCCGTGTACGAGGACCGCTACCGGGCCGCCCTCGTCTCCCAGCAACCCGTCTCCTTCCTGGTGCGCCGCCCACCCGACGAGTGGCTGGTCTTCTCCCTGCACCCGGGCGCCCAGGGCATGACGGGATGGGCCTCACGCGTACGGCAGCCCGTACCGGCCGGCACCGGACCCGGTGCGCCGGTCGCCGAGGAGGGCCCGCCCGTCTCTCTGGCACCCCCGCTCGGGGCTCCTCGCGTGGGCGCCCTCTACCGTGTGCTCACGCTGGGCAGCGCCCTCACCGAGGCGGTCACCGCGCACGAGGTGTTCGACGCCGTCGCCGATCAGCTGCTGCCCGCCTTCGGCGGCCAGAAACTGGCGATCGCCGTGGTGGAGGAGCGACGCCTGCACCTGCTCGCCCAGCGCGGCTACTCGAAACGCTTCCTCGCCCGGTTCGAGGGCACCCCACTGCACGCCCGGCTGCCCGTGACGGACGCGCTGACCTCCGGTGCCCCACTCTTCGTCGAGTCGCGCGAGCAGCTGCGCGAGAGCTACCCCGGGCTCATCGTGGGGCACACCAACTCCTGGGCGTTCCTGCCCCTGATCGCCTCGAACCGCCCGGTCGGCGCCTGCATGCTCGGCTTCGACGACATCCACCGGTTCCCGGACGAGGAGCGCGGGGTCCTCACCGCGCTGGGCGGCCTGATCGGCCAGGCCCTGGAACGGGCCAGGCTCTACGACGCCGAGTTCGCCCTCGCCCGCGGCCTGCAGGACGCGCTGCTGCCGCACCGGCTGCCCACGGTGCCGGGCCTGCAGGTCGCCGGGCGCTACCTTCCGGGCACCCGGGGGATGGACATCGGCGGCGACTGGTACGACGTCATCCCGTCCGGCGACGAGGTCGCCCTGATCGTCGGGGACGTCGAGGGCCACAACGTGCCCGCCGCGGCCTCCATGGGTCAACTGCGCAGCGCCATGCGGGCGTTCGTCGCCGCCGGCCACCGGCCGAGTGACGTCGTCGCCGGCACCAACCGGCTCCACATGGACCTCGACCCGGCGCTCCTCGCCAGCTGCTGCTACGTCCGGTTCCATCCCCGCTCCGGCAGTGTGCGCATCGTCCGCGCGGGCCATCTCCCGCCCCTGCTCCGCCTGCCCGACGGGCACACCACGATCCTGGACGTGCCCGGCGGCCCGCTGCTCGGCATCGACGCGACGGCGCACTTCCCGGAGTCGGAACTGCGGCTGACTCCCGGGTCGGTCCTGGTCCTCTACACGGACGGGCTGATCGAGCGGCGCGACTCGGACATCGGCTCCGACGTCGAGCGGCTCCGGACGTCTCTGGCCCGCCGGGGCGGAGGAAACCTGGACGATCTGGCCGACGGACTGCTGCGGGACGCCTGTCACGCCTCCCCGGACAGGGCGGACGACATCGCACTCCTGCTCACCGAGTTCAGTAGCGTGGAGGGATGAGAAAACATGGGGGGAGGCTCGCAGTCGTCGCGAGCCTGGTGGCCGGCGCGGCCCTGGTACTGGGCGGCTGCGGCACGATCAGAGCAGGGGACACCGGCACGGCGGACGCCGGCGCGGCGCAGCTCGGGTTCAAGGAGTACGCGGGCGCGGTGGACTACCCGTCGGTGACCAACGGCCCGCACGACAAGGGGTACGTGGCGCCCCGCGAGGGCCTGCGCCAACTGGTGCCACTGGGTGACTGCGTCCTGGGAGAGGGGACGTTCGCCAACGGGTACCGCTATGTGAACGTCAACTGGACCGGTTCCCACGGCTGCACGAGGCTCTCCATCACCCCGAAGCCGGGCGCAGCCGGCGAGACCGACGTGCCGTACTCCATGCGCAGCGGCTGGCTCGGTGGCGGCCTGCCGGGCGACGTGGTGGTGCCGTGGGGCGACGGTTCGCTGATCGGTGTCGGCGCCAGGTTGACACGCCGGGCGCCGGACGGCGAGCAGGTCCGGCTCGCCATGCTGCCGCTGACGTTCAACACCCGCCCCGAGCAGGAGACCGCGGACGACGCCTCGGTGAACACCGCGGTGAAGGTCGGCTCGCTCCTGTTGATCGGCGGCGGCCAGACCGTCGGCCAGGTGGAGTCTCCGTACGTGTTCGCGTCCGACGACGCGGGCAGGACCGTGCGTCGCGTGCCGCTGCCGCCGATCGACGGCCGGCAACCGTCCACGCCCGTGGGCGACTTCGGCGTCCACGGCAGGGAGGTCGTCGCCTTCGGCGCGGCGGCGACCAACGCCTACGACTTCCACTCCACGGGCACGATCCCGTTCTGGCGCAGCGCGGACGGCGGCGAGCACTGGACGTCCGGCGCCATCACCGGGACGCCACCCGGCACACAGGTGCACAGCGTCCTGTACGCGTCGGGCCGCTGGTTCGCCCTGGGCGGCCATGCCAAGGCCGGCGCTTTCTACGACTCCCTGCCGCTGGTTCTCACCAGCCAGGACGGCACCCACTGGACCCGGACGGACACGTCGGCCATGGGCACCGGCGTGATCACCGCCGCGACCGTCGACTCCGCGGGTCATCCGGTCCTGGTCGGCTCGGCCCCCCGGCCCAAGTCCAAGCCCAACACCCGCACAGTGCTGTGCGGTTCCGTCTGGGTCGGCGACGGGACGGCCAAGGGCTGGAAACGCGGCGGCCTCGGCTGCAGCGAGGACCCCCCGAGCGCGGCGGTCACCCTCGCGGACGGTCGCGTGCTGATCGCGGGCAACCGGGACCTCTGGCTCTCTCGAAGCCCGGGGCCGGGGCAGGATCACAGGTCTTGATCACCCGTTGTCGTACCCCTGTGGTGAGGTGACGTCAGACGACGAAGAGGGAGAGGCGGAGGGGACGATGGGCGAGCGTACGGCGTGGCGGCCGTTTCTGGAGCAGTGGAGCGCGGAGTGGATCGCGGGGCACGACCAGGAGAAGGACGCACCGCTCGCGCGGGAGGTCGTACGGGACGCCTGGCTCGGGTTCGGGCCGGCGAGTGAGGCGGAGGTCGTCGCGGCCGAGGCCCGGCTGGGGCGCCGACTGCCGCCTTCCCTGCGGGAGTTCCTGCTGGTCACCAACGGGTGGCGGGACGCGGGCAACTTCATCTACCGGCTGGCCGGAACCACGGAGCTGGAATGGCTGCGGGACACCGACGACCGCACGTGGATCGAGGTCTGGGAAGACCTCGCGGAGGTCGACGTCGAGGACGGCGAGGACGGCGAGGAAGCTTTCGGCGTTCAGGAGGCGAAGGTCCTCGCCCGCTCCCTGCGCCTGTCCCTCGAGGGGGACGCGGCGGTCATGCTGCTCGACCCCGACGACGTGGACGAGGACGGCGAGTGGGCGGCGTACTGGCTCGCCTCCTGGTCCGGCGAGGGACCGCGACGGTACGACTCCTTCCACGACCTCATGCGCCGGCAGTGGGTGTCCTTCCACGCGCTGCGCAGGCCGCCTGGCGCCACCCGGGACCACTGGGACGCGGAGGTCGAGCGGGCACGCTGCGAGGCGCTGTCCGGGGCCGTCGAGGGCCCGCTGTCGGTGTTCGCCCAGGCGCACGAGTACGGGCGGGACCGGGCGGACGTGCTGAGCATGCAGATGAAGGCGATGCTCGGCGACTGGCGCGGGCAGATCGCGAACCTGATGTGGTACCGCCCGGGGAACGACGACCTCCTGCTCAGCCCGCTGTTCGCCGCGGAACTCCTGCCGCTCCTGGTCCGCCAGGACCAGCTCGCCCACCCCCACGACCTGCGGCCCCTGCCGCGGCTCAAGGAGTACGCGCCCCCATCCGTGCGGGCACTCGTCGCCGACTACGAAGCCCGGACGGCCGAGCCGGGCTTCCGACTCTCCTTCGGGGGACCGGAGTTCGACGCGGCCGTGCACGCCGTCACCGACCGCCTGGCCGCACACCCGGCCTTCCAGGCCTCCGCCGAGTCGCCGCTGCCCACGGGGCCGATCGTCGTCACCCTGTACGCGGTCGACGGGCCTCGGCCCGAACCCGACCCGCTGTCCGACCCCGCCAAGGCCCGCGCGGCTCTGTGCGCCGAAGCCTGGCCCGAACTCCGTGCGGCGCTACGCCTGTGGCACCCCGTGGGCGAGGACCACATCGCCCCGATCTCCCTGTTCGCCGATCCGGTCCTGGCCCAGCTGATCACCTCGGACCGCGGCCGCGAAATCCTGACCACGCCCCGAGGCACGGTGACCGACACCCGGTAGGCTCCACGCCCCAGCCACCGGCCCCCCTGCCACCGCCCCCCTGGCTCGCGCCGACACGTCCGCCAGGACGATGTCGCTCACCCCAGGAAGGTCAGTCGGACCTGACGGTTGAGATTGTCCTTGTTGGTGTCCACCAGGCACACCGACTGCCAGGTGCCCAGCTCCAGCGCGCCGTCCACCACCGGCAGGGTCGCGTGCGGCGGTACGAGGGCCGGGAGGACGTGGTCGCGGCCGTGGCCCGGGCTGCCGTGGCGGTGCTGCCAGCGGTCGTCGGCGGGCAGCAGGGTGTGGAGGGCGGCGAGGAGGTCGTCGTCGCTGCCGGCGCCCGTCTCGATCACGGCGATCCCGGCGGTGGCGTGCGGGACGAAGATGTTCAGCAGGCCGTCGCGCCCGCCGGCCACCTCGCGCAGGAAGGCCTCGCAGTCGCGGGTCAGGTCGGCGACCCTCTCCGCTGAGCCGGTGGTGACGTTCAGGACTCGGGTGGTGAAGACATCGGACATGACCCCATCCTGGCCCATACGCCGGGTTTCATTCGTGCGCCGCGGCCCGCCCGTTGATATCGGAGGTCCAGTCCGCGAGACACCGTTGACCGTGCACCGACGATCTGGCTACGTTCGCCCCATGTTGCGTTCAGCCCTGCTCACCACGCGCGGTCACATCGACCTGCTGCGGGTGGCCTCCGCCGCGTGTTGTCGCGGCTGCTGACGCCTTCCTCCTCTCGCCTTCCTCCGCTCTCTCTCCGCTGACCGGCGCGGCCACCGTCCCGCGCCCTGTCATGCCCCAGCGGTGACGAGGCGCGCTCCCCGTACCCCGGTCGCTCTCCCCTCCTCGGAGCATCATGAGCATCAGCCACGCCCCACCCGGTTCCCCTGAATCCGATATTTCGGGAATATCGGGTCAGGGCGCCGAGAACTCGCCCCTCCCCGACCAGAACCGCGACCTCGGTCTCACCCCCATCGTCCCCGTCTCCGCCCGCCGCACCCGGGTCCCCCGCTGGCTGCGTCGCACCACCGGCCCCGTCCTGTTGCTCGCGCTGTGGCAACTTCTCAGCAGCACCGGCGGGTTGACGCCCGATGTCCTCGCCTCGCCGGGGCGTATCGGGCAGGTCGGCTGGGATCTGATCGCCGACGGTTCCCTGCCCGGCGCCATCGGGACCTCGCTGCGGCGCGTGGCCGGCGGACTGCTGCTGGGCACGGTGATCGGCGTCGGACTGGCCCTGGTGTCCGGCCTGTTCAGGATCGGCGAGGACCTGGTGGACGCGCCGGTGCAGATGCTGCGGACCGTGCCGTTCGTCGGCCTGATACCGCTGTTCATCATCTGGTTCGGCATCGGCGAGGCCCCGAAGATCGCCATCATCACGCTCGGTGTGACCTTCCCGCTCTACCTCAACGTCTACGCCGGCATCCGGGGCGTGGACTCCCAACTCATCGAGGCCGGTGAGTCGTTGGGGCTCTCCCGCTGGGGGTTGGTGCGGCACGTCGTGCTGCCGGGGGCGCTGCCCGGCGCTCTCACCGGCCTGCGCTACTCGCTGGGTATCGCCTGGCTGGCCCTGGTCTTCGCCGAGCAGGTCAACGCCGACTCCGGCATCGGGTTCCTGATGGTCCAGGCGCGGGACTTCCTGCGCACGGACGTCATCGTCGTCTGCCTGATCGTCTACGCCTTCCTCGGCCTGCTGGCCGACTTCGTCGTCCGTACCCTCGAAAGGCTGTTGCTGCAATGGCGACCGACGTTCACCGGCCGGTGAGCCCCGGCCCGGTGGCCACCCAGGCCGTACCGACCGCCCAGGCCGTCCACGTCGAGGGGCTGACCCGCTCCTTCGACGGCCGTGCCGTCATCGACGACCTCCGGCTGGACGTCCGGCCGGGCGAGTTCGTGGCCCTGCTCGGGCGCAGCGGCTGCGGCAAGTCCACCCTGCTGCGGATCCTGGCAGGCCTCGACCGCGACATACAGGGCACCGTTCTGGTCCCGCGCCGCAAGGCCGTCGCCTTCCAGGCACCGCGCCTCATGCCGTGGAAGAAGGTGTGGCGCAACGTCCTGCTGGGACTTCCCGACAAGCCCCGGCGCGCCGTCGCCGACCGGGCCCTCGAGGAGGTGGGGCTCGGTCACCGCAGCGACGCCTGGCCCAAGACCCTCTCCGGCGGTGAGGCCCAACGCGCCTCGCTGGCCCGGGCGTTGGTGCGTGAGCCGGATCTGCTGCTGCTCGACGAGCCGTTCGGCGCGCTCGACGCGCTCACCCGGATCACGGCGCAGCGACTGGTCGGCGAGCTGTGGCGACGGCGCGGCTGTGCCGTGCTGCTGGTCACGCACGACGTAGAGGAGGCCGTCCTGCTCGCCGACCGCGTCCTGGTGATGGACGACGGGGTCATCGCGCACGAACAGCCCATCGACCTCGCCCGTCCCCGTGACATCGCCGCCCCCCGCTTCGCCGAGCTGCGCGCGGGCCTGCTGGAACGGCTCGGCGTCGACGGCGCCGCCGAAGCCACTTGAACTCCCCCTCACCCCTCCCCTGTTGCACAGAACGGAACATCATGCGACGCCGCCTCGCCCCCGCCGCACTGCTCCTCCCCCTCGCCCTCCTGCTCGCCGCCTGCGGCGGGAACTCCGCGGCCGACACCGGCGGCTCGGTCGACGGCAAGGGCTCCCTGACCCTCGACGTCGGTGACCAGAAGGGTGGTTCTCAGGCCATCCTGGAGGCCGCGGGAGAGTTGAAGAACCTCGACTACAAGATCAAGTGGTCGACGTTCACCTCGGGCCCGCCGCTGCTGGAAGCCGTCAACGCCCAGGCCGTCGACATCGGTGGGGTCGGCAACACCCCGCCCGTCTTCGCGGCCGGCGCCGGCTCGAAGATCACGGTGGTGGCCGCCTGGCACGGCACCTCCAAGGGCGACGCCATCCTCGTACCGGACAACTCCAAGCTGGCCGGCACCAAGGACCTCAAGGGCAAGTCGGTCGCCGTGGCGCAGGGTTCGTCCGCCCACTACCAGTTGGTGGCCTCGCTGAAGCAGGCCGGACTGAGCCTGAGTGACGTGAAGGTCAAGTACCTCCAGCCGGCCGACGCGCTGGCCGCGTTCACCTCCGGCAAGGTCGACGCGTGGGCGGTGTGGGACCCGTACACCTCACAGGTCCTCAAGGCCAAGCAGGGCCGGGTGCTGACCACGGGTGACGGGATCACCAACGGCCTCACCTTCCAGGTGGCGGCGCCGAGCGCGCTGGGGGACGCGAAGAAGGCCGAGGCCATCAAGGACTACCTCGAGCGGCTGCGCCGCGCCTACAAGTGGGTGTACTCGCACGAGGACGAGTGGGCGAAGGTCTGGGCGAAGGAGACCGGGCTGCCCGACGACGTCGCGCTGGCCGCGGTGAAGCGGACCTACACCACCCGCGTCGCGGTCGCCGTCGACCAGCAGCTCATCGCCTCCGAGCAGCAGATCGCCGACACCTTCACCCGGCTGAAGCTGATCCCGGGCAAGGTCGACTTCGGCGCCTTCACGGACACGCGCTACAACGGCGGCCTGCCGCCGTCCACGACCGCGCCGCGTCCCTCGGAGGGCTGAGGGGCGGTGACCGGGCGGGAAGACCCACGGCCTCCCCGCCGTTAGTAGAAATGTGAACAACACGCGCGAGGTCGAGGTCGTCGTCATAGGCGCTGGTCAGGCAGGTCTGTCCAGCGCCTATCATCTGCGCCGCACCGGTTTCGAGCCGGAGCGGGACTTCGTGGTGCTGGACCACTCCCCCGGCCCGGGCGGCGCCTGGCAGTTCCGCTGGCCCTCGCTGACGTACGGCAAGGTGCACGGCATGCACGCGCTGCCCGGCATGGAACTGACGGACGCCGACCCCGCGCGGCCGTCGTCCGAGGTGATCGCCGAGTACTTCGCGACGTACGAGCAAGCCTTCGACCTGCGGGTACGGCGGCCCGTCGACGTCCGTGCCGTGCGCGAGGGCGAGGGCGGGCGGCTGCTCGTCGAGACCTCGGACGGCACCTGGTCCACGCGCGCGCTGATCAACGCGACCGGCACCTGGGACCGGCCGTTCTGGCCGCGCTATCCCGGCCAGGAGACGTTCCGGGGGCGGCAGTTGCACACCGCGCAGTACCCCGGGCCCCAGGCGTTCGCCGGGCGGCGGGTGGTCGTGGTCGGCGGTGGCGCGTCCGGTACACAGCACCTGCTGGAGATCGCCGGGTACGCGGCCGCGACGACCTGGGTCACCCGGCGTCCGCCCGTCTTCCACGAGGGCCCGTTCACCGAGGAGTACGGCCGGGCGGCCGTCGCGCTGGTGGAGGAGCGGGTGCGGCAGGGGCTGGTGCCGCAGAGCGTCGTGACGGTGACGGGGCTGCCGCTCAACGACGCGATCCGGCAGGGCATCGCCGACGGGGTCCTCGACCGGCAGCCCATGTTCGACCGCATCACGCCGGACGGCGTGGAGTGGAACGACGGGCGGCGCGTGGCGGCCGACGTCATCCTGTGGGCCACCGGCTTCCGGGCCGCCATCGACCATCTCGCGCCGCTCCGGCTGCGCGAGCCGGGCGGCGGGATCCGGGTCGAGGGCACCCGCGCGGTCGCCGATCCGCGGATCCACCTGGTCGGCTACGGCCCGTCGGCCAGCACCATCGGCGCCAACCGGGCCGGCCGGGCGGCCGTACGGGACATCAGGCGGCTGCCGGCGCTGGTGCCGGCCGCGGCGTGAGGTCCCGTCGGATCACCTGGCCGGACTCGCGCTCTTCTGGCGGGCGTTGAACTCCGCCACGTTGCGCTGGTGTTCGGCGAAGTCGGCGGTGAAGCGGGTGTCGCCCGGCTTGACGGTGACGAAGTACAGCCAGTCCCCCGGCGGCGGGTTGAGCGCGGCACGCATCGCCTCCTCGCCCGGGTTGTCGATCGGCGTGGGCGGCAGCCCCATGCGCTGGTACGAGTTGTAGGGGCTGTCGATGCGGGTGTCGCTGTCGCTCGTCCGCAGCGTCGCGCGGTTCAGGGCGTAGTTGACGGTCGAGTCCATCTGCAGCGGCATCCCGCGCTCGAGCCGGTTGAGGATGACCCGTGCCACCTTGCCCATGTCCGCCTTCGAGGCGGCCTCGGCCTGCACGATGCTCGCCACGGTGACCGCCTGGTACAGGTTCATCGCGTTGCGCTGCGCGCCGGCCGCCACCGGGGCGGCGGTGAACTTCCGGTTGGCCGTGTCGACCATGTACGACAGCAGGGACTCGGGAGTCGCCTTCTTGCCGTTCCGTTCCAGCGGATAGGTCGCCGGGAAGAGATAGCCCTCCGGGTTGCCCGCGGCGTCGTTCGGCAGCCTCAGGCCGGCCTGGGGGATCGACTTCCTGGTGGTGCCGGGGGGCAGGGCCAGGGCCTTGTCCACCGCGGCGTAGACCTGCCCCGCGCGCCAGCCCTCCGGGATCACCAGCGACGCCGGCCTGGCGGCCTGCTCCCGCTCCAGGGTCAGCAGCGGCACCGCCACGGCCGTGCCGGCCACGACGGCTCCGGTCGCGATGAGGGCGATGCGGCCCCTGCGCGTCAGTCGAATCGTGCTCCGAGTGCTCCGTGGCGGAGTGTTCTGGTACATGCGGGCACGGTAACCCGCATACCGTCACAAACCCGGCATATCTTCAGCTTGTCGGTTCCAGTTGGGCATCCCGGCGTACGAGCGCCGCGTACCGCCCGTCCTGCTCCAGCAGTTCCTCGTGCGTCCCCCGCTCGGCCACCCGCCCGGCGTCGAGCACCACGATCTGGTCGGCCCCGCGGATGGTGGACAGACGGTGCGCGATGGTGAGCGTGGTGCGGTTGGCCGACAGGGCGTCGATGGCGTCCTGGACGGCCGCTTCGGTGCGGGTGTCGAGGGCGCTGGTCGCCTCGTCGAGGATGAGGACCGGCGGGTCGCGCAGGATGGTGCGGGCGATGGCCAGGCGCTGTTTCTCGCCGCCGGAGAAGCGGTGGCCGCGCTCGCCGACGACGGTGTCGTAGCCCTCGGGCAGGGACGCGATGTGCTCGTGGATCTGGGCCGCGCGGGCCGCCTGTTCGAGCTCCTCGTCGGTCGCGTCCGGCTTGGCGAAGCGCAGGTTCTCGGCGACCGAGGCGTGGAAGAGGTACGTCTCCTGCGAGACGACGCCGACCGCGCGCGCGAGGGTGTCGAAGTCGAGGTCGCGGACATCGACGCCGTCCAGGGTGACCCGGCCGCCGGTGACGTCGTACAGGCGCGGCACGAGATAGCCGAGCGTCGACTTCCCGGCGCCGGTCGGGCCGACGACCGCGAGGCTGCTGCCCGCCGGGACGGTGACGTCGATGCCCTCGAGGACGGGCCCACCCTTGTCGTCGTACCGGAACTCGACGTCCTCGAAGCGGACCTCGCCCTTGATCCGGTCGAGACGGGCCGGGTCCTCGCGCTCGGTGATGTCGACGGGCAGGTCGAGGTACTCGAAGATGCGCTGGAAGAGGGCGAGCGAGGTCTGGATCTGGACACCGGTCGCCAGCAGGCTCACTGCCGGGCGGAACAGGCCCTGCTGGAGCGAGACGAAGGCGACGATCGTGCCGATGGAGACCTTCGGGCCGCCGAGCTGGAGGGCCATGCCCGCGGTCCAGTAGATGACCGCCGGCATGGCGGCCATGACGATGGTGATGACGGCCATCCGCCAGCGCCCGGCCATGTTCGAGCGGACCTCGAGGTCGACCAGGCCCTCGGACTCCTCGGCGAAGGACTTCGTCAGTGAGTCGGAGCGGCCCATGGTGCGGCCGAGCAGGATGCCGCTGACGGAGAGCGACTCGGTGACCGTCGCGGCCATCACGGCCATCTGCTTCTGCCGCTGGGTGGTGATCTTCTTGCGCTCCCTGCCGACGCGGCGGCTGATCCACACGAAGACCGGGAGCAGGAGGAGGGAGACCACGGTCAGCCGCCAGTCCAGGGCGATCATGGCCACGACGGTGGCGACCACGCTGGTCAGGTTGGAGACCAGGGAGGTGGCCGTCGAGGTGACGGTGGCCTGCATGCCCCCGATGTCGTTGGCGATGCGGGACTGGACCTCACCGGTGCGGGTGCGCGTGAAGAACGCCAGCGACATGCGCTGCAGGCGGCCGTAGACCGCGGTGCGCAGGTCGTGCATGACGCGTTGGCCGACGGTCGTCGAGATCAGGGTCTGCAGCACGCCGAAGACGCTGGTCAGCACGGCGCTGACGATCATGCCGAGCGCGAGCAGGGTGAGCAGGCCGGTGCGGCCCTGGGGGATGGCGACGTCGAGGGTCGCCTTCAGCAGGAAAGGGGTGGCCACGGACACCAGCGACGAGGCGCCGACCAGGAGGCCGACGACGGCGAGGCGGCCGCGGTAGGGACGGAAGAGCTTCAGGATGCGGCGCACCTGCCGGGGCTGCTCCTTGGCGTCGGCCGGCGGTGTCCAGCGGGGTTCTCGATCGGGATGCATGGGCTCCTACGGGAGGTGTGAGGACGAAGACTGGCGGAGCTTAGCTCATTGTTACCTATACTCACAATGAAAGACGTCCTGATATTGTTCCCGTATGACCACCCCCGATCCCGAGGGCCTGCTCGCCGAGCAACTGCTGCACTTCACGCGCCGGGTGCACCGCATCCAGAAACGGCACATCGAGCAGTGCGGCCTGGGCGTCACCCCCGCCCAGTCACGGCTGCTGCGCACGCTGGCGCACTACGGCTCACCCCCGCGCATGGCCGATCTCGCGGAGCGCCTGGAGGTGGTCCCGCGGGCCGTGACCTCACTGGTCGACGGCCTGGAGGCGAGCGGCAAGGTACGCCGGGTGCCGGATCCGACGAATCGCCGGGTGATCCGCATCGAACTCACGGACGACGGCCGCAAGGCGCTGCGTGAGGTACGGAGCGCTCGCCGCGGGGCCGCGGCGGAGATCCTGGCACCGTTGAGCGCCGAGCAGCGTGCGTTGCTCGGCAGCTTGCTCGACACGCTGATGGACGATGCCCCGGAGAGAGGGGCGCGCTGCGGGTAGGGGCGGTACGGCTTGTGGGCGGCTGCGGGTGATTCGTGGCTGGTCGCGCAGTTCCCCGCGCCCCTACACACCCGCAGCCGCCCGCGAACCGCCGCCCCCGAGCTACTGGGCGACAGAAGCCTCCCGCGGCGCCGGCGCCTCCTCGGCGACGAGAACCTCACCGTCCAGCACCCGCTTCGCCCGGTCGAGATCCAGCGCGTTCTCCCAGCGGGACACCGCGAAGACCGCCACACAGTTGCCGAGCAGGTTCGTCACCACCCGCATCGAGTCCATGATCCGGTCCACGCCCAGCAGCAGCGCCACCGCTCCGGCCGGGATCGCGCCGAGCGAGGAGGCCGTCGCGGACAGGGCGAGGAAGGCGGAACCCGGGATGCCGGCCATGCCCTTGCTGGTGAGCATCAGGACCAGCACCACGGTGATCTGCTGGCCCGGGCTGAGGTCGACCCCGACCGCCTGCGCGATGAACAGCGTGCCGATGGAGAGGTAGAGCGAGGCTCCGTCGAGGTTGAAGGAGTAGCCCGTGGGCAGCACCAGCCCCACCGCGTCGTCGCGCGCGCCCGCCCTGCGCAGCTTCTGCATCACGCGCGGCATGACGGACTCGGTGGAGGCGGTACCCAGCGCGAGCAGCATCTCCTCGCGGATGTAGCGCAGGAACTTCCAGAGGCTGAGCCCGGTGACCGCCCGCAGGGCGACGGCCAGCAGCGCGATGAACAGCGCGGCGGCGACGTAGCACAGCACGATCAGCTTGGCGTACGTCTCGATCACACCGAGCCCGTACTGGCCGATCAGGACCGCCATCGCGCCGAACACGGCTATCGGGGCCAGCCGCATGACGAAGCCGACGATCGCGAAGATGATCTCCTGTGCCTGCTCCACGGCGGGCAGCACCTGCGGCACCTTCGTGTGGCCCAGGTGCAACAGCGCGGCGCCCACCAGGCAGGCCAGGACGAGGACTTGCAGCAGCGAGTTCTCGGCGAAGGCGCCGAGGAAACTGGTGGGCAGGGCGTTGAGGACGAACTGCGTCGTCGAGGGCAGCTCACCGCCGCCCGTCTTCGCGTCGACCGCCTTGGTGCTCAGCGTGGCCGGGTCGACGTGCATGCCCGAGCCGGGCTGGACGAGGTTCGCCGCCAGCAGCCCGACGAGCAGGGCGACCGTGCTCGCGACCTCGAACCAGACCAGCGCCTTCAGGCCGATCCGCCCGAACGCCTTGAGGTCTCCGGCCTTGGCGATGCCGACGACGACCACGCAGAACACGAGGGGGGAGATGATCGTCTTGATGAGCCGGGTGAAACCGTCGCCGAGCGGCTGGAGGTCCGTGGCCACGCCGGGCCACAGCCTTCCGACGACGATTCCGAGCACCAGCGCACAGAGGACCTGCGTGAACAGAGAGGTCCGCAGTATGCGTGCGACCCGTCGCGGTACGGACGGGACCGGCGGGACGGAGGGAACGGACGGCGGCACGGGCACTCCTGAGGGGGGACGTCAACCTCGCGGAAGCCGGAGAGACTTCTGCGATACGGAAAGCGGCTTCCGTGACGATCACTCTCAGGGTGTCGTTGATCCCGTGGGGAACGTCTGTGTTGCGGACACGTAAATCCCGCTCAGCAACGCTCCCGATCCACCGTCAGCACCCCCTGCACACTCACCAACTCCCGGTCGTAGCACCCGCCCGACCCGTACAGCCGATACCGCTCCGTCGTCGTCCCCACGGCGCGCCGCTGATCCCGTGGCACGCCGGTCGTGTACGTCGCGTCGCCGCCCACCGTGTCGTCCAGCCGGGACCACCCCGTCCGCCGCCCGTCTCGCGACGCGACGACCGTGGCGCGGTCGCCCAACATCAGTACCGTCCGCAGCCGGGCGTCGTCGCCGATGGTGGTCGTGCCGTTCATCGTGTACGTCCGGTGCGTGGCCGTCGTACGGGACGGCCCGGGTCCGTCGACGGTGACGGACTGGTCGTCGCTCCAGGTGGCGTCGAGCCCGTCGACGTTCTCGCCGTCGGTCCAGCGGTGCACCGAGGTGTCGGCGAGCACGCGGCGGACGGTGGTCGTCACCCGGCCGTGCGAGGTGTCGACGTACCCGGCGACGGTCAGCCGGTGACCCGCCTCGGTGTCCACGCGTTCCGGTGAACCCGCGGTGTACGTCGAGGAGTTGGTGAGTCCGCCCGCGCGGTGCACGGTCAGTCCGCCGGTGACCTGCGCCCGCTTGGCGTCCTGCCACACGAGCACGTTGACCGGGGCGCTCCAGCCGCTCTGCCCCTGCGGCACGCCCACGACCGAGACCTCGACCTTGTGCGGGCGGCCGTCGTCGAGCAGGCCCGCGAAGGGGGTGAGGTCGTACTGGATCGGCTGGACGTCGAAGGCGCGGGGACCCGGAACGACGTACCAGAGGAAGGGGTTCGACCAGCCTCCGGTCCACACGTGCGGGAACGGCGCGGCGATCCCGGCCAGTTGGCCGTCGACCTTGATCTGGACCTCCCGGTAGGGGCCGCCGTCGGCCTGGCAGGAGTACGGCGCCTTGCCGGGGACCGCGAGGTACCAGAACTCCTCGCAGCCGCCGCCGGATCCGGTGGCGTACACCTCGGCGAGGACGCGTTCGCTGTTGCGCGGGGTGGTGAGCGTGTTGCCGTCGCCGAGAGTGAGAACCTTGTCGGGGGTCGCGGCGGCCGGTTTCCCGGCGTAGAAGGTCAACGTGACCTTGACGTCGATCACGCCGGTGTACGTGTCGTCGACGACGTTCCCGATGAGCATCTCGACGTCCTGGGCGGCGTGGAAGGTGTCGCTGTACCGCGTGACGTCCTTCTCGACGGACCAGGCGATGCCGTCGGGCGAGGGCTCGGGGGTGGAGGTGCGGAGGATCTCGACGCCGCCGACGTGCAGATATCCCAGGCGGTCGTACTGCCGTCCCTTGACCTTGCCGTCGAGGCGCAGGACGACCCTGCTCCAGCGGTCCCCGCAACCGGTCGGCGGGGTGTACGTGCCCCGATACGGGGTGAAGTCCCGGAACTGCGCCTCGGCGAGGGTCACTTGGCAGGACCGGCCGTGCGGTCTCGGCACGGGCGGGGCCGCGGTGACCGGGTCGTGCCAGTCGGTGCCGAACTCGGCGGGGACGTCGGCGGACTGGGCCGGCCCCGCCCCGAGGAGGACACTCGCCAGGAGGGTCATCCAGGCGAGCATGAACATGACGATCCGTCTCTTCATGGCCGGTGTTCTACGGCGAGTCGCCCGCTCCTGGCAATGACGCCTCCGCGACGGGCCGCCGGCGGCGTCCGGATCCGGCGGGCCGGGCAAAAAACCGTTTGCCTCCGAGCCCGCCGCGACGCGAGTCTGTCACGGTTTGCTGCCGCCGAATGCGGTTCCCTCCACCCCCCTGACACGAGCCACTGGGACGTCAGTCGTCATGCAGATCCAAGACCTTCCGTTTCCCGATCCGGGCGTGCCGGACGCACGTTCGGGCCCTCGATTCCTGTGGTGGCTGGGCCGCAACCAGCTGGGCGGGCAGTTCAAGTCGCTCGCCTGGGGGCTGTTGCACTTCGTGGCGGTCTCCGCGCTGCCGTTCTGCGTCGGTTTCGCCGTGCAGGCCGTGGTGGACCGTTCCGGCACCCGACTGGCCCTGACGGGCGGGCTGATGGCCCTGTGCGCGACCTGCATCGCGCTGGGCGACACGTTCCTGCACCGCAGCGCCGTCACCAACTGGATCACGGCCGCCGCCCGCGTCCAGCAACTGCTCGCCCGCAAGGCGGCCGTCCTCGGCTCCGCCCTGACGCGACGGGTCGCGGCCGGCGAGGTCGTGGCCGTGTCCACCGGTGACGTGGAGAAGATCGGCTGGTTCGTCGAGGCCGTGTCCCGGTTCACCGCGGCGGCTGTCACCGTGGTCGTGGTCTGCGTCGCCCTGCTGGTCTACCAGCCGGCGCTGGGCCTCGTCGTCGCCGCGGGTCTGCCGGTGGTGGCGGTGGCCGTGCTGCCGCTGCTGCCCCGGGCCACTCGGCGGGCGGACGTCCAGCGCGAGAAGGCGGGCCGGGCCACCGAACTGGCCTCCGACACCGTCGCGGGGCTGCGCGTGCTGCGCGGCATCGGCGGCGAGGAACTCTTCCTGGACCGCTACCGCCGCGCCTCCCAGGAGGTCCGCCACGCCGCCGTCCGCAGCGCCCGCATGTGGGCCCTGATCGCGACGGTCCAGACCCTGCTGCCGGGCGTGCTGATGATCGTCGTGGTGTGGTACGGCGTCCATCTGGCCCGGCAGGGCCGCATCACCGTCGGCGAACTGGTCACCGTCTACAGCTCGGTGATGGTTCTGAGCTATCCGCTCCAGCACTTCCACGAAATCGCCATGGCCTACTCCTTCTCCCGTCCGTCGGCCAAACGGGCCGCACGCGTGCTGTCCCTCGAGCGGGCCACGGACACCGAGGGCGTGCGGGAGGACGAGGCTCCCCGTGGGGATCTGTACGACCCCGCGACCGGTCTGCATGCCCCGGCCGGCCGCCTCACCGCGGTGGTCTGCGGCGACCCCGACGCAGCGGGCCTGCTCGCCGAACGGCTGGGCGGTCATCCGGCCGAGCAGGGCGCGCCCGTCCTGCTCGGCGGGGTGCCCCTCGACGAGTTGCCGTTGACCACGGCTCGCCAGGCGGTACTGGTCCAGGACAAGGACCCGGTCCTGCTGTCGGGTTCGCTGCGCGAGCTGCTCGACGTGCCCGCGTCGGGTGCCGTGACCGCACGGGAGGCGCTGGCGGCCGCGCAGTGCGGGGACGTGCTGGAGGCGCTCGCGCAGGCGTCGTTGGACGCCGGGGACCCGATGGACACACGGATCACCGAGCGTGGGCGGTCGCTGTCCGGCGGGCAGCGGCAGCGGCTCGCGCTGGCCCGGTCGCTGGTCACCGACCCGGAGGTGCTGGTCCTCGACGAGCCGACGTCGGCCGTGGACTCGCACACCGAGGCGCGGATCGCGGACGGCGTGCGCGGACTGCGAGAGGGGCGCACGACGGTGGTGTTCACCTCCTCGCCCCTGCTCCTGGACCATGCCGACCGGGTCGTGCTGGTGCACGAGGGCGAGGTCGCGGCGGTCGGAGTGCACCGCGACCTGGTGCGCACCGAGCCCCGCTACCGGGCCGTGGTGACGCGGGAGACCGAGGAAGAGGCCGCACTGAGCGGCGTCCTGCAAGAGCTCGAAGAGATCGAGGAGACAGCATGATCGGCGTGGCGCCACCGGCCTACGACCCGGCGGCCCCGACGACGGCGAACACCCTGCCGGTCGGCGCCCCCGCCACCGTACGCGCCTATGTGGCCGAGCTGTTCCGCCGGCACCGCAGTGCCTTCCTGATCCTGATCGGCGTCAACACGGCGTCCGTGGTGGCCTCGCTGGTGGGACCGTGGCTGCTGGGCGACCTCGTCCAGCGGGTGTCGGACGGTGCGCGGGAGCTTCACCTGCCGCTCGTCCTCTCCCTGTTCGCGCTGGGGCTGGTCGTCCAGGCGGTGTTCGTGCGTCAGGTGCGGCTGCGCGGGGCGGTGCTCGGCGAGCGGATGCTGGCCGACCTGCGCGAGGACTTCCTCGTGCGGTCGGTGGGTCTGCCGCCGGGTGTCCTGGAGCGGGCCGGCACCGGCGATCTGCTGTCCCGGATCACGACCGACATCGACCGGCTGGCCAACGCGATGCGGGAGGCCGTGCCGCAGTTGGCGATCGGCGTGGTGTGGGTGCTGCTGCTGCTCGGCGGACTCGTCGTCACGGTGCCGCCGCTGGCGCCCGCGGTGCTGGCCGCCGTGCCGCTGCTGGTGGTCGGCTGCCGCTGGTACTACCGGCGGGCGCCGTCCGCCTACCGTTCCGAGGCCGCGGGGTACGCCGCCGTGGCCGCCGCTCTCGCCGAGACCGTCGACGCCGGGCGTACCGTCGAGGCCCACCGTCTCGGCGACCGCCGGATCGAACTGTCGGACCGCCGGGTGCGGGAGTGGACAGCCTGGGAGCGCTACACGCTGTGGCTGCGCTCCGTGCTCTTCCCCGTCATCAACCTCACCCATGCCACGGTCCTCGCCTCGGTCCTGATGATCGGCGGCGTGTTCGTCCTGAAGGGCTGGATCGGGGTGGGTCAGCTGACGACGGGATCGCTGATCGCGCAGATGCTCGTCGACCCGGTGAACCTGATCCTGCGCTGGTACGACGAGCTGCAGGTGGCCCAGGTGTCGCTGGCGCGGCTGGTCGGCGTGCGGGACATCGAGCCGCAGGCCGGGGACCAGTCGCAGGACCCGCGTGGACGGGACGTGCGGGCGGAGGAGGTGCGCTTCGGTTACCGCGACGGGGTGGACGTGCTGCGCGAGGTCTCCCTCCAGGTCGCCCCGGGCACCCGCCTTGCGCTGGTCGGCCCGTCGGGCGCGGGCAAGTCCACCCTGGGCAGGCTGCTCGCCGGCATCTACCCGCCCCGGGACGGGCGTGTCACCCTCGGCGACGCGGAGCTGTCCCGGATGCCGGCCGAGCGCGTCCGCGCGCACGTGGCCCTGGTCAACCAGGAGCACCACGTCTTCGTGGGCTCCCTGCGCGACAACCTCCTGCTGGCCCGGACGGAAGCGGACGACGCCGAGCTGTGGGCGGCTCTGGGCGCGGTCGACGCCGACGGGTGGGCGCGTGCGCTGGACGGCGGCCTGGACACCGAGGTCGGCTCGGGCGGGCTCACGCTCACCCCGGCGCAGGCCCAGCAGATCGCGCTGGCCAGGCTGGTCCTGGCGGATCCGCACACGCTGGTCCTGGACGAGGCGACTTCGCTGCTTGACCCGCGTGCGGCTCGGCATCTGGAGCGTTCCCTGGCCCGGGTGCTCGACGGCCGCACGGTGGTCGCCATCGCCCACCGGCTGCACACCGCCCACGACGCCGACGTCATCGCCGTCGTCGAGAACGGCCGCATCACCGAGCTGGGCAGTCATGACGAGCTCGTGGCGGCCGAGGGCGCGTACGCGGCGCTGTGGCGGTCCTGGCACGGCTGAGGCAAGGTGCGCGGGCAGTGTGGAGGGCGAGGGCCGCGTTCGCTGCGGTCCCCGGCGCCTCCTCGTCCCGTGCCGTTGCGCGGTGGCGAACGGGGGTGGAAGTCTGGATATCGGCACCGGTTCGGGGAGTGCCCGGGGACCGTGGACGTGTCCCCGGCACAGCCTGTGCTCCGCGCCGCGCGGCGACAATCGACGCGGTGAGGGCCGGTCCCCACCCACCTGGAGGTACCCGTGAACAACGCCGACGGATGGGGAGACGACGTCTACCAGCCCGACGGGGACGATCAGCGGGAGGACACCGGGCTGCTCGACTCCGAGGACACCCTGGAGTACGACGGTGTGACCGACCCCCTGGACCGCGGCTGGTCCCCTCCCGAACGGCCCCTGGCCGTGGAACACCTGGGTGTGACGGCCGCCGAGCGGCGGGCCGGCGAGACCCTGGACCAGCGGCTCGCCGAGGAGGTGCCCGACCTCGCCGCGCCCGACGGCGACGGCCTCGGCGACTGCGACGGCACCGACGGGGAACTCCTGGACAACGAGGTCGGCGCGGCCCGCTCCGGCCGGCTCGTGGCACCCGACGAGGGCGCGCACGAGGACGAGGAGAGCGCGCTGATCGCCACCGACGTGGGCATCGACGGCGCGGCCGCCTCCGCCGAGGAGGCCGCCATGCACATCGTCGACGAGGACGCGCTGTCCGGCTGACCCACCTTCACCGCGCACGGCAAGGAGCAGGCATGCAGCAGGACAAGCACCCCGACTACCACCCCGTCGTCTTCCGCGACCGCGCCGCCGGCTACGCCTTCCTCACCCGGTCCACCGCGAGCAGCGACCAGACCATCGAGTGGGACGACGGCGAGAGCTATCCGGTGGTGGACGTGGAGATCTCCTCGGAGAGCCACCCCTTCTACACCGGCAAGGCGCGGACCGTGGACTCGGAGGGGCGGATCGCCCAGTTCGAGCGGCGCTACGGCTCCGGCGCAGGTCAGGGCGCCTGAGGGGCGTCCGAAAAAAATTGGCGTCAGCCGGTCACATCCGTCCCTCGGGATCCGTCAGTCGGACGAGAGCATCCCGAGATCGACGGAAGGCAACACCATGACCAAGCACTCGCGTCTGTCCAACCCGCTCAAGCTGGTTCCCGAGTTCGGTCCCGTCAACGGAGCGCTGTTCAAGGCCACCGGCAACGGCACCGTCCCGCAGAGCACCATCGGCCTGCTGCAGCTGCGCGCCGGCCAGCTGGTCGGGAACACGTATCTGACGGCCCTGCACACCGGGAACCTGCGGGCGGCGGGCGAGTCCGACGAGCGGATGATGGGCGTGGCCACCTGGAAGGACGCCCCCTACTACACCGACGCCGAGCGGGTGGCCCTCGCCCTGGTCGAGGCGGTGCTCACGCCGAACCCGCACGGCGAGCGCGTCAGTGACGAGCTGTACGCACAGGCCGCCGAGCACTACGAGGAGAGGGCCCTGGCCACCCTGATCATCGCCATCGGCCAGGTCTTCTTCTACATCCCGCTCGCCCTGATCGGCCGGCCGCTGCCCGGTGTGTCCCCGGCCCAGCAGTGGAGGGACTGACGGGGCCCCCGGGGTGGGGCCGTGCTTGTGCGCCCCCACCCCGGCCGGCGGCCGTCTCAGATGTAGTTCAGCGCCGCCGCGCAGCCCACGCCGCCCAGCAGCATGAACACCGGCATCAGCACCTTCAGCTCCACCCAGCTGCCCGCCCGGAACCGCATGAACCTGGGCGGGCCTATGGGGTACCAACGCTTGCGGCCCACCGGTATCGGCCACAGGATCGGGCAACCGGAGACGGTCAGGGCGTCCCCGATGTCGTGCATGATCGCGCCCAGCACGATCGGCAGCCCCAGCCACAGGTACTGCTGGCCCGGCTGCGTGAACAGCCAGTCGGAGCCGTTGCCGGGCTTGTCCAGGATCCCTGCGAGGATCCACGCGCTCGTCGCGGCCAGCAGCCAGACCAGGACATCGCTGCTGGAGCCGCGGGCCGCCCGCCACAGCAGGCCCTCGATGGCCAGCACCATGTGGACGAAGAGGATGGCGAGGACCGCCCAGCGGCCACCCTCGATGGCGGCGGCCGACGTACCCGCCCCGATCAGGACGGCCCACAGCCAGGTGTGGGTGAGCGTGCGGTGGCCGCCGGAGCGACGCGGGTCGCCTTGCTTCTTCGTCGCCTTGTAGACGGCGTAGGAGAGCTTGTCGACGATCTCGCACAGTCCGTGCGAAAGGGGACCGAAGGCCCTGGAGATGGTGGCCGCCTTGTGGTCCAGGTCCGGGGCGAGGGCGGCTCCGGCGCAGATCAGGGCGCCGACCAGGAGGACGGGCCAGGGCATCGGGTGTCCGGCCGCGGCGGCCGCGGCGCCGACGCCGAGCCAGGCCGCGGCGCCCGACAGTGAGTGTGCTGGTCCCATCATGGCCGTTGCCCGCCCCATTCCTCGTGTGCCGCTGTCCAGTTGACCGGGTGCGCTGACGCTCCGTCGGCGACACAGCGTACTGCTCGTGATCTTCGACCTCGCATCCGATTCCCCCATGGAGGAGGACGACAGGCAAGATGGGTGCGTGACACTCATCGATCAGCTGCCTGAGACCGCCGACCCCGACGCCCTGTACGAAGCCTTCGAGTCGTGGGCCCAGGAGCGCGGTCTGACGCTCTACCCCCACCAGGAGGAGGCGCTGATCGAGGTGGTCTCCGGCGCGAACGTGATCGTGTCGACCCCCACCGGCTCCGGCAAGAGCATGATCGCGGCGGGTGCCCACTTCGCCGCGCTCGCTCGGGACGAGGTCACCTTCTACACCGCTCCGATCAAGGCGCTGGTCTCGGAGAAGTTCTTCGAGCTGTGCAAGCTCTTCGGCACCGAGAACGTCGGCATGCTCACCGGCGACGCCTCCGTCAACGCCGACGCCCCCGTCATCTGCTGCACCGCCGAGGTCCTCGCGTCGATCGCGCTGCGCGACGGCAGGCACGCGGACGTCGGCCAGGTCGTCATGGACGAGTTCCACTTCTACGCGGAGGGCGACCGGGGCTGGGCCTGGCAGATCCCCATCCTGGAACTGCCGCAGGCGCAGTTCATCCTGATGTCGGCGACGCTCGGCGACGTGTCCTTCTTCGAGAAGGACCTCACGCGCCGCACCGGCCGCCCCACGTCGGTGGTCCGCTCCGCCACCCGTCCGGTGCCCCTCTCCTACGAGTACCAGCTCACCCCGCTCACCGAGACCCTGACCGACCTGCTGGAGACCAGGCAGGCGCCGGTCTACATCGTGCACTTCACGCAGGCGCAGGCGGTGGAGCGGGCGCAGGCGCTGATGAGCATCAACATGTGCTCGAAGGAGGAGAAGGAGCAGATCGCCGAGCTGATCGGCAACTTCCGCTTCACCACCAAGTTCGGCCGCAACCTCTCCCGTTACGTCCGCCACGGCATCGGGGTGCACCACGCCGGCATGCTGCCCAAGTACCGGCGCCTGGTGGAGAAGCTCGCCCAGGCCGGTCTGCTGAAGGTCATCTGCGGGACCGACACGCTGGGGGTGGGCGTCAACGTGCCCATCCGCACCGTGCTGTTCACGGCGCTGACCAAGTACGACGGCAACCGCGTGCGCACCCTGCGCGCCCGTGAGTTCCACCAGATCGCCGGCCGGGCCGGGCGGGCCGGCTTCGACACGGCGGGCCTGGTCGTCGCGCAGGCGCCCGAGCACGTCATCGAGAACGAGAAGGCGCTCGCCAAGGCGGGCGACGACCCCAAGAAGCGGCGCAAGGTCGTGCGCAAGAAGGCGCCGGAGGGCTTCGTCGGGTGGACGGAGAGCACCTTCGAGAAACTCATCGCCTCCGAGCCGGAGCCGCTGACCTCCCGCTTCCGGGTGACCCACACGATGCTGCTGTCGGTGATCGCCCGCCCGGGCAACGCCTTCGAGGCGATGCGCCACCTGCTGGAGGACAACCACGAGCCGCGCAAGCAGCAGCTCAGGCACATCCGCCGGGCGATCGCCATCTACCGCTCGCTGCTGGACGGCGGCATCGTCGAGAAGCTCGCCGAACCGGACGCCACCGGCCGGATCGTGCGTCTGACGGTCGATCTGCAGCAGGACTTCGCGCTCAACCAGCCGCTGTCCACCTTCGCGCTCGCCGCCTTCGAACTCCTCGACCCGGAGTCGCCGTCCTACGCCCTGGACATGGTGTCCGTCGTCGAGTCCACGCTGGACGACCCCCGGCAGATCCTGGCCGCCCAGATGAACAAGGCGAAGGGCGAGGCCGTGGCGGCGATGAAGGCCGACGGCGTCGAGTACGAGGAGCGCATGGAGCGCCTCCAGGACATCAGCTACCCCAAGCCCCTGGAGGAACTGCTCTTCCACGCGTACGACACGTACCGCAAGAGCCATCCCTGGGTCGGCGACCATCCGCTGTCCCCGAAGTCCGTCATCCGTGACATGTACGAACGCGCCCTGACGTTCACGGAGTTGGTGTCGGTCTACGAACTGGCCCGCACCGAGGGCATCGTGCTGCGCTACCTGGCCAGCGCCTACAAGGCCCTGGACCACAACATCCCCGACGACCTGAAGTCGGAGGACCTGCAGGACCTCATCGAGTGGCTCGGCGAGATGGTCCGCCAGGTCGACTCCAGCCTGCTGGACGAGTGGGAACAGCTCGCCAACCCGGAGGAGATGACCGCCGAGGAGGCGCAGGAGAAGGCCGACGAGGTCAAGCCGGTCACCGCGAACGCGCGCGCCTTCCGGGTCCTGGTCCGCAACGCGATGTTCCGCCGCGTCGAGCTCGCCGCACTCGACCAGGTCGAGGAGCTCGGCGAGATGGACGCCGAGTCCGGCTGGGACGCCGACGCGTGGGGCGAGGCGATGGACAAGTACTGGGACGAGTACGAGGACCTCGGCACCGGGCCCGACGCCCGTGGCCCCAAACTGCTGGTGATCCGGGAGGAGCCGCAGCACGGTCTGTGGCGCGTCCGCCAGATCTTCGACGACCCGAACGACGACCACGACTGGGGCATCAGCGCGGAGATCGACCTCGCGGCCTCCGACGCGGAGGGTCGTGCGGTCGTCCGTGTCACCGACGTCGGCCAGCTGTGAGCCAAGGAGCAACGCACCCATGACGAATCCGGCCGAGAGACTGGTCGACCTGCTCGACCTGGAGCGCATCGAAGTCGACATCTTCCGTGGCCTGAGCCCCCACGAGTCCCTGCAACGGGTCTTCGGCGGGCAGGTCGCGGGCCAGGCGCTGGTCGCCGCCGCCCGCACCACCGACGGCGAACGCCCGGTGCACTCGCTGCACGCGTACTTCCTGCGCCCGGGCCGTCCGGGCGTGCCGATCGTGTACCAGGTCGAGCGGGTGCGCGACGGCAGGTCGTTCACCACCCGCCGGGTCACCGCGGTGCAGCAGGGCCGCACGATCTTCAATCTCACCGCCTCCTTTCACAAGCCCGAGGAAGGTCCCTTCGAGCACCAGTTGTCGCCGGCCCGCAAGGTCCCGGCCCCGGAGTCCCTGCCGACGGTCGCCGAGGAGATCCGGGAGCACCACGGCACCCTGCCGGAGCATCTGGAGCGGATGGCGCGTCGCCAGCCCTTCGACATCCGGTACGTGGACCGGCTGCGCTGGGCCCCGGAGGAGATCAAGGACGCCGAGCCACGCAGCGCCGTGTGGATGCGCGCGGTCGGACCGCTCGGCGACGACCCGGTCGTGCACACCTGCGCCCTGACCTACGCCAGCGACATGACGCTCCTGGACGCCGTGCGCATCCCGGTGCAGCCCCTGTGGGGGCCGCGCAGCTTCGACGTCGCGTCCCTGGATCACGCCATGTGGTTCCACCGGCCCTTCCGCGCGGACGAGTGGTTCCTGTACGACCAGGAGTCGCCGATCATGACCGGCGGCCGGGGCCTGGCCCGCGGGCGGATCTACGACCTGGAGGGCCGGCTGCTGGTGTCCGTGGTCCAGGAAGGGCTGTTCCGGCCGCTGTAGGTCACGTGCTTCTGCGGCGCAGCCAGCCGAGCAGACCATGGTGGCGCCAGGGTTCCTCGGGGCCGGGCCCATTCGGCCGGTCCGCCGCCGGTTGTGCGGGCTGCCGCTGTTCCGGCGCCTGGGCGGGCCTCGGTTTCGGGGCCGGGCGGGGCGCGGGCTGCTCTGCCCGGGCCTCGTTCACGGCGTGCGTCAGGTCGGCACGCAGCCAGCCGATCTCGTCCGGGTCACTCGCCGTCATGAGCCGCTCGGTGAGCTGCGCGGCGGGCGAGCCGGGTGCGCCGTAGGTGAGCGGCCTGGGCAGGAAACGGTTCAAGTGGGCGCGCTCGTACGGGTCCTGGACGGCGTCGGCCACCTCGACGGGGTCGAGGACGGAGGCGACCGCCGCCGCGCGGGCCCATGGGTGGCCGTGGGCCTGCCGGCGCAGGTATCCGACGTACCGTGCCCGCCAGTTGCGCGCCCGCACGTCCAGGCCCTCGTCCAGCAGTTTGCGGTGTCCGGGCGACGTACGGCCGCTCAGCATGTACGCGTTGTCCTCGTCGGCCCCGAACTGCCGTACCTCCTCGGCGAGATAGAGCCAGACCACGGCCCGGTACCGGTTCAGATAGAACTTCACCGGCCGGACCGCGCCGAGCCGGGCCAGCCGCGTGAACCTGCCGGGCGGTACATGGAGGATGTCCGCGGCTTCTCTGGTGCCCACGGTCCTGACGCGTTCGAGCAGCGTCTCGGGGAATCCGTCGGCGGCCCGCAGCCGGTCGATCTCGGTGCGGGCGACCCGCCGGCCGCCTCCGCCCTCGTCGGGCACGGTCCGGATACAGCCGAGGTTGACCGCGAGGTCGAACTCGCCCCTTTTCAGGCCCAGTTCCCGCGCCGCGCGGCTCGGCGTGCAGGACGTGCCGTGTGCTGGCATGACGACGTCGGCCGACATGATCACTCCCCCGTGGAGTAGGTGTACCGCGCAGTCCGCGCGGCCTCGGAAAAAACCGTAGCCGCTTCGGCGGATCGCGTGGCAAGCCTGTGGATAACTCCGCGGGAGTACGGAAACCCGCTGGTCAGGAGTCCGGTGTCGGGAACCGGTCGGGCTGTCGGGCCTCCACGTCGAGGTGTTCGCCGACGCGGTTGACGAGCAGGGTCATCTCGTAGGCGATCTGCCCGATGTCGGCCTCCGCGGCGCTGAGGACGCACAGACAGCTGCCGGTCCCGGCGGCGGTGACGAACAGCACCGCGTCGTCGAACTCGACCATCGTCTGGCGTACTCTGCCGGCGCCGAAGTGGCGTCCCGAGCCCTTGGCCAGGCTGTGCAGCCCGGACGAGACGGCGGCGAGGTGCTCGGCGTCCTCGCGCCTGAGTCCCGTGCTCGCGCCCGTCACCAGCCCGTCGTTGGACAGGACCAGCGCGTGCCGTACGTGTTCGACGCGCTCGGTCAGATCGTCCAGCAGCCAGCCGAGTGTCTGGTTCTGCGCCATGTCTCAGATCTCCCCGTGTGACGACTCCCCCTGGCCGGAGGATCTCCCCCGCCACCCTTCCCCACCATCACGCCCGCGGGCAAGGAGGATAGGGGCATGGCACAGAAGATGACCGATGAGGAATGGCGGGCGTTCGTCTCGCAGGGCACCCGCACCGCCAAACTGTCGACCGTGCGCGCCGACGGAAGCCCGCACGTGACGCCGATCTGGTTCGTGCTGGACGGCGACGACGTGGTGTTCAACACCGGCAAGACCAGCGTGAAGGGGCGGAACCTGGCCCGCGACGGGCGGGCCGCCCTGTGCGTGGACGACGACCGGCCACCGTACGACTTCGTGGTGCTGCAGGGGCGCGCCCGGATCTCGGAGGACCTCGAGGAGGTGCGGTACTGGGCCACCCGCATCGGAGCGCGGTACATGGGCGAGGAGCGGGCCGAGGAGTTCGGGGCCCGCAACGGCGTGCCGGGCGAACTGCTCGTGCGGGTCGCGATCGACAAGGTCCTGGCCGAGAAGGCGGTCGCGGACTGAGGCCACGTCAGCCCACCGAGTCGAGCAGCCGGGCGGTGTGCATCCGCCCGGCGTACTCGACGAGCCGGATCAGCACCTCCTTGCCGGAGTCGCGGTCACGGGCGTCGCACAGCACGACCGGTGTCCCCTTGTCGAGGTCGAGAGCGCGCGAGACGTCCGGGACCCCGTAACGACGGGAGCCGGAGAAGCAGTTGACGGCCACCACGAACGGGATCCGCCGGTGCTCGAAGTAGTCCACGGCGGGGAAGCAGTCCTCGAGCCGCCGGGTGTCGGCGAGGACCACGGCACCGAGGGCGCCCTGGGACAGTTCGTCCCACAGGAACCAGAAGCGGTCCTGTCCGGGCGTGCCGAAGAGGTAGAGCGACAGGCCGGAGCGGATGGTGATGCGGCCGAAGTCCATGGCCACGGTGGTCGTGACCTTCTGGTCCACGCCGTCCGTGTCGTCCACCCACTGGCCTGCCTCGCTGAGCAGTTCCTCCGTGCGCAGCGGCCTGATCTCACTGACCGCGCCCACCAGGGTGGTCTTGCCCACGCCGAAGCCGCCGGCGACAAGTATCTTCAACGCCAGCGCGGCCGTCTCGCCGTCCTGGGCGTCGGAGTGCTCGGAGACCATGGATCACTTCTCTCGGGAGTGCCGGCGACGGTCGACGTCGGTCGACATCAGCATCATGACAACTGCGTCCCTTCTCGGGGGGATCGGACCGCTTTTCGCCCGATGCGACCGTGTGGTACCTGTTCGGTGTCCATGCGGGTGCACAAGTCGGGACCGGATGTGCGCGGGTCGTGGTGAACGTTCATCTACAGCGCCCGCAGCCCCTCGATCACCTCGCGCAGAATCCGTTCGTCAGGGAGCTGCGCGGGCGGCACCGGACGGCTGACGGTGACGCACCCCAGTTCCAGCAGGTCGCCCAGGAGCACCCGGACCACGCCGACGGGCAGGTCGGCGCCCGCCGCCAGTTCGGCGACGGACTGGGTCTCGGTGCGGCACAGGTTGATCAGGGCCCGGTGTTCCGGCCCGAGCGCGGTGGCGTCGTCGAAGCCGGGCGCGCCGGCGTCCAGGGTGACGAGGGCGATCAGGTCGAAGCGGACCCCGGTGGGACCGGGCCTGGTGCGCCCGCCCGTCATGGCGTACGGGCGCACGAGGGGCCCGGCCTCGCCGTCGTACCACTGGCTGCCCGGCCGGGGCGGGGCGCCGGTCCTGTCCTCGGTCATGTGCGCGGACCGCCCTCTCGCCTCAGCCGGCCGCGGGAGGCCGCGCGGCGACGCGCGGCGCCGTGTAGAGGTGCTCGCCGACGCGTTTGACCAGGCGGGCCATCTCGTACGCCACCAGTCCGATGTCGGCGGTCACGGCGGTGAGCACGGCGAGGCACGAGCCGTCGCCTGCGGCGGCGACGAACAGGAAGCCGTCGTCCATCTCCACCATGGTCTGACGCACCCCGCCGGCGCCGAAGTGGCGGCCGGCCCCCTTGGCCAGGCTGTGGAAACCGGAGGCGACCGCGGCGAGGTGTTCGGCGTCCTCGCGGCGCAGATCGCTGGACGCGCCCACGGCGAGTCCGTCGTTGGAGAGCACGACCGCGTGCCGGACCTCGGTCACACGCAGCACCAGGTCGTCCAGCAGCCAGTCGAGTTCACCGGACCTCCTCCACTCCCGGTTCCGCTCGAGCGGGGGGACCCCCATGTCGGCCCTCGTGCTCGGGTCCTGGATCATGCGCGATCTCCTTCGCTGCTGTCGCTGCGCGCTGTGGAATCGGGTGTGGCACCGCGGCCGGGTCGCCTGCCGCCACCGCGCGCCCAGCCGTCGCGGTAGGCCGCCATGCGGTCCCGCACGATCTCGGGGGTGCGCTGGTCGTCACGGACGGCGGAGGCCTGCGGGGCGGGTTCGCCGATCCGCTGCTCACGCAGTTGGGGGGCGAGACTGGCCTGACGTACCCGGCGGGGCAGGTCGTCGGAGTCCTCGCTGTCGTCCTCGGGGCGGTGCAGGCGCAAGGTGGTGACTCCGGGGGGTGGGGTTTCGGACGCCGTCTCCACCCCGGCCGGTGCCGGGGCCGCGAGGGCGGGCCGCTCGGCGAGGGCCGGCACGGACTCCTGGGCCTGCGCTGCGCCCGGCACGCGCGCGTACTCGCGTTCCGTCGGCCGCTCGGTGTCGGCGGCCCGGCGGGGGGAACGTTCCGCCGCTCCGCCGTGCAGGAGTGCGGTGGGCAGCAGGACGACCGCGGTGGTGCCGCCGTAGGGGGAGGTGCGCAGGTGCACCCTGATGCCGTGGCGGGCCGCGAGCCTGCTGACCACGAAGAGGCCGAGCCGGTCGCTGTCGAAGAGGTCGAGCGCCTCGGACTGCTCGATGCGTCGGTTGGCCTCGGCGAGGGTCTCGCTGCCCATGCCCAGGCCGCGGTCCTCGACCTCGACGGCGTAGCCGTTGCCGACCGGCTCGCCGGTGATGCGCACGCGCGTGTGGGGCGGCGAGAACTGGGCGGCGTTCTCGACCAGTTCGGCCAGCAGGTGCGTGAGGTCGGCGACCGCCGCGCCGACGACGGCCGCCTCGGGGAGCTGTCGTACCTCCACGCGCGCGTAGTCCTCGACCTCGGAGACGGCCGCGCGCACGACGTTGGTCAGGGAGACCGGCATGCGCCAGGCGCGGCCGGGTGCCGCCCCGGAGAGGATGATCAGGCTCTCGGCGTGCCGGCGCATGCGGGTGGTGAGGTGGTCGAGGCGGAAGAGGTCGCTCAGTTCGTTCGGGTCGTCGGAGCGGCGCTCCATGCTGTCGAGGAGGCTCAGCTGGCGGTGGACGAGGACCTGGCTGCGGCGGGCCAGGTTGACGAACACCCCGGAGATGCCGCTGGCGAGTTCGGCGCGCTCGATCGCGGCCCGCAGGGCGGCCCGGTGCACGGTGGTGAGGGCTTCGGCGACCTGGCCGGCCTCGTCCTCGGCGGGCGGTCCGGGCGGGGCCTCGGCCTGGATGTCGATCTCCTCGCCGGCGCGCAGCCTGCGCATGGCCTCGGGCAGGCTGCGGCGGGCGATCTCCAGGGCGCTGTTGCGCAGACCGACCAGTTCGACGACGAGGCCGCGGCCGATGCGCACGGAGATGACCAGCGAGGCGGCCACGGCGGCGAGGCCCAGGAGCACGGCGGCGCCCGCAGAGGTGAGCAGTCCGCGGGTGAACGGGTCGGCCCGGTCGGCGACCCCGCGTCCGGCGTTCGCCTCAATGGTCCGCATGCCGTCCTGCACGCGTGCGTGGGCGTCGGTCCAGATGCCCCGCGGTGCCGTCGCCGCCAGCGGGCCCGGGGTGCCGTCGACGACGCGGTCCTCCGCGGTGCCCAGGGCCGCGTAGGCGCCCGTGCCGGCGAGGGCCTGCCAGGCGCCTCGCTCGGTGCCGCTCAGGTCGGCGACAGCGGCCTCGGTGAAGGTGCGACGGGTGTTGACGGCGCCGGTGAACAGCCGCAGTCGTACGCCGCCCAGGGCGCCGGTGGTGTGCGCGCCGGCCAGCACGGCGTCCTCCTGGGCCAGCGCCTCTCCCGCGCGGGAGAACTCGAGCAGCACGCGCGCGTCGGAGCCGAGGTCGGCGTCCTGGATACCGGTCAGGGCGCCGCCCACCGCGAAGGCGGTGGCGATGGTCTTCGTGTACTGCCGGTACGTCTCGGCCCAGCCGGTGTGACGGTCGGTCACCGCGGTGCGCACGGCACGCAGTTGCCCGGCGCCGGTGACGAAGGCCTTCAGCCGCTCGGCCACTCCGGCGGGCAGTTCCGAGCCGTCGGCGACGGTGTCGTGGTCGCCGAGCCGCAGGGCGGCCACGGCCCGGTCGGTGCGGTCCGCGAGCGTCTTGTAGTCGCCGTTCTGCCCGGCCGAGGGGTCGGTGGCGTAGCGCACCGCCGCCGTGCGCTCGTCCTGGAGTGCGGCGACGGCCGTGGCGACGGGGGTGCGGATCTCGGAATCGACGCGCTGCAACTGCCGCAGCCTGGAGACGTCCTGGGCGGTGGTGACGGTGGCGTAGGCCCACAGGGCGAGCAACGAGACGACCGGCACCATCAGCAGACAGACGATCTTGGCCCGGACGGTGCGCGGCCGTATTCGCCAGCGCGCCGGGCGGGCGGGAGAGTCCTCGGGCACCGTGCCGGGGAGCTCGTGCGGGCTCTCGTCGGCCGGTGGTCCCGCATGGGCACGCCGGCCGCGCGCGTGCGGCGAGGGCGGCGCCTCGGCGCCGGTGGTGGGGCTCCTACGGGGTGTACGCATGGACTCCTCGCTCAGGAGTGGTTCGGGGCGTGCCGTCGGCGCCGGATCCGCCGTCAGCCGGGGACGTTCTCGACCGGCCGCTGGGCGGAGGCGGACGCCTCGCGCTCCCCGGTGGTCGGTGACAGCGCGACGAACGCGGAGGTCAGGAACAGGTAGGACCCGAGGCCGACGGCGAGGGGGAAGATGAACTGCATCGCCGTGGCCCCGGGCAGTGGCCGGCCCGACGGGGTGACCTGGACGCTCACCGCGAACATCCCGGTGTAGTGCATGCTGCTCACGGCGGCACCCATGATCAGGGAGGCGACGGTGACGGCGACGGGCGACTTGATGTTGAGTCCGGCCCACAGGGCGGCGGTCGCCGCGACGACGGCGATCAGTACGGAGAGTCCGACGAGGGCCGGGTCGTAGCTGACGTGGCCGTGCAGCCGTACCGCCATCATGCCCAGGTAGTGCATGCTCGCGACGCCGATCCCGGTGGTCAGTCCGCCGAGGAACAGCGCCCGGTTGCGGTCCTTGCTGTAGCCGACGGCGAAGACGCCGGCACAGACGACGAGCACGGCGACGAGCAGGCTCGCGATGGTGAGCGGCACGTCGTAGCGGATGTCGGTGCCGCTCACGCTGAAGCCGAGCATGGCCACGAAGTGCATGGTCCAGATGCCGGTGCCGATCGCGGAGGCCGCGGTGATCAGCCAGTTGCGGCGCGAGCGGCCGGTGGCGCCGAGCGCGCGGACGGTGCAGCGCAGACCGAGCGCCGCGCCGATGCAGGCCATCACGTACGACAGCACGGGGGTCAGCCAGCCGAAGGTGGCGTGGTCCAGGTGTCCCATGGCCCCGGGACGGTAGTCGGGGCACGTGCGCACAAAGGGGGCGCATTTCGAAAGGTGCTGGAATATGACCCACAGAGGTACCTGAACGATCGGGTCACGCTCGAACGTGTGCGCAGCGGCGTCATCCTTGTCGGTGAGGGATCATGCGGAACATGAGCGACGACCACACGCATGTCCAGGAGTTCTTCGGCCCGCGCGCCGCGGGCTGGGACAGCCGGTTTCCCGACGACGCTCCCGCCTACGCGGCCGCGGTCGCCGAACTCGGCCTGCGCGAGGGCGACCGCGTGCTCGACGCGGGCTGCGGCACCGGACGGGCCCTGCCGCCGCTGCGTGCCGCCGTGGGGGCCGCGGGAGTGGTCGTCGGGGCCGACCTGACCCCGGAGATGCTGCAGGCCGCCGTTCGGGCCGGCAGGGACCGTGACGGGCGGTTGCTGCTCGCCGACGTGGCCGCACTGCCGCTGCGGTCGCGGTCGCTGGACGCCGTGTTCGCCGCCGGGCTGATCGCGCACCTGCCCGATCCCGCCGGGAATCTGCGGGAGTTGGCCCGAGTGGTGCGTCCCGGCGGCGCTCTCGCCCTGTTCCACCCCATCGGCCGGGAGGCGCTCGCCACCCGTCAGGGCCGCCGGCTCACCCCGGACGACCTGCGCGCACAGCCCAATCTCCGTCCGTTGCTGGCCGGTTCGGGCTGGCGGCTGACCGCGTACGTCGACGAGGACAGCCGCTTCCTCGCCCTGGCCGTGCGCGAGACCTGATGTCGACCGACGACGGGGAGATGCGCGCCCGCCCCTCCGTCCCCCTTCTGCCGTGGCGGCTCCAACTCTACGTTGAGAAGCAGGAGATGAACGGTCAGCCAGGGCTACACGCAGGGGGAAGGCGGTCAGCATGTTGGGCAGGGTGCGCAAGTCCTGTGCCAGATTCCTCACCGCGGTGCGGTCGGAGATGAACGACGGCCGGAGCAAACGTACACACAATCTTTTCGAGGCCGCGGCCGCCTATGTCTCGGCCTGCGCGGAGGACGACCAGGACCGCATCGAAGAGGCGGCGGGCTGGGTGTCGCCGGAAGCCCTGTCCTTCGGGGTCAACGAGCTGGCGTGCAGGGCCGTCATCGCGCGCGCGCGCGCGCGCGACCAGTCACCGCGGGTGGTGGCGCGTACGCTGCTGGGGCTTCCGGCGGCCTGACACACCGGGCGAGGTGTGGTCGATTCGCCCCGTCCAGTCGGAAAACAGCAGCTCCGGGTGCGCTTGCGTGTCGTGACAAGGGGGTTGTGCGCGCACTAGGGTGCGCGCCGTTGGACGAACCGATGGGGAGGCTGGGATGGCCGGGACGGACGAGGACGCCGTCGCCGCCGCGGACGAGGCGCTCTATGTGCTCACGGCGGTACTGCTGACGCCGGCGAAGTTTCCGAGCGTGCTGGGCGACGACTATCCGGAGGCCTGCGCGGCGCTCGGCCTCGCGCCGCTCGCCGACGGATACGGCCTGGTCATCGGCCAGGACGGGGACGGCGCCCGGTGGACGGTCGTCGTCGACGACGTCTCCCTGGTCGCCGTCGCCATCGCGTCCTGGGACTGCGGCATGGAGTACGACCTCTCACCCGCCGAGCACTCGGTGGTGGCCGCCCTGCCGGGTTGGCCACTGGCGGTCGCCGTCGCGGCTCCCGGCGTGCCCGCTCCGCACGATCCCGGCCCCGAGGTCGCCGACCGCGCTCCGCTGTCACCGCCGGACACGACGACGTGGGGCCCGGCCCAGCGGCGTCTGGGCGCGGACGAGATCGCGCTGCAGTGGGCGCTGTGGCGGGAGCAGATCGACGACGCCCACTTCTCCAGCCCGGACGCGGCTGCCGTCGCTTCCGAGGGAGCGGACGAGGCCGGGAAAGACGATCAGGTTAACCGGGAGGCGAACGACAAGGAGAACGGCAAGGGCCACCGCGGGATCCGGCGGGTGCTCGCCGAGGCGCGCGCGTACGTGGAGTCGCCGCCACCGCTGGGCCGCGTACGGTCGTCGTTCGCGTCGGGCGAAGCCCGGACCCTGCGTGCGGACGGCCCAGGGTGGTCCCTCGTGGCCAGGACGGACGACATAGCGTTCGTCCTGCTGGACGCGGAGCCCGGCGAGGTGCTGCCGGTCGGCCGGGGGCCGGAGCTGCCGGGACTCCTCGAGGCGCTCGACAAGATGGCCGTACGCCCCAGCTGAGCGCACGCCTCGATGCGTCCTCCTGCCGTTCGCCCGGGGCGCCCCGCCCTGTCGGGACGCCCAGGCTCGCCTTTTGCCCGGAGACCATGCGTCCTCAGCGACCGATCTCCTTGCGGGTGACGCGGCGCAGCCTGCGCCGCTGCGAGGGGTCCAGTGTGAGGTATGCGGCGGCCGGGACTCCCAGGACTATCAGGAGCGATACCCACCAGGGCAGCCAGAACAGCAGGACGATCCCGACCGCCACACCCCCCACGGCGATCTTGGCGTTCTTCGACATGTGCGTCGCCTCCTTCGCGGCCACTGCCGCTCTCTGTCCTGAAAACGGGCCCGCGCTTCCCGCGGTTCCGGATCGCGACCCTGAGACGTCCCTGAGTCACGACCCCGAGTCGTCCCCGAGAGCCCTCCTGGTCACCGTGTCCTGAGGGGCTCTCCGACCTCGTGCAGATGGCGCAGCGCCTGTCGGTAGGAGTCGACGAGCCCGGTCTCCGCATAGGGGATACCCAACTCCGCGCAGCGTGCCCGCACCAGGGGCCGGGCGAGCCGCAGATGGGGACGGGCCATGCTGGGGAAGAGGTGATGTTCGATCTGGTAGTTGAGGCCGCCGAGGAACCAGTCGATCAGGACGCCGCCGCGGACGTTGCGGGAGGTCAGCACCTGTCGGCGCAGATGCCCCCAGCGCTCCCCGTTCGGGTCGGGCATCTCCATCCCCTTGTGGTTGGGGGCGAAGGCCATCCCCAGGTGCAGGCCGAACAATGCCTGGTGGAGGGCCGCGAAGGCCAGCGCCTTTCCCGGGGACAGTGCGGTCAGGAGCAGGATGGAGTACGCGATGACGTGCACCGCGAGAAGGACGCCCTCCACGGCACGCTCCCTGGCGGGCTGCCGGCGCAGGTACCGGAAGCCGTGGACCTTGAGGGCGACGCCTTCGAGGAGGGTCAGCGGGAAGAAGAGCCAGGACTGGTTGCGGGTCAGCCACCGCCGGAAGCCGGAGCGTTCCGCGGCCTGTTCGCCGGTGAAGACCAGGACGTCGGCGACCACGTCCGGGTCCTTGTCGATGTGGTTGGGGTTGGCGTGGTGGCGGTTGTGCTTGTCGTTCCACCAGGCGTAGCTCATGCCCAGCAGCAGGTTGCCGTGGACCAGGCCGATCACGCGGGCCGTCCTCCTGGCACCGGTGATCTGGAGGTGACCGGCGTCGTGGCCTATGAACGCCGTGCGGGCGCAGAACAGAGCGAGCACGGGAGCCAGCAGCAGCGACCACCAGGTGTCGCCCGCGAGGGCCACTGCCGCGACGAGGCCGGCCAGTGCGAGCGCGTTGGTGGTGATGGCCCGTGCGTACCAGCCGTGGCGCCGGTCCAGGAGTCCCCGGCCCCGGACCGTGCGCAGGAGTGGAGCGAACTCGCTCCCGGGAGCGGGCGCGTCACGCGCTTCCCGCCGTGGTTCGGCGACGGCCGTGATGGGCTCGGGCATGTCCGGTCTCCGGCTCTCGTGGGCAACGGGCTGACCTGAGGAAACGTACGTACCGACGCCCTGCGGCGACCATGAGGCGGCCCCCCGTTCAGGTGCGGGGGGCAGCCAGTGGTGCGCAGGGGGGCTGACGACACCGCGGACCGGGATCGTCCGGTCCCGGTCTGGCCGGGCTGGGCCGACGGCCGCCGGAATGCTGTACCCTCAGCGGCTCCGACTCACGGTAGTCAAATTTGAGGAGTGCGGTCTCGCTGTGCAGAGGAACCTCGCAGCACCATCGTCGGAGATCTCCGAACTCGCCCGGTGTTGCGCCGTGTTCGTGCCGGGCGACCCCGCCCGCGCCGGCCTGGTGGCCTTCTGGCGGCCCGACGGCAGCGTCCCTCCGGTCGTCGCCGCCGGGACCGTCGGCCACCTGAGCGTCGTCCGGCCCGGCGACGGCGGTGTCGAGGCTGCCGACGTGCCGGCCGTCCTGCTGCCGGTACGTTCGGTCCTTCCCGTCCTGACACGCGCGCGTGTCGACGCGAACGGGCACCGGTCCACGGTGTTCTGGGGCGCGGCCACCGTCCTGGCCCTGCAGTTCCTGGCCCGGGGACTGCTGCTGCCGGGGCTGTCGTCCGGCGATCACGACGCCTGGCCCATCGGTCCGCTGTCCGGCGTGGACCTCGACCACGTCCGTGAACTCGCCGCCGCGATGCCGCCGGAGGCCCATGCCGTTCCGGTGGGCGGCGGCGAACCGCCACGCCTGCCCGTCCCGGAGCGGCTGCTGCGCGCCTTCCTGGACGCGGTGGCCGATGCCCTGCCCCGCTCCCCCGCGGCGCCACTCGTGACCGGTGGACCGGCCTACGCGGCACAGGAACCGCAGCGCATGCCCGAACTGCGCCCCTGGGCGGCCGATGTCGCCGCCGGCCACGACGCGGGCATACGGCTGTCCCTGCGCATCGAGGCAGCCGGACTCGCCGACCTGACAGACCCCGACGCTGCGATCGCCTTCCGGGCCGTGCCGCAGGTGCACAGCGTGAGCGAGCCGGGCGTCGTGACGGACGCCGCCGGCATCTGGGGCGACTCCCCCGACGCGGCGACGACGTTCGGCCCCCGCGCGCGGATGGACGTCCTGCTCGCGCTGCGCCGGGCGGCCCGGGCCTGGCCACCGCTCACGCCGCTGCTGTCGGCGGGCGTACCTGACCGGGTCGAGCTCGCCGACGACGAGACCACGGAGCTGCTCGGCGAGGGTGCCCGAGCCCTCGCCGAGGCCGGTGTGGAGGTCCACTGGCCGCGGGAACTCACCCGCGATCTGACCGCCCGTGCCGTGATCGGCCCACCGGAACAGGGGCCAAGCGCCCGCTCGGACGCACCGTCGTTCCTTTCCGCGGACGCGCTGCTCACCATCGGCTGGTGGTTCTCGCTCGGCGAGGAGCGGCTCACCCGGGAGGAAGTGGAGCGGCTCGCCGAGGCCGACCGGCCCGTGGTACGGCTGCGCGACCGTTGGGTTCTGGTCGACCCTCCGGAGGCGCACCGGGCCCGATCCCGGGAGGACCGGAAGATCACCCCCATGGAGGCCCTGGGCGCCGCGCTGACGGGCTCCACGGGGGTCGACGGCCACCGGGTCGACGTACGGCCCACGGGATGGCTGGAAGCCCTTCGGGAGCGGCTGGCGCGTCCGGAGGACCAGGAACCCGTCGAACAGCCCGCCGCGCTCGCTGCCGATCTGCGGGACTACCAGCGTCGCGGCCTGAGCTGGCTGGCGCGGATGACCTCGCTGGGCCTCGGGTGCTGTCTGGCCGACGACATGGGGCTCGGCAAGACGATCACGGTCATCGCGCTGCATCTGCGCCGCCAGACCGACGCGTCCACGGCCGGTCCGACGCTGGTGGTGTGTCCGACGTCCCTGCTGGGCAACTGGCAGCGCGAGATCGAGAGGTTCGCGCCCGGCACGCCCGTGCGCCGCTTCCACGGGTCCCGGCGCGGCCTGGACAGCCTCGCCGAGGGGGAGTGCGTGCTCACCACGTACGGCACCATGCGCCGGGACGCCGACCGGCTCGCCGAAGTGCCGTGGGGCATGGTCGTGGCGGACGAGGCACAGCACGTGAAGAACCCGTACTCGGCGGCCGCGCGGGCGCTGCGTTCCATCGGCGCACGCGCGCGCGTGGCGCTCACCGGCACTCCGGTGGAGAACAACCTGTCGGAGCTGTGGGCGATCCTCGACTGGACGACCCCGGGGCTGCTGGGCCGACTGGGCACCTTCCGCAGCCAGTACGCGTCGGCTGTCGAGGGCGGTGGGGATCCGGCCGCCGCGGAGCGGCTCGCTCGGCTGGTCCGACCGTTCCTGCTGCGCCGCCGCAAGTCGGACCCCGGCATCGCGCCGGAACTCCCGCCGAAGACGGAGACCGACCACGCTGTGTCCCTGACCACGGAACAGGCCGCTCTGTACGAGGCCGTGGTCCGCGAGACGCTCGCCGCGATCTCCGGCGCCGACACCATGGCGCGCCGCGGACTGATCGTGAAGCTGCTGACCGGGCTGAAGCAGATCTGCAACCACCCTGCGCAGTTCCTCAAGGAGGAACGGCCGCGGATCGCCGGCCGCTCGGGAAAGCTCGAACTGCTGGACGAGTTGCTCGACACGATCCTCTCCGAGGGGGCGGCTGTTCTGGTCTTCACCCAGTACGTGCGCATGGCACGCCTCCTCGAGCGGCATCTGACGGCCCGTGGCATCACCTCGCAGTTCCTGCACGGAGGAACGCCGGTCCCGGAACGCGAGGCGATGGTGGGGCGTTTCCAGGAGGGCCGAGTGCCGGTGTTCCTGCTGTCGTTGAAGGCGGCGGGAACGGGGCTGAACCTGACCCGGGCCGAGCACGTGGTGCACTACGACCGCTGGTGGAACCCGGCCGTGGAGGCTCAGGCCACCGACCGCGCGTACCGCATCGGCCAGAGTCGGCCCGTGCAGGTGCACCGGCTGATCGCCGAGGGGACCGTCGAGGACCGCATCGCCGACATGCTCGGCCGCAAGCGGGAACTGGCCGACGCGGTCCTCGGCTCGGGCGAGGCGGCGCTCACGGAGCTGACGGACGCCGAACTGACCGATCTGGTGCGGCTGCGAGGGGGCGCGCGATGACCACGGACCACGACGACACCGAGCGCACCTTCGCCGCTTTGCCACCCGCGCGCGGGCGAGGGTTCGCGCAGACCTGGTGGGGCCAGGCATGGCTGAAAGCGCTGGAGGACACGGCGCTGGACTCTCGGCAGCTGAAGGCGGGACGCGGGCTGGCGCGCGCGGGAGCCGTGGGCGCCGTCTCCGTACGCCCCGGGCGCGTCACAGCCGTGGTCCAGGACCGCGACCGTACGCCGCACCGGGCCGACGTGCTGCTGGAGGAGCTGAGCGGCGAGCAGTGGGACCGCTTCATGGACATGGCGGCCGAGCGGGCCGGTCATGTCGCGGCGCTGCTGGACCGGGAGATGCCGCCCCACCTGGTCGAGGACGCGGCGACGACCGGCGCCGAACTCCTGCCGGGCCTCGGCGACTTGGAGCCGGAGTGCGACTGCGGCGCCTGGGACCACTGCGCGCACACGGCCGCCCTCTGCTACCAGCTCGCCCGCCTGCTGGACCAGGACCCCTTCGTCCTGCTGCTGATGCGGGGGCGGGGCGAGCGCGCCCTGATGGACGGCCTCCAGGCCGGCGTCACAACGAGGCCGAGGGGAAGCTCCGAGCCGGAGGGGGTGGATGCAGCCGAGGCCTATGCGGACGGCGTCCTCCTGCCGCCGCTGCCCCCGCTGCCGGAGCCGCCCGGGGCACCCGGCGCTCCTCCGGCTCTGGACACCGAGGCCCCGCCGGCCCCCCGGGTGGATGCGAACGCGGTCCGGTACTTGGCCGCCTGCACCGCCGCAGAGGCGCATCGGCTGCTGGTCGCCGCAGTCCGGCCGGGGATCGAATCGCGACCCTGCGAGCCCGAGTTGACGGCGGCCCAGGATGCCGTGCGCCTCGCCGTCGGGATGCCCGGAACCGTAGTGGCGGAGCGCCTGGCACACGGCTCGGGGCGCGATCAGGAGGGGATGGCGCGGGCCACGCGCGCATGGGGCCTCGGTGGGGCGGCCGCCCTGTCCGTGCTGGAGGAGGAGGGCGGTGTCCCCGGTGAAACGCTCGCACGCGCGCATGCCACGATCGAGTCGGCCTGGGACGAGGACGAGCGGCCCTCCTTGCGGGCACAGGGCAACCGGTGGACGGTGGTGGGCGAACCGGCGCAGCTGCGGCTGGGGCGGGACGGGCGCTGGTGGCCGTACCGGAAGGAGCGTGGTCACTGGGTGCCGGCGGGAGGAGCGTGTCAGGATCCGGCGACGGCCCTGGCGTCACTGGACCCGCTCTCCGGAGACGAGGACGCCTGACTGCGAAGCCGGCCGGCCGATCGCCCTCACGGCAGGTTGAGGCCGAGCGACGGGATCAGCGACTCCAGGTCGCTCGGGACGCTGCTCGGCAGTTCGCTGGGCAACTTCGAGGGCAGTCGGCTGGGCAGCTCGGTCGGGATGCCGAGCGACCGCGAGGCTGAGGGGCTGGAGGTGTTGCTGCCGGCCGGTGACTTCCTGTCCGACGAGTCGTGACGACCGGCAGCCATCAGCACGATCACTACGACAACGGCCACCGCCGCGATGGCGGACAGAAGGACGACGAGCGGGTTCAGCCGCCTCTTCGATGGCGGAGGGTTCCGCCGGTCCCCTGCCGTCCCGAAGCTGACGGTGGGCGGTCCGAAACCGCCGTCGTGAGGCGGCGTCCCATCCGGCGGTCCGGGCGGCTGAGGCGGTAGGGGCGGCATGGCCATACCGTCCACGGTCGCCGTGAACCGGGCGCGGGGCGACCCCCGTACGGAGCTCGGTACGGATCCATGCCATGGACCGCACGATTCCGGAGCATTCCGTACGGAGATCGCTGGCGAGGCACCCGCGCGTGCGCTCAGCCGCGAGCCCCCAGCAGGTGATCCATGGCCAGCTGGTCGAGGCGCTCGAAGGCCATCCCGCGCGCGGCGGCCGCCTCGACGTCGAACTCCTCGAAGGCGCCGGTGTCCGCCAGCAGGGCCTGCAGGCCGTCCGCTGCGGTCGGCTGGGCCAGCTGGTCCAGGCGGGAGGCGCGCAGGGCCTCCTGTACCTCCGGGTCGGCCCGGAATGCGGCCGCACGCTCCTTGAGGATCAGGTAGTTGCGCATGCAGCCCGCGGCCGACGCCCACACGCCGTCGAGGTCCTCGGTCCGCGGGGGCTTGAAGTCGAAGTGGCGCGGGCCGTCGTAACCGGCGCTCTCCAGCAGGTCGACCAGCCAGAACGCGGCGCGCAGGTCTCCGGCGCCGAAGCGCAGGTCCTGGTCGTACTTGATGCCGGACTGGCCGTTGAGGTCGATGTGGAAGAGCTTGCCCGCCCACAGGGCCTGCGCGATGCCGTGCGGGAAGTTCAGCCCGGCCATCTGCTCGTGACCGACCTCGGGGTTGACGCCGTACAGCTCCGGGCGCTCCAGGCGCTCGATGAAGGCCAGGGCGTGACCGACGGTGGGCAGCAGGACGTCGCCGCGCGGCTCGTTCGGCTTGGGCTCGATGGCGAACTTCAGGTCGTAGCCCTGGGAGGTGACGTACTCGCCGAGGAGGTCGAAGGCCTCCTTCATGCGGTCCAGCGCCGCGCGCACGTCCTTGGCTCCGCCGGACTCGGCGCCCTCGCGGCCGCCCCAGGCGACGTAGATCTTCGCGCCGAGTTCGACCGCCAGGTCGATGTTGCGGATCGTCTTGCGCAGGGCGTAACGGCGCACGTCACGGTCGTTGGCGGTGAACGCGCCGTCCTTGAAGACGGGGTGCGTGAAGAGGTTGGTGGTGGCCATCGGCACGGTCATACCGGTCGTGTCGAGGGCCTGGCGGAAGCGCTTGATGTGGGACTCGCGCTCGGTGTCCGAGGATCCGAAGGGGATCAGGTCGTCGTCGTGGAAGGTGACTCCGTAGGCGCCGAGCTCGGCCAGGCGCTGCACCGTCTCGACCGGGTCGAGGGCACGCCGCGTGGCGTCGCCGAACGGGTCCCTTCCCTGCCAGCCGACGGTCCACAGGCCGAAGGTGAACCTGTCATCGGGGGTGGGCTGGTAGCTCATGCCGCGGCTCCTTGCTTGATTGCGACGCTTGCTCACGACTATTTTGTCATGGCGGTTTACAAACTAGTATGCGGACGCAGCCCTGGGAAGAGTGCAGGGTGCCTGTGACGGAACATCCCAGCTGAGCCGCGCACAAAAGGGAGAGCACGATGTCAGCAGCCGAGGGTCCGCTCGTCGTCGGCGTGGACACGTCCACCCAGTCCACCAAGGCGCTCGTCGTCGACGCGGCCACCGGGCAGGTCGTCGCGAGCGGCCAGGCGCCGCACACCGTCTCCTCCGGGGCGGGCCGGGAGAGTGACCCGCGCCAGTGGTGGGACGCCCTGTGCGAGGCGCTGCGCCAGTGCGGCGACGCGGCCCGCGAGGCCGCCGCGGTGTCGATCGGCGGACAGCAGCACGGCCTGGTCACGCTGGACGAGCGGGGCGAACCGGTCCGTCCGGCGCTGCTGTGGAACGACGTCCGCTCGGCGCCGCAGGCCCGCCGTCTGGTCGAGGAGCTGGGCGGCCCGAAGGCCTGGGCGGAGCGCACCGGAAGCGTGCCCGGCCCCTCGTTCACCGTCACGAAGTGGGCCTGGCTCGCGGAGAACGAGCCGGAGGCGATCCGCGCGACCAGGGCCGTACGCCTGCCTCACGACTACCTCACCGAGCGGCTGACCGGGCAGGGCACCACCGACCGCGGAGACGCCTCCGGCACCGGCTGGTGGGCCGCCGCGACGGAGTCGTACGACGAGGAGACCCTCGCGCGCGTGGGGCTCGAACCGGCGCTGCTGCCGCGGGTGGTGCGCCCCGGCGAGGTGGCGGGCACCGTGCGTGACGGCCACGACCTGCCGTTCTCCAAGGGCACCCTGGTCGCTCCGGGCACGGGCGACAACGCGGCCGCCGCCCTGGGCCTCGGGCTGCGGCCCGGGACGCCGGTGCTCAGCCTCGGCACGTCGGGCACGGTGTATGCCGTGTCCAAGCGGCGGCCCGCGGACCCGACCGGCACGGTGGCGGGCTTCGCCGACGCGCACGGCGACTGGCTGCCACTGGCCTGCACCCTGAACTGCACGCTCGCCGTCGACCGTGTCGCGACCCTGCTCGGCCTGGACCGCGAGGCCGTGGAGCCCGCCACGGGCGTCACCCTGCTGCCCTACCTGGACGGCGAGCGCACCCCGAACCTGCCGGGCGCCTCGGGCCTGCTGCACGGCCTGCGTCACGACACGACCGCCAGCCAGCTGCTGCAGGCCGCCTACGACGGTGCCGTGCACTCGCTGCTCGGGGCGCTGGACCTGGTCCTGGACGAGGACGCGGACCGCTCCGTCCCGCTGCTGCTCATCGGCGGCGGCGCCCGCGGCACTGCCTGGCAGCAGACCGTACGGCGGCTGTCGGGCCGCGCGGTCCAGGTGCCCGAGGCCAAGGAGCTGGTCGCGCTCGGCGCCGCTGCGCAGGCGGCGGGCCTGCTGACCGGTGAGGACCCGGGCTCGGTCGCCCGGCGCTGGAACACCGCCGCGGGTCCCGTGCTGGAGGCGGTGGAGCGGGACGAGGAGACGCTGGCCAGGATCGCCGGGGTACTCTCCGACGCGGCCCCGCTGCTGGAGCGGAGCACCGACAGCCGTTGAGGACGGGGGCATGAGCGCACCGCTGCACGAGGCGCACCCGGCCGGCCCGGGCCGGGTGTTGCCGGACACCCAGCAGGGCATGCGCCGGCGCAACCTCGCGCGCGTGATGCACGCCGTCAGCGCCGAGGGGCCCCTCTCCCGTGCCGCCGTCGCCTCGCGCATAGGGCTGACCCGGGCCGCTGTGTCGACGCTGGTCGACGAACTCATACGCTCGGGGCTGCTGGAGGAGCTGGGCCCCGAGCGGCCCGGCCGGGTGGGACGGCCCGGCTCGGCTCTCGCCGTCAGCGGCCGCGGTCCCGCCGGGATCGGCGCCGAGATCGGCGTGGACCACCTCGCGGTCTGCGCGGTCGACCTGCGCGGAGAGGTACGCGCGCGTGCCGTCCGGCACGGTACGAACCGCGGCCGCTCCCCCGGACCGGTGATCGACGAGCTCACGAAGCTGGTGCGCCGGGTCGTCACCGAGGCGGAGGACCAGGGGCTGTGGTCCGCGGGGCTCGCGGTGGCCGTGCCCGGTCTGATCGCCCGCGACGCCCGTACCGTCGTCCGGGCACCGAACCTGGACTGGCACGACACCGACCTCGGCGCCCTGCTCCCCCGGGACCACTCGCTGACCGTCGACAACGAGGCCAACTTCGGCGCCCTCGCGGAACTCTGGCTGGGCGGGGGTACTTCGCGCGACTTCCTGCACGTGTCGGCGGAGATCGGCATCGGCGCGGCGGTCGTCGTGGCCGGTGGACTGCTGCGCGGGACACGGGGTTTCGCGGGCGAACTGGGACATGTGCCGGTGCGTCCGGACGGACCCGCGTGCCCATGCGGCGGACGGGGGTGCCTGGAGCAGTACGCCGGTGAGGAGGCGGTGCTGCGTGCGGCGGGCCTGGAGCCGGGCGAGGACCGTGTCGGACTGCTCGCGGGCCGGGCCGCCGAGGGTGACGAGGCCGTACGGCGTGCGCTGCGCGATGCCGGCAGGGCGCTCGGCATCGCCCTGACCGGTGCGGTCAATCTGCTCGACCCCGAGAGCGTGGTGCTCGGTGGCGCGCTGGCCGGGCTCGCGCCCTGGCTGCTGCCCTCGCTGGAGGCCGAGTTGGACCGGCGCACGGCGGGTCCTGCCTGTCCGGTGTCGGTGTCGCGACTGGGTTCCGAGGGTCCGTTGCTGGGCGCTGCGCACTCGGTGGTGCGGGCGGTGCTCGACGACCCCGCCGCGGTGGCCGAACGCGCCTGATCGGGGTGCCGCGAAAGTCATCTGCCCGTAGTGGGCGGGCAGTTGTAGCGTGTCCGGGTGACGGCGAGCGGCGGATATCGGGAACTGGGCGAGGCGGCCTGGTCGTGAGTACTGGACCAGGTGCGCGAGGACGACGGCCCCTGGCTGCCGGAGGTGGTCTCGGAGCAGGAGCCGGATCCGGCGCCCGACAAGGACCGCGACACGCTGTACGCGGGGATCGCCGGACTGGCCCCGGTGCTGGCGGAGATCACGCGGTACCGGGAACTCGACGAACGGGAGCGGACCCTCGCGGCAGGGATCGTGAACAGGCTGTCGGCGCAGGCCCAGGAGCGTACGGAACCGTCCCTCTACGACGGCCTGGCGGGCGACGCCATGGCGTTGAAGCTCCTGTCCCCGGGCACGGAGTCGATCCCACTGCGGCGACTCGCCGAGCTGGCGGACGTCGACGGCTGGAAGACCACGGTCGAGTTCGAACCGGGCTCCGACGCGCCCCTGAACGACATCATCATGGGCGCCGCCGGCGTGATCATGACGGCGGTCTGGGCGGGCGGAGAGTACGCCGAGGCGATCGCGACGACGGGCGGAGAGGCCCTCCTGAGGGCGGCGGACCGCACGGAGGCCGGTCTCGACTGGGGGATCGCACCGGATACCCGGTGGCGGGCACCCAACTACTCGCACGGCACGGCCGGGGTCGCCTCGGCGCTGGCGGTGGCGGGCAGGGCCCTGGGCCGTGACGACTTCGTGGCCGCCGCGGTGGAGGGGGCCCGGCACGTCCTGTCGGTGGGCTCGTTGGAGGACGGCGGCTTCGTCGTCCCGCACACGATCCCGCCCTCGACACGCGAGGTGGAACCGGTGACGTACACCTGGTGCCACGGACCGGCGGGCACCTCGCACCTGTTCGCGGCGCTGGTGCACGCCGGGGTGACGGAGGTGGCTGGGCTCAGCGTGGACGAGCTGCGGCACCGGTGCCTGACCTCGATCCTCACGTCCGGCCTGCCGGAACGTCTCCGCCCCGGATTCTGGGACAACGACGGCCGCTGCTGCGGAACGGCGGGCGTGGGGGACGTACTGCTCGACGCGGCGCAGGACTTCGCCGGCACGGCAGAGGCGGAAAACCTGGTGCGGGCGGCGCGGGTGATGGGTGACGCGTTGGTGGAGCGGGCGATCAGGGACGAGGCGGGTGCCCGCTGGCGCTTCCTCGAACACCGCAAGGACCCGTCGCTGCTTCCGCCGGGCACGGCGTGGATGCAGGGCGCGGCGGGCATCGCCGCCTATCTTCTGCGCCTCGACCGGTACCTGGAGCACGGTCCGGACGCCGCGGTGGTGGACCGCCCGGACGAGTGGTGGGCGGTGCCGGAGCGCCTGCGCGTCACAGCCCCATGAGCTGGGCGCGGCTCGCTGACCTCGACCTGCGGGGGGATGACGATCACTGGTGCGAGTGACGAAGTTTTCCACATCCGCGCCTTCGTCCACCGAAGCACTCGGCGCCCTTCTGCCCAACCGGCAAGGCCCGTACCGTGATCCACACGAGGCCACCTCGGTCCAGACCGGCGGACGCCTCACGGACTGGCGTGAATTGAGGGGGATTCACATGGCGGCGAAAAGAGCGGTAGGGCCCATACGGGACACGGGCGGGATTCCGCCGCCGACGGTACATCTGGACTCACCCGGCCACACCAGCCCCGCGCAGAACGGAGCAGCACAGCGATGAACGACCCCCGGATCCTGACCGTCCGGCCCGAACCGCACGAATACGCGTGGACGTTCGGCGGCGCGCCGCCCGTGGCACGGATCGCACCGGGCACGGTCCTTGACCTGTACACGGAGGACTGCTTCGCCGGGCGGGTGCGGTCCGAGAAGGACCTGGTGTCCGAGGTGTGCGAGTTCCCCTTCCTCAACCCGCAGACCGGCCCCTTCCACGTGGAGGGCGCCGAGCCGGGCGACACGGTCGCCGTGCACTTCGTGTCGATCGAACCGGCCCGCGACTGGGCCGCCTCGACCACGGTCCCCCTGTTCGGCGCCCTCACCTCCACGCACACCACAGCCACCCTGCAGCCGCCTTTGCCCGAGACCGTCTGGATCTGGCAGCTCGACCGGACCCGGCGCACGGCGCTGTTCCGGGCGCACGACAGCGAGATCGAGGCCGAACTGCCCATCGACCCGATGCACGGCACGGTGGGAGTGGCCCCCGCCAACCTCGAGGTCCGCTCGGCCCTGGTACCCGACGCGCATGGCGGGAACATGGACACGCCGGAGATGCGAGCCGGTGTGACGGCCTACTTCGGGGTGAACGTCGAGGGCGCGCTGCTCAGCCTCGGCGACGGACACGCGCGGCAGGGCGAGGGGGAGACCTGCGGGGTCGCCGTCGAGTGCGCCATGAACACGGTGGTGATCGTCGAACTGCTCAAGGGGCTCGCCACACCGTGGCCCCGTATCGAGTCGGACACGCACATCATCTCGACGGGTTCGGCACGCCCGCTGGAGGACGCGTTCCGGATATCCCAGCTCGACCTGGTGCAGTGGCTCGTGCGCGACTACGGATTCAGCGAGCTGGACGCCTACCAGTTCGCGACCCAGGCGGTGGAGTCGCCGTTGGCCAACGTGTGCGACACCAACTACACCTGCGTGGCCAAGATCCGCAAGGAGTGGCTGCCGGCGCGCGAGACTCACCGCGGGATACACGACCGGCTGCGCGAGACCGCGGCGACGCTGCTGCGCTGACCACCGGGACTTCTCGCCGGCCGGCCCTCCTCGCCGCCCCCCACGTTCGAAAGGCACGGCTCCATGGAGCGAGAAAGACCGAGCACCACCCGGCGACTGTTCCTGAAGGGCGCGGCCCTCGCCGCCGTCCCGTACGCCCTGCTGCCCGACCCCCAGGCCGGAGCGCAGGTCCAGTCCCCCGACTACCCGCCCGCCGAGTGGCAGGAGGCGAGCACCTCCAACTACACGGTGTCCGACCGTCCTGCGGCCTATTCCCTGGACTACGTGGTCATCCACGTCACCCAGGAGACGTACACCAAGACGATCCGCATCTTCCAGAACCCGCAGAAGGCGGTGTCCGCGCACTACCTGGTGCGCTCGGCCGACGGCCACGTGACGCAGTGCGTGCGCGAGGCCGACGTCGCCTGGCACGCGGGGAACTGGGACTACAACACACGCAGCATCGGCATCGAACACGAAGGGTGGGTGGACCAACCGGTCTACTTCACGGACGCCCTGTACGAGCAGTCGGCGAGGCTCACGGCGACGGTCTGCGACCGGTACGGCATCCCGAAGGACCGGGCGCACATCATCGGGCACTACGAGGTGCCGGGAACGGACCACACGGACCCCGGACCCCACTGGGACTGGTCGCGCTACATCAGAATGGTCAACTTCGCTTGACCGGGACGGCAGGCGAACGTTCGGGTGAGCACGGTCAAGGAGGTTGTCCGAGCGCGTACGGGGAGTGACGATGTCCCCAGCCGCATCACCTCTCGGGGAGGCCGACTTGACCGATCCATGGGTGGCCCTGGAACCGGGGGCCGACCCTGCCGAACACGCGCGGATGCTGCGTCGCGCGCACGAGACGTTCACCGAGGCCGGGACGGTGACGCGGCCCGTGCGTTCGGTGGTCGCCGAGTCGTGGCGGCGTTCCGCGCGGGCCGGTGTCGGGGTCGACGGGACGGCGAGCGTGGACCTGGTGGACGGGGAGCTCGGCGCCTACCGGGCCGAGCATCCGCTGGCTCGGGTGATGCCCCTGTTCCGGGAGCTGCTGGGGACCTTCGCCGCCGACGGGGAACATCTGCTCGCGGTGTGCGACGCGTACGGGAGGCTGCTGTGGGTGGAGGGGGATCCGACGACCCGGCAGCGCGCGGGGCGGATGAACTTCGTGCCGGGGGCGCGGTGGGCGGAGTCCGCGATGGGCACCAACGCGCCGGGCACGGCGGTCGCCGTCGACCGGCCCGTGCAGGTCTTCGCGGCTGAGCACTTCATCCGTCGCGTGCAGCCGTGGACGTGCGCGGCGGCTCCGGTGCACGATCCGCGCACCGGGCGGGTGCTGGGCGCCGTGGACATCACCGGCGGGGACCGGCTGGCTCATCCGCACAGCCTGGGCTTCGTGCAGGCGGTCGCGCGGGCGGCCGAGTCCCAGCTGGCGCTGCTGGTTCCCGAGCGCCCCGCCGCCGACACGCCGGAGCTGACGGCGCTGGGCCGGGACGAGGCCCAACTCGTCGTCGAAGGCCGGCGGATCAGGCTCAGCCGGCGGCACAGCGAGATCCTCGTCCTGCTGTCCCGGCATCCGGAGGGCCTGACGGGCGACGAACTGCTGTGCGCGCTGTACGAGGACGAGTCGGTCACTCCGGTGACCCTGCGCGCGGAACTGGCCCGGTTGCGCCGGGTGCTGGGCCCCGAACTGCTGGGGTCGCGGCCGTACCGGCTCAGTGTGCCGGTCGAGTCCGACGTTGCCGCCGTCGAGCGGCGCCTGGAGACCGGAGCGGTCACCGCGGCCGCACGGGCGTACACCGGGCCACTGCTGCCCGGTTCGCAGGCTCCGGCGGTGGCGCGGCTCAGGCACCGCCTCGCCGACGGTCTGCGCACGGCGCTGATCGCCCGCCGTGATCCGGATCTGCTCGCCGACTGGGCGCACGCGCCCTGGGGCGAGGAGGACCTGGAGGTGTGGCGGGCTCTGGCGGCGGTGCGGCCCACGCCGACGGTCCGGTCCCGGCTCACCGCACTGGAGTCCGAGCTGGGGACATCGGCCGACCGGTCCGCGGTCACGAATCGCCGCAAGGGAACGCATTCCTGACCGCCGGACCACGGCGCACAGCAACGTGGTTGCAACGTCTCCGTCCCTAGCCTCCTCGCGAAAGCTGCCCAACGGCGGGCAGCGCTTCTGAAGGAGGCCCATCCGCATGACCCGTTACGCTGCGCCAGGCACCGAGGGCGCGATCGTCTCCTACCAGGCGCGCTACGACCACTTCATCGGGGGCGAGTACGTACCGCCGGCCCGCGGGCAGTACTTCGAGAACCCGTCGCCGGTGAACGGACAGCCGTTCACCGAGATCGCCCGGGGCACGGCGGAGGACGTGGAGCGGGCGCTCGACGCGGCGCACGCGGCCGCCGCGACCTGGGGGCGTACGTCGGTGACCGAGCGCTCCGACATCCTGCTGAAGATCGCCGACCGTATGCAGGCCAACCTCGCGCAGCTCGCGGTCGCCGAGAGCTGGGAGAACGGCAAGCCGGTGCGCGAGACGCTGGCCGCCGACATCCCGCTCGCCATCGACCACTTCCGCTACTTCGCCGGGGCGATCCGGGCGCAGGAGGGCTCACTCGGCGAGGTCGACGACGACACGGTGGCATACCACTTCCATGAGCCGCTCGGTGTGGTCGCGCAGATCATCCCGTGGAACTTCCCGATCCTGATGGCGACGTGGAAGCTGGCTCCGGCGCTGGCCGCCGGCAACGCGGTCGTGCTGAAGCCCGCCGAGCAGACCCCGGCGTCCATCCACTACTGGCTGAGCCTGGTCACCGACCTCCTGCCGCCCGGTGTCCTCAACATCGTCAACGGCTTCGGCGTGGAGGCGGGCAAGCCGCTCGCGTCCAGCCCGCGCGTGGCGAAGGTGGCGTTCACCGGTGAGACCACGACCGGCCGGCTGATCATGCAGTACGCCTCGGAGAACATCACTCCGGTCACCCTCGAGCTGGGCGGCAAGTCGCCGAACATCTTCTTCGCGGACGTCTGGTCGGCGGACGACGACTTCCGGGACAAGGCGCTCGAGGGCTTCACGATGTTCGCGCTCAACCAGGGCGAGGTGTGCACCTGCCCGTCCCGGGCGCTGGTCCAACGGGGTCACTACGCCGAGTTCATGGAGGCGGCCGTCGCCCGCACCGAGCTCATCAGGACCGGCCACCCGCTCGACACGGACACCATGATCGGCGCGCAGGCCTCCAACGACCAGTTGGAGAAGATCCTCTCCTACCTGGACATCGGCCGGCAGGAGGGCGCCAAGGTCCTCACCGGCGGCGAACGCATCGAGCACGACGGCGAGTTGAAGGGCGGCTACTACGTCCAGCCGACCATCTTCGAGGGCGACAACCGTATGCGGATCTTCCAGGAGGAGATCTTCGGTCCGGTCGTCTCAGTGACCTCCTTCGACGACTTCGACGACGCCATCAAGATCGCCAACGACACGTTGTACGGCCTCGGGGCCGGCGTGTGGACACGGGACGTCAACACGTCCTACCGCGCGGGCCGCGCCATCCAGGCCGGGCGTGTGTGGACGAACTGCTACCACGCCTACCCGGCGCACGCGGCGTTCGGCGGCTACAAGGGGTCGGGCATCGGCCGGGAGACGCACAAGATGATGCTGGAGCACTATCAGCAGACGAAGAATCTGCTGGTGAGCTACTCACCGAAGAAGCTGGGATTCTTCTAGACGCCCGAAGAGCAGGCGCCTGACCTGGGCTTTTGCCCACCAGGCGCCTTTGTCTCCGACCGCTCGGTCCGCCAACGAGCACGAGTTCGAGCGGCTGATGGAGCCCTTCATGAGGATGCTCGCCGCTCCGGCCGACGTCGAAGAGCCCCGCCCCAGTTCACGGTGTTCATCAGTGGCCGGAGCTCGAACCCTCCGCGGGTAGCGCCGCCACCGCACGGGCGATCTCCTGCCTGAGCTGGTCCATGTCGAAGTCGGGGCCCAGCACCATGCGCCGGAGCTGTGGCATCGCGACGCTCCAGCTGGCCAGGGCGAGGGTGAGGAACACGCGGGTTCGGGCGTCGGCGTCCGGTTCCCCGGCCTGCGCGGCGGTCACCTGGTCGCCGTAGTGCGCGGTGCGCTCCTGATCCGCGGGGACCGGCCCGTCACCGATCTCCAGCGCCTCCCACATCACCAGGCGCAGGGCCTCGGGGTGGGCTCGGTGGTACTCGAAAAGCCGCTCCGAATAGCCGGGCAGCTCCTCGGACGGGGGGACGGCCTCGGCCGAGGCGGCAGCCGCCGCCGAGCTTGTCGACCGCACCTCCCGCGCTCTCGGCCCCGTCGACCTGCTCATCGCGGGAGCCGGCGTCGGAAAGCAGCTCGCCTGGACCGACGTCGACGTCGACACCTGGGACACCACCATGGCCGTCAACGTCCGCGCCCCCTTCCTCATGGTCCAGGCCGCCCTTCCCGGCATGGTCTTCATCTCGTCCATCGCCGCCCTCAACGGCGGGGTCATCGGCCCGCACCACGCCGCCGGCAAGGCGGCCCTGCACGGGCTCACCCATTCCCTGGCGTCCGGTGTCGCCGCCGCCGGCGTCACGGTCAACGCCCTCGCGCCCGCGCTCGTCGCAGGCACCCGGATCCTGCCCGCAGTCGCCGGCGAGGGCGGGAGACTCCCCGCGCCCATCCCGGTCGGACGACTCGGCACGCCCGACGAGGTCGCCGCCATGGCCACGTCGATGGTCACCAACGGCTACCTGACCAACAAGGTGATCACTCTCGACGGCGGTCTGTACCCCCGCTGAGCGCGGCGCCGTCCCCGCCCTGCCCCGGACGTGCGCCACCTTGATCGCGTGGGCAGCCGCGCCGAGCTCGTGCGCGGCGACGTGTGCGACGACTGCGGCTTGGCCGTCCGTGTGCCGCCGCCGCTTCCGTTCAGCGGGATCAGGGTCTCCAGATGGGCACCCCTGACCCAGGAACCCAGCAGGTCCCGGTGCATGGCCACGATGTCATGACGCGCCGCCAGCCCGAGGGCCTCCCTGGTGAAGGTGCGGCCCGTGGTGACGAACAGGGCGACGTCCGCCCCGTGTTCGAGCCGAGCGGTGCCGACGAACTTCTGCATGTCCTGCGAGGACACGTTGCGGTCCGGCGCGTATTTCTTGCACTGGACGACAAGTTTGCGGCCGTCGAAGAGGTAGCCGACCACGGTCGGCGCCCAGGTCGCCGCTCCTGCCGCTGACGACGACCTTCGTACAGCCGTCCCGTCGGCACAGGTCGGCGACGTATCGCTCGAAGTCCTGCCAGGAACTGAAAGTCCTGCTCGGCCTGGACAAGAGGGTCGTCCTTGCTGGGTAGGCGACAACGCATGCCGGTACGCGAGTGACGGGAAGGTGCGCATGACGGGGCTGGCGGCGCCGTTGTGGGACGTCCACAACGGGCAGGGGCTGAGGCAGCTGGGCGAGTTGGGGCTGGCGCTGCTGCTGTCGAGCCTCATCGGGTGGGAGCGGGCGGCTCAGCAGAAGAGCGCGGGGCTGCGCACCCACACCCTGGTGGGGATCGCGAGCGCGCTGATGATGGAGGTCTCCCAGCACGGCTTCACCGGCGTCCTGGGGCTGGAGAACGTCTCCTTCGACCCCTCCCGGGTCGCCGCCCAGATCGTGTCCGGGATCGGGTTCATCGGCGGGGGCCTGATCTTCGTGCGACGGGATGCGGTACGGGGTCTGACCACCGCGGCGACCGTCTGGCTGACCTGCGCGGTCGGCATGGCCTGCGGCGGTGGGCTGCCGGTCCTCGCGCTGGCCACCACCGCGCTGCACTTCCTCGTGGTACGCGGCTATCCGCTGCTGTCCGCCCGCCTGATACCCGGCACCGCGGCTTCCGCCGTGGAGGCCCGGCTGACGTACCGCACCGGTACGGCGCTGCTGCCCCGCCTGATGGAGACCTGCACCCGGCGAGGCTTCCGCATCGTGCAGGTCAAGGTCGAGCGGCTGCCCGGCCGCACGGACGACGCCGCCCGCGTGGTCCTGGGCCTGGAGGGCACCGAGGATCCGGCACAGCTCGCCTCGGAGCTCTTCCAGGACGACGGAGTGATCGATGTGGAGATGGCCACGACCAGAGCGGACGACGAGTAGGCAAGCGGTGCGTCGCGGTGCCCTTGCGCTGGCCGTGGCTCCTTCCTGTGAGACGCGATCACCCACCACGCGGCCCGCGACCTGGTGTGACGCTCCCTCAGCGGTGGACCGGGGCGTCGGTGCGGGCGGCGATGTCCTCGAAGGTGACCCCGGGTGCCGTCTCGACGAGCGCGAGGCCGTTCGGGGTGACGTCGAGGACGCCGAGGTCGGTGATGATCCGGTGGACGCAGCGCTCGCCGGTGAGGGGCAGGGTGCATTCGGTGAGGATCTTGGGGGTGCCGTCCTTGGCGGTGTGTTCCATCAGGACGATGACGCGGCGGGCGCCGTGGACGAGGTCCATGGCACCGCCCATGCCCTTGACCATCTTGCCGGGGATCATCCAGTTGGCCAGGTCGCCGGCGGCGGAGACCTGCATGGCGCCCAGCACCGCGGTGTCGATGTGCCCGCCGCGGATCATGCCGAAGGACAGCGCCGAGTCGAAGAAGCTCGCGCCGGGCAGGACGGTGACGGTCTCCTTGCCCGCGTTGATCAGGTCGGGGTCCACCTCGTCCTCGGTGGGGTAGGGGCCGGTGCCGAGGATGCCGTTCTCGGAGTGCAGGACGACGTGGACGCCGGGCGGGAGGTGGCCCGGGATGAGGGTGGGCAGGCCGATGCCGAGGTTGGCGTAGGAGCCGTCGGCGAGTTCGGCGGCGGCGCGCGCGGCCATCTGGTCGCGGGCCCAGCCGGGCGCGGTACGGACGGGGACGCTCATGCGCGGACGGTCCTCTTCTCTATGTGCTTGTCGGCCGCCTCGGCGGGGGTCAGTTCGACGATCCGCTGGACGAAGACGCCCGGCAGGTGGACCGCGTCGGGGCTCAACTCCCCCGGCTCGACGAGTTCTTCGACCTCCGCGAGGGTGACGCGGCCGGCCATGGCCGCGAGGGGGTTGAAGTTGGCGGCGGCCCTGCGGAAGACCAGGTTGCCGTGCCGGTCGCCGCGCCAGGCCCGTACGAGGGCGAAGTCGGTGGTGATGGCGTGCTCCAGGACGTACGGGCGGTCGGCGAAGGTGCGTGTCTCCTTCGCCGGGGAGGCGACGGTGACCGTGCCGTCGGCCGCGTGGCGCCAGGGCAGGCCGCCGTGGGCGACCTGGGTGCCCACGCCCGCGGGGGTGTAGAAGGCGGGGATGCCCGCTCCCCCGGCGCGCAGCCGTTCGGCGAGGGTGCCCTGGGGCACCAGCTCCACCTCCAGTTCGCCCGAGAGGTACTGCCGGGCGAACTCCTTGTTCTCACCCACGTAGCTGCCCGTGACGCGGGCGATCCGGCCGTCGCCCAGCAGGACGCCCAGTCCGCGCCCGTCCACGCCGCAGTTGTTCGACACGACCTCCAGGCCGGTGGCGCCCTGTGCGTGGAGGGCATGGATGAGCACCTCGGGGATACCGCTGAGGCCGAACCCGCCGACAGCGAGGGACGCCCCGTCGGGAATGTCGGCCACCGCCTCCGCGGCGCTCGAACAGACCTTGTCCATGGGGTGAGTGGGCCTTTCTGCTGTTTCTAGTTCCGTACGGCGTCCGAGATGGGCTTGGCGCCGCCGTGGGCGGTGAGGCCGCCGTCGACCGGGATCTCGGCTCCGGTGACGAAGGACGACTCGTCGGAGAGGAGGAAGGTGACGAGCGGGGTGATGTCGTCGACGGTTCCGGTGCGGCCGAGGGGTGTGCCCGCGAGGTTGGCCTCGCGGAACGCGGGCGCGGCGGAGGCGGTCATCTCCGTCTCGATGTAACCGGGGTGGACGGTGTTCACTCGGATGCCGCGCGGCCCCAGTTCCATGGCGGCGGTGGCCGACAGGCCGCGCAGTGCCCACTTGCTGGCGGTGTAGGCGACCGGGTAGTGGGCGGTGAGCGCCGCCGAGGAGCCGACATTCACGATCGACGCACCGGGGCGCATCAGCGGTGCCAGGTGCTGGATGCCCAGCAGTGGCCCGGTGACGTTGACCGCGTGGACGCGGGCCATGTCCTCGGGGCGTACGGCGTCGAGGCGGGCGCGCCAGGTGATACCGGCGTTGTTGACCAGGCCGTGGACCTGGCCGTACGCCTCCGCCAGTTCGGCGGCGAGTTCGGCCCAGTCCTTCTCGCTGGTGACGTCGAGGCGGCGGCAGCCCGGTGTCTCGGTCACGTCGGTGGCGATGACCCGGGCGCCCTCCCGGGTCAGTGCCGCGGCCTCGGCTGCGCCCTGGCCGCGGGCCGCGCCGGTGACCACGACGACCTTGCCGAGGAGCCTCTTGGGGTGGAGGTCGGTCACGGCCGCTCCCGGGTGCGGCGCCGGCCGGTCGGCAGCGGTACCGGAGTCGTACCGGCGACGACCGTGTTGGAGACGCTGCCGACGCCCTCGACGGTGAGGGTGACCGTGTCGCCGGGTTTCAGAGGGGGCGGGTCCTGTCGGCCGCGTACGCCCCACAGCTCGGCGAGGCAGCCGCCGTTGCCGCAGGTGCCGGAGCCGAGGATGTCGCCGGGGCGGACCCAGGTGCCGCGGGAGGCGTAGGCGACCATCTCCTCGAAGGTCCAGCTCATGTTGGACAGGAGGTCCTCGCCGACGACCTCGCCGTTGACCGAGGCGGTGAGTGCCAGGCGCAGGAAGCCGTCCTCGTCGCGGTACTTCTCCAGTTCGTCGGCGGTGACCAGGTAGGGGCCCAGGGTGGTGGCGGTGTCCTTGCCCTTGCAGGGGCCGAGGCCCACCCTCATCTCGGCGGCCTGGAGGTCGCGGGCCGACCAGTCGTTGAAGACGGTGTAGCCGATGATGTGGTCGCGAGCCTGCTCCGGGGTGAGGTCGCGGCCCTCGGTGCCGATGACGGCGGCGACTTCGAGTTCGAAGTCGAGCACGGTCGAGCCGGGCGGTACGGGGATGTCGTCGTGCGGGCCGTACACCGCGTAGGGGTTGGTGAAGTAGAAGGTGGGGGCCGCGTACCACTGCTCGGGGACCCCGGTCGCCCCGTCCACCGAACGCCGTACGCCCTCGACGTGCTCCTCGAAGGTGACGAAGTCCCTTACGGTGGGCGGCTGCAGCGGGGGCAGCAGGCGTACCTCGGAGACATGGGGGCCGGGCGGGACGTCCACGGTGGTGGAGCCCGCGTCCAGCAGTTCGGGCAGGCCACCGCCGTGGGCGAGCAGGCCGGTCAGGGAGCCGACTCCGGGGAGAGGGTAGAGCGTGCCGTCCTCTTCCACGACGGCCACGTGGCGTCGGTCTCGGTACTCGTACGCGGCGAAACGCATGGCGGTTTCCTGTCGGCTGTCGGCGTGCGGGGTGGGCATGGGGGCCGGGGGCGCGGCGGGGAGTCAGGGCAGTTGACAGGGCAACCGCGCCCCCGGGGACCGGGAACCGCGCCGGTCAGACCGGCGGGGCGACGAACACGCCGCGGTCGACGTCGTTGAAGGACTCCTTGGCCACCAGTTCGTTCATGGGGTTGGCGGTGCCCCACTGGTCGGTGACCTCGGGCTGGGAGAAGTCGTAGACGTGCGGGTGCCAGGTGTCCTCGTCCAGCAGCTCCAGTTCCGTCGTGTACTCGACGGTGTTGCCGTGCGGGTCGAGGAAGTAGGTGAAGGTGTTGTCGCCCGCCATGTGGCGGCCGGGCCCCCAGACCTTCTTGAAGCCGGCGCGGATCACCCGGCCGGAGCCGCGCATGTACTCGTCGATGCCGCGCATCTCGAAGGAGATGTGGTGGAGCGAGGTGTGCGGGCCCCTGGAGATGGCCATGGAGTGGTGCTGGTTGCTGATCCGCATGAAGTGCATGACCTCGCCCATGTGCGGCGAGCTGAGGGTGTCGGAGAGCCGGAAGCCGAGGTGCTCCTCGTACCAGGCCCTGGTCCTGTCCAGGTCCGGTGAGTTGAGGACGACGTGCGACAGCTTGACCGGGATCGACTCCTTCGCCTCGATCTTGCGGTGCTGCCGTACCTCGACGTCCGCGGAAACCTCGATGGTGCGGCCGTCGACGTCGAAGAAGCGGAAGCCGTAGCCGCCTCCGGGGGTGTCGACCTTGCCCGGCTGCGAGATCAACTGCACTCCGCCCGCGAGGAGCTGCTCGGCCAGCGTGTCCACGTCGGCCGCGCTCGCGGCGCCGTAGGAGACCAGGTCGAGGCGCTTCTCGTCGGACTTGCGCAGCCGGACGACGTACTGCTCGGGGCTGCCCTCGGCGGCGAGGAAGGAGATGCCGGAGTCCTCGGCGACCTTGGTCAGGCCCCAGACCCCGGAGTAGAAGTCGAGCTGCTTGTCGTAGTCGGGCACGGCGAGGTCGACGTGCCGCAGGTGCGTGAGCAGACGGTTGGACATGTGGGGGGTCCTCCTCAGGAGAGGTCGAGAAGCGCGGCGGCGTTTCCGCCGCGTACGGCGTGGAAGTCGGGGTCGGGCAGCCGGGCGGCGCGCAGGGCGGTGACCGGGTCCTCGGTGCCCATGTCGAAGGCGTGGTCGGAGCCGAGCAGCACCCGGTCCGCGCCCGCCACCCGGACGAGCTCCCGCAGGACATGCGGGTCGTGGACCAGGGAGTCGAAGTACAGGCGCCTGAGGTAGCTGCTGGGCAGGTGGGCGCAGCCGGCGCCCGCGTCGGAGCGGGCCGACCAGGCGTGGTCGGAGCGGCCGATGTGGGTGGGCAGGTAGCCGCCGCCATGGGCGGCGATCAGCTTCAGCCCCGGGTGCCGGTCAAGGACGCCGGAGAAGATCAGGTGCGACAGCGCGACCGCGTTCTCCACCGGCTGGCCCACGACGTTGGACAGGTACCAGCGGTCCAGGCGCTCGTCGAGCGTGCAGCCGAAGGGGTGCAGGAAGAGGACGGCGCCCGTCTCCTCGGCACGGGTCCAGAGGGGTTCGTACGCCGGGTCGGACAGCTCGCGGCCAGGGGCGTGACTGGAGATCTCGACGCCCGACAGGCCTTGTTCCAGGGCGTGTTCGAGGGCGAGCACGGCCAGTTCGGGGTGCTGCAGGGGGACGAGGCCGAGGCCGTGCAGTCGCGTGGGAGCCTGGGCGCAGTGGGCGGCCGTCGCCTCGTTGGCGAGACGGTGGACCTTCTCGGCCGTCTCCTCGTCCGTCCAGTAGTGGTAGTGCGAAGGGGACGGACTGACCAACTGCACGTCCACGCCCTGTGCGTCCATGGCGGCCAGTCGCGCGGTGACGTCGATCATCCTCGGGGCGCGCTCGCGGACCATGGGGCCGCTGACGGCGAGGGCGTCGGGGCCGTTGCGGCGGGCGTCGAGGGCGCGGGCCTCGGCCAGTCCTGGCAGGTCCGCCACCAGGGCGTCGACCTCGGGCAGCAGGACGTGCGCGTGCACGTCCACGGTGGGTGTCGTCACGGCAGTTCCTTCAGGGAGTGCAGCGTACGGCCGATCAGCCCGGGCATGTCGGCGTCGCGCACACCGTCCAGCTGCCACTGACCGAGCAGGACGGATGCCTCGACGACTCTCCGCACCCGGGGAATGCGCCGTTCGTAGTAACTCTGGAGCAGTTCGTCGTCCCAGTCCCCTCCGCCGGTCAGCAGCTCGGCGAGCACCAGGGCGTCCTCCAGGGACATCGCGGCTCCCTGGGCCATGGTGGGCGGACAGCAGTGGGCGGCGTCGCCGATCAGCACGACCCGGCCGCGGTGCCAGGATCCCTCCACCAGCAGCCGGTCGAACCAGGTGTAGTTGACCTTCTTCGGGTCCGTGATGTGTTTCGTGATCTCCGGCCAAGCGCCTCCGTAGGCCTGCGCCAGGCGGCGCATCTCGTCGGCGTAGGTGTCCGGGTCGATGGAGGCGCGGTCGCGGCACGCTTCGACGACGAAGGCGTAGATGGTGTTCTCGCTGGTGGGCGTGTAGCCGGCGATGTAGGCAGGGCCTCCGTAGGCGAGGTCGCTGCGTTCGAGGCCCTCGGGGCGCGGGGTCGCGATGCGCCAGATGGCCATGCCGGTCGGCTCGGGTTTGTCGGTGATGCCGACGGCGGCGCGGGTGGCGGAGTTCAGGCCGTCGGCGCCGATCACCAGGTCGTAACGGCCCTCGGTGCCGTCGCTGAAGCGCACGGAGACGCCGTCGGCGTCCTGCTCCAGGGCCTCGGCGATGGTGCCGAGGCGGACCGTGGCGCCGGAGGCGCGGACCGCGTCGATGAGGATCTGCTGGAGCTGGGGGCGCTGCATGCCGAGGGTGGCGGGCAGGTCGTCGCCGCCGGTCCTGATGTCCTCGGCGACGTGCACCACCGTTCCGTCGGGCGTGGTGATGCCCAGGGTGACGAAGGGGAACCCGGAGGCGCTCACCCGGTCCCAGACCCCCAGTTCGCGCAGCACGCGCAGCGCGTTGCCCTGGAGGGTGATGCCGGACCCGGTGGTGGCGTTCCAGTCGGGCTTGGCCTCGACGAGGTCGACGGTGATGCCGGCGCGGCGCAGCAGAATGGTCACGGCGTTGCCTGAGGCGCCACCGCCGATGACGAGGACTCTGCGATGGGGGTTTTGTGCCATGTCGGGATCCTCCCGAGGTTGGGCCGCGCGGCTTCGGGCGGCGGGGGTGCGGCTCGTCCGCCGAAGGGGCGGGCCAGGGGGCTGTGTGCGTCACCCGTCGGCGGGTGGAGCGGTTGGTGACCGGATGCGTCGCTGCTGTCCGGGGAGGACGCATCCGGCCGGTGTGCGGGCGGCTACTTGACGGCGACGGGGTTGACAGGTGAGCCGACGGCGCCCGTGATGGGCAGGGGCGCGGCGGTGAGCCAGAACTCGTACACGCCGTCGTCCGCGCAGTCGGCGGCGAGGTCGTCGAGGTCCCACATCTCGCCGACCAGCAGACCCAGGTTCGGGATGACGACCTGGTGCAGGGGCTGGAAGGCGTGGTCGAACTCGTTGGGCCGTACCTCGAAGCCCCAGGTGTCGGTGGCGATCGCGGCGATCTCCGTACGGTGCAGCCAGCCGGCGGAGGTGAAGGACAGTCCGGGTGCGGGGCCGCCGGCGTAGTCGCCCCAGCCGTCGCGTCTGGCGCGGGCCAGCTGACCGGTCCGTACGAGGACGATGTCGCCGCGTCCGACGCTCACGCCGTGGGCTTCGGCGGTCGCGGTCAGGTGCTCCTCGGTGATGGCGAAGGCGTCGGGCAACTCACCGCTGTCACCGACTGCCCGGCCCACGTCCAGCAGCACGCCGCGCCCGGCGACGTAGGGGGCCATGTGCTCGATGCCGGTGACGAGGTCGCCGTCGGAGGTGACGACCTTTTCGGCAGGCCGGCCGTTCCAGGCCTTGCCGTGGTCGAAGATGTGCCCGAGCCCGTCCCACTGGGTGGAGCACTGCAGCGGCATCGCGATCACGTCGTCGGCGCCGCCGATACCGTGCGGGAAGCCCTGGCTGCCGAGGGCCGCGTCGGTGCCGGTGTCGAGCATGGTGTGCACGGGGTTGGTGCGCCGGCGCCAGCCCTTCTGCGGGCCGTTCATGTCGAACCGCTGGGACAGGGAGAAGCTCACTCCGCGCCGGACGAGGGCGGCACCCTCGCGCCGCTTGGCCTCGTCGAGGAAGTTGAGCGTGCCGAGCACGTCGTCCTCCCCCCAACGGCCCCAGTTCGAGTACGACTTGGCGGCCTCGGCGATCGCGCCCTCGGGATCGGCACGGTCGATCATGTTCCGGCCTCCTCTGCGACACAGCGGGTGCGCTGGACGCCCAGCCCCGTGATCGAGCCCTCCATGACGTCGCCGTCGCGCAGCAACCGTCCCCAGTGGATCCCGTTTCCGGCCGGGCTGCCGGTCAGCACCAGGTCCCCGGGCAGCAGCCGGGAGGTCCGGGAGATGTACGACACCAGGCGGGCGACGCCGAAGAGCATGTCCTTGGTCGACTCGTCCTGCATGATGTCGCCGTTCAGCTTCAGCGTCACCCGCAGATCGCCCGGGTCCGCGATCGATCCGGCGGGGACGATCCACGGGCCGAGCGGCGTGAAGCCGGGCGCGTTCTTGCTGCGCAGCCAGTCCGTGCCGATGGCCTTCATGTCCCGGCGGAAGACGGTGGCCCGGTCGGTGAGGTCGTTGGCGATCGTGTACCCGGCGACGTACTCGAGGGCCTCCTCGACCGGCACCCGGTAGGCGGGCCTGGCGATGACGGCCGCGAGCTCCAGCTCCCAGTCGGGCTGCTCGGCCCAGGCGGGGAGGACGACATCGTCGTACGGGCCCGCGATCGTGCTCGGCAGGCCGATGAAGACGTACGGCAGGTCCTCCGCCGCCCGGCGGTCCATCACCGCCGCGATCTCCGCGCGCGCCTCCTCGACCGTGCGCGGGTCGTCGGGCGAGCGGTGGGCGACCTCCAGGTCGATCACGTGCTGCCGGTAGTTCGCGCCGGACTGGAAGATCTGGCGGGGCTCGACGGGGGCGTGCACCCGGAGACCGTCGAGGGGCCGCCACGCCAGGGTGTCCTCGCCCGCGAGGGTGTGCAGAACGGGGAGAGCCTCCTCCCACCGTTCCAGCACGGACCGCACATCGGCCGGCGCCCAGGCCAGGGCCTGGCTCAGGTCCAGCACCCGGTCCCGGACCACCAGGGCGGGGAACGGGTTCCCGTCCTGGGTGGAGAGCGTGCCGAGGGCGAAGGGACCGGCGGATTGCGCGAGTGTTGCCATGAGATTTCCTCCCGCTGGGTTGCGGTCTACTCTGACCTGGATCCGCAGATCGCGGAAATGAATCCCGTGGATGACGAGCATCCACGCGGCGAATATTCTTCTCTCCCAGGCGGTGCCCGGTGAACCTGTCCCGACTCGACCTCAACCTGGTCGTCGCCCTCCGCGCGCTGCTGGAGGAACGCAACGTCACCCGGGCCGGCGAGCGCGTCGGGCTCAGCCAGCCCGCCATGAGCGCGGCGCTGTCCCGGCTGCGGCGCCATTTCGACGACGAATTGCTCGCCCGGTCCGGGAACTCCTACGAGCTGACCCCGCTCGGCACCGCCCTGCGGGACCGCAGTGCGACCGCGTGCGATCTGCTGGAGCGGGTCTTCGCCAGCCAGGCGGACTTCGATCCGGCGGCCGAGACCCGCGACTTCACCCTGCTCGCCTCCGACTACGGCGCGGCCGTGTTCGGGGCCGCGCTCGCCCGCGCCCTGCACCAGGAGGCGCCCGGGATCCGGCTCACCTTCCAGCACCCCGCGCCCTCCGTCGTGGAGAACACCGCGACCGTGCTGAGCACCGTCGACGGCCTGCTGATGCCGCACGGCGTCATCGACGGCCTGCCCGCCGTCGACCTCTTCAGCGACCGCTGGCTGTGCCTGGTCGCCGACGACCACCCGGAGGTGGGCGACGCAATCACCCTCGACCACCTGGCCCGTCTGCCCTGGGCCGTCTACCAGCGCCCCTACGACGCGCCGGCCGCCCGTCAGCTCAGCATGATAGGCATCAGCCCCCGGGTCGAGGTCTCGGTGCAGACCTTCCAACTGCTGCCCCACATGGTCGAGGGCACCCAGCGGATCGCGATGATCCAGGAACGCCTGGCCCGCAAGGCGGTCCGCTCCGCCGCGGTCCGCGTGCTCCCCTGCCCGTTCGAAGCCGTACCGGTGCGGGAGGCGATGTGGTGGCACCCGGTGCACGCCCAGGACGCGGCCCACATCTGGCTGCGGCAGAAGGCGGCGGAGGTGGGGGCGACGTTGACGGGCAACGGCGAGGCCAACGGCCACGCGGGGCGTGAGGACGCGTCGCTCTGACGCGTCCGTCCGCGGTGGCCCCGTAACCGCGTCAGGACGACGGCACCGTGTCAACGGCCGCGACACGCCGGCGGGCCGTGAGCAGACCTGCCGCGAGGAGGGCGGCGGCCAGTCCCAGCACGGCCACCGCACCGGCGAGGCTGCCGACCACGGACTCCACGGCCAGCAGGACGAGCGGGCAGACGAACTCGCCGCCGAAGAAGGCCGCCGTCCACAGTCCGGTGCCCCGGCCGCGGTCCTCGAACGCCAGACGGGACATGGCGCTCGTGAGGAGCGCGGGCAGCAGCATGCCCGTGCCCAGGCAGTTGACCACCGCGCCGACGACCAGCAGCGGGGCGTTGCCCGCCAGGAACATCACCCCGAAGCCGGCCGCACACAGCGCGAGGACCGCGGGCAGCATCGCGTCCGGCGAGCGCTTGAGCCGGGCGAAGGTGACGGCCCCGCCCACGGTGGCGGCGCTGGAGACCGCGGTGGCCAGGCCGATCACACCGGAGTTCTTCACCCCGAGATCGTCCAGCAGGTACGACATCTCGACCGGGACGGTGTAGAAGACCATCGCCCCGAAGAAGGTGACGGCGCAGATGCCCCGCAGTTGCCGCCACGGGAAGACGCGGCGGGCCTGGGCCACAGGCTCGGCCGGGGACTCGGCGACGGTGGCGCGGGCCGCCGGGTTGGGCAGGGCCGTCGCCATCAGCGGGGCGAACACCAGGCTCACCGCGTACACCCAGAAGGGCGCCCGCCAGCCCGCCGAGCCGACGGCCCCGCCGATCACGAAGAAGGCGGTGGCCGACGCCGAGGCGCACATGGTCTGCAGGGCGAGGTACTTCACCCGCTGGTGCCCGGAGTAGTAGTCCCCGATCAGTGTGGTGCAGCACGTCATGATCGCGGCCTCGGCGACGCCGACGAGCGCCCGGCTGGCGATGATGGCGCCGAGGGAGGCCAGGTAGAGCGGGGCGGTGCCGAACACGGCGTACAGGACGGTCGCCACGACCAGCAGGCGCTTGCGGCCCAGCCGGTCGACGATCACGCCGGCGAACGGCGCGAGCAGCGCCAGCGCGAGTGCCGGGGCGGTCAGCGCGAGGGGAACCAGCGCCTTGGCCCCGGCCGTCGACTGGAAGTAGTGCTGCATCTTCGGCAGCACCGGGGCGATCAGCACCGCCCCGAGGATCGGCATGCAGCTGCCCGCCATCAGCAGGGTCAGGCGCAGCAGATGGGCCGGGCCGGAGACGGCGACGGGTGACGAGGCGACGTCGTCGACCGCGCGGGCGGTCGGCTGGGTGGAACCGGGCATGGCGACTCCAGGGGACGTGTACGGAAGCGGACATGCCTGTGGGGGGCGCCGACAGCGCACGGCATGCGGGGATGTGCCCCACGCCGGCCGCCGGTCCGACAGCGGCGTGCGGGTCGGCACGACTATGTGCCGTGCACGGCCCCACTACCAGACCCTGAGCGATCCGAATCCCCTATCCGGGGCATCCACCGCGTGGATGCCCCGGGCCCGCCCTCCGCGGCCATCGCCTCAGTGCCGGGCGAACTGGAGTCGGGTCGGCTGCGCGACGTTCGGCCGTACGGGGAGCGCGCCGACCGTCAGTTGTTCCCCGTAGAGGTCGGTGATCCGGATCGCGCCGCCGCAGCCGGTGCCGTCGGACGAGAGGAAGTAGTCGTAGCCCGTCCGGGGCAGTTGCCGCCAGCCGCCCCCGGCGCGGACCTCCAGCCGGGCGACCGGATTGCGGTGGCCGATCACCTGGATCGCGCACCAGTACTGGCTCGACCCGGTCTTGTACCGGATGGAGATCGTCTCGGAGGTGGCGGGGCTGACCAGGCTCCAGGTGATGGGGATGCGGCCGGCCTTGGGGTCGGCGATTTTGGCGAAGGCCTGCTGGCTGAGGTCGAGTTGCCCGGGTGCGCAGGGCAGCGGGCACTCGTTGGTGATCCGCACGGTGACCGAGGCGCCGTTCGCGGCGCGGACCAAGACGGACGCCCCGCAGGCGGCGGACGTCTGGTAGTCGGTGGTGTTCATCGCCGCGATCATCATGTCGTCGCTCGGGCCGAACAGACAGGCGCCGTCGCCGTCCCCGGCCTGGTACTCGGTGGCGACTCCCTGGTAGGTGGTGCCGGGCCGGATCCGTCCTGCCGGTACCACCGAGGTCGACGTGGTCCGCCCGGCGTCGGTGGCCGACGGCCGCGCCGCCGCGGAGGTCGTACCGGACGTGACGCTCGGGCTGCCCGTCGGGCGCGCGGTGCCCGACGGGGTGCGGGTGACGGTCGGAGTCGGGGTGTCCGTCGTGGGCGTGGCCGCCGCCTTGTGGCCGGCTGCGACCTCGACGGACGCCGCGTCGGTGCGGTGGTCGGGGAGCAGGACCAGGATCAGGGAGGCGAGAACGCCCACCGCGGCCAGCGCCACCGTGGTGCCGACGATCAACCTGTGTCTGCGCCTGCGCTGCCGCGCGGCCCGCCTTGCTGTGCTCATGCCTGTCCGTTCGGAGATCGGGTCGAGGATGCACAGTTCAGTTGCCGCGGGGAGCTGAAAGGTTGCCGTCGGTTTTCGTCGAGGAAACGATGGAGCCCTACTCGATGTGCGACACCCTCAGGGGCTGCCACTCCACCCGGGTCCGCGCGCCGTCCCGCGCCCAGGTGACCTCCACCCGGGACTCGCTGACCTCCACACCGGAAACGGCCTCCGCCAGGGCGGTCGGCTCCGTGGTCAGGGCGGCCAGAGACACATGGACCGTCGTGCCACCCGCGCCGCCCCCGAGGCGAGGGACCTGGGCCCAGCGGGTGTAGGCCGTCCCCTGCGGTGCGCGGACCAGGGCGGGCCGCCCGTCCCAGCCGTACAGGCCGTGCAGGGCCGAGACCAGTGGCTCGTCCGGTCCGGTGGCCCAACCGGTATGGGTGACACGGGAGTCGGCGGGGGCGCCGAGCACCCGGTGGACGCGCAGTTCGTACGGGCCCCGGGCCACCGTCACACTCTCCACGCGCAGGCCCGGCACCATCGGCGGTCCCGCCGCGAAGACCGGCCGGTGCCAGGAGGCGGCCCAGCCCCAGCCGTCACCGCTGCCCGCCCCCAGCGGATGGACACGGCAGCGGCCACTCCCCCGGCCGCCCACCTCGACGGACAGGTGGTTGTCGGCGACGTTGCCCCTCGCCGTCGGTCCGGTGTGTGTCGAGTACGCCTGCCGCCCGTAGTGCGGATCGTCCGCGTCCGCCGAGTCGCCCTCGTGCGGGCGTACGTGGTCGGTGCCGTGGTTGTGCAGCCGTACGATCCCGTCGGCGCGGGTCGACTGGATCAGCAGACCGGGGGCGGGCAGGGCGCGGACCTGGTCGGCCCTCTCGACCGGCGCGGGCTCCTCGGGGGCCGTCCACAGCGGGTGGTCGGACGGGGCGAGGAGGGCGACGAAGGCCTTCGAGGCCCAGTACGGGGAGGACGGACCGGAGTAGGGCTGCAGGGTCGCCTCGTGCGGGCCGTACCAGCCCAGGCTCAGCAGGCCGTCCTCGGTGACCGCGCCCCGGTCCAGGAAGTGCCGCAGGGTGCCGCTGATCAGGCGGCGGGAGGTGCCCGGAGTCAGCGGGGTGTGGCCCGTGACGGCGCCGAGGCCGACGGCGGCCGAGGCGGCGAAGCGGTAGGTGAGGGAGCGGCCGAAGTGCACCGGGGCGCCGTTCCCGGCGAAGAAGAGGGAGAAGGCGTCGAGGTGTTCACGGAGGCGGGCCCCGTACACGCCGCCGTCGGATCCGGCCAGATGGGCGTCCAGGACGGGATACAGGTGCAGCGCCCAGCCGTTGTAGTGGTCGAAGGCGCGCGCGTCCCCGTCGGTGTACCAGCCGTCGCCGACGTACCAGCCCTCCAGCAGGTCCCTCGCCCGCTGTCGTACCGCGGCCGTCTCGGCGTCGCCGCGGCCCACCGACTCCAGGAAACCGGCGACGGTGTACGGGAAGAGGTACCAGTTGTTCGGCGCCGGCGTGTGGCGCAGGGCGCCGCGCAGCCAATCCTCCGCGCGGTCCTGGACGTCGTCTTCTAGGTTCTTCCACAGCCAGGGCGCGGTCAGGCGCAGGCCGAGTGCCACCGACGCCGACTCGACCATGGGCTGGCCCTGGACGTGGTGGTCGAGGATCAGCGGCCAGGACTCGGTGTCGTCACGGCCGGGGGTACGGGTGCCGGCGGCCAGGCCGCTCGCGTAGCGGTCCAGCCAGCCGTGCGGGTCGGCGCCTCCGGCCCCGGCGACACGGAAGGCGGCGGCGAGGAAGGTGCGCGCGTAGCCCTCCAGGCCGTCGGAGCGCACGCCCGAGCGGGCGGGCCGTCCGGGCAGGTCGAGCAGGGCGCTGCCCGGGGTGCTCCAGCGCCAGACGGCGGCCAGCAGACCGTCGGCGACCGCTTCCCAGTGGGCGCGGGTGTATCCGGTGAACGGGCTCGACTCCCGGTCGTCCGGGGGGAGTTCGAAGGGAACGGTCATGCCGTGTACGCCAGCCTCTCTCGTCGTACGGGATGCAGGAAGCCGGTGCCGGCGGCCCAGCGGGCCGTCTCGGCAACGGCGACTTCGGCAAGTCGGCGCCACTCGTTGCCCTGGGAGCCGGCGAGGTGGGGGGTGATGAGGACGTTGTCGCAGTCCCACAACGGGTGCTCGGGCGGCAGGACTTCGGGGTCGGTGACGTCGAGAACGGCCCGGATGCGGCCCGCCGACGCCGCGTCGGTGAGCGCGTCCTGGTCGATCACCGCGCCGCGCGAGGTGTTGATCAGCACGGCGTCCGGCCGCATCGTCTTGATCAGGGCACGGCTGACCAGGCCGCGGGTGGCGGGCAGCAGCGGCGCGTGCACGCTGACGGTGTCGCAGCGGGTGAACAATTCCCTCAACTCGACGCGTTCGGCGCCGAGTTCAGCCGCTTCGGCGTCAGTGACGAACGGGTCGTGCAGGAGGACGTCGAGGTCGTGGGGGCGCAGGAGTTCCATCACCCGGCGGCCGATCTGGGAGGCGGAGAGGATGCCGACGGTGCGGCGGTGGTTGCCGACGGTACGCGGGGTGTCCAGCATGGGTGCCCGGACCCGGGTGGTGCGGTAGTGGGCCGCCCGCTCCAGGACCCGTTTCCCGGTCAGCAGGATCATGGCGAGGGTGTACTCGGCGACCGGCAGGGCGTTGGCGGCGGCGGCCGAGGAGACCTCGATCCCGCGGTCCCAGCAGGCCTCGGTGATGTGCCCGCGGACGGTGCCCGCGGTGTGGACGACCGCCCGCAGCCGGGGCGCGGACGCCAGCACGGCCGCGTCCAGGGGCGGGCAGCCCCAGCCGGTGACCAGCAGGTCGACGTCGGCGAGGACCTGGCGGGCGTGCGGTGTGGTGAGGTCGTCGAGGGCCGGGGGCGGCACCAGGTCGCAGATCGCGGCGAGGGCTTCCAGGGACTCGGGGTCGAGGACGGCCGCGGCCGCCTCCCGGGACATGGCGAGGGCGGCACGTGGACGGAACGTCGGGTCGGTCATGGGGGTGCGTGAACTCCTCAGCGAGCCGGGCTACTTGACGGCGCCCGCCGTCAGTCCGCTGCGCCAGAAGCGCTGCAGCAGGACGAAGGCGAGGATGAGCGGGAGGACGGCCAGCAGCGAGCCCATGATCACCACGGGGTAGTAGTCGGGCTCGACGGTGGCCTGGCTGTTCCACGTGTACAGGCCGAGGCTGACGGGATACAGCTTCTGGTCGGACAGCATCACCATCGGGAGGAAGAAGTTGTTCCAGATGGCGGTGAGCTGGAAGAGGAAGACGGTCACCAGACCTGGCCCGAGCATGCGCAGGGCAACCCGGGAGTACATGGTCAGCTCCCCCGCGCCGTCGATCCGCGCGGCCTCCAGGACCTCGTCGGGGACGTAGCCCTGGCTGAAGATGCGCCCGAGGTAGACGCCGAAGGGGTTGAACAGGACCGGGATGAACACCGACCAGAAGGTGTTGACGAGCCCGGTGCCGGATGCCATCAGGTACAGCGGCAGGGCGAGGACGGTCTGCGGGACCATGACGGCCGCCAGAACCAGCCCGAACAGCTTCTCCTTGTGCCGGAAGCGGTACTTGTCGAAGGCGTAGCCGCAGGCCACGCTCACCAGGGCGCCCACCGCGGCGCCGAGGACGGCGTACAGGAGGCTGTTGAGGTACCAGCGGCCGTACTGGCCGCCGTCCATGGCGAACAGGTCGTGCAGGTTGTGGCCGAAGGAGAAGTCCTTCAGGGACAGGATGTTGCTGCCGAACAGCGCGTCGCGGGTCTTGCCGGCGGCGATGACCAGCCACAGCACGGGCAGCAGGGTGTAGAGGACGGAGAGGGCGACGACCACGTTGACGGTGGCCCGGCCCAGCATCCTCGGGCGCAGCAGGGTGCTGTCGGCGGCGCTCATCGGGCCTCCTGAGTGCGGTCGAGCCGGCTGGTCCAGCGGGTGACCGCGAAGGACAGGGCGATGGTGCACAGCAGCAGCACCACCGAAGCGGCCGCGGCGAGGCTGTAGTTGTTGCGGGTGAAGGCCGCGTCGTAGATGTACATGCTCGGCGAGAAGCGGGAGCTGATCATCGGGGAGGACTGGCTGAGCAGCATCGGCTCGGTGAACAGCTGCAGGCCCCAGATCAGGGTGAACATGGCGACCATCACGATGGAGGCGCGCACCAGCGGGGTCTTGACCTGCAGTGCCGTGCGCACGGGTCCCGCGCCGTCGACCACGCTCGCCTCGATCACCTCGCGGGGCACGGCCTGCAGGGCGGCGTAGAAGACCACCATGTTGTAGCCGAGGTTGCTCCACAGGGCGATGTTCACGATCGAAGGGAGCACGGTGTGCAGGCCGAGGAAGTTGACCGTGATGTCGGCCTTGCCGAGCAGTTCGACGATCGGGCTGATGCCGGGCGTGTAGAGGTACAGCCAGATCAGGGCCGCGATGATGCCGGGCACGGCGTGCGGCAGGAACAGGCCGAGCTGCGCCGAGGCCCGCAGCCGTACGACTCCGGAGTCCAGCAGCAGCGCCAGGGCCAGAGAGCCGATCACCATGAGCGGGATGTAGAGCAGGCAGTACAGGGCGACCGTGCCGAGCCCGGACAGGAACGTCGGGTCGGTCAGGACGGCGGTGTAGCTGCGGAACCCGACGAAGATGGTGCGGGCGGTGCCGAAGCCGAGGCCGGGGTGGTCGTCGCCGTAGAAGCTGAGGTAGACGGCGGTGCCGACGGGGATCAGGAAGACGGTCACCAGCAGCGCGAAGAAGGGCGCCATCAGGACGCCTGCCGCGCCGAGTTGACGGCGCCGGGCCGCCTTGCGGGTGCGGCGGGCGGAGGCCGGCGGGGTGGTGGGCAGAGCTGCGGGCGGGGCGTGCTGGGTGGTCGCGGACAACGGGGTTCACCTGCCTTTCGGGCGGCTCAGGTGGGGTGCGGGGCCTTGCCGGCGGCTCACGTACTGTGCTCGGTGGTGGCCAGGCCCAGGGCCTTCAGGTCGGGCATGGTGCCCTTCTGGGCCGCGCGCACCGCGTCGATGAGGCTGCCCTGGCCGCCGCCGACGCGGGCGAAGCCGTCCTGCATCACCTTTCCGGTGGCGGTCATCCGCGGGCCCCACACCCAGCCGTCGCGGATCTTGCGTGCCTCCTGGTCGAAGAGGGTGTAGATGTCCTGCCCGCCGTAGTACGAGCGGTCGAAGGCCTTGCGGTCGACGGGGACCAGGCCGGGTACGGCCGGGTACTGGCTGCTCGCCCCGCTGGACAGCCGGGCGCGCAGGGCGTCCGGGTGGGAGACCTGCCACTCGATGAACTCCATGGCCGCCTCGGGGTGTCTGCTGTCCTTGGTGACGGCGAAGGTGGAGCCGCCGTGGGTGCCGACCACAGGGCGGTTCTCGTCCCACTGCGGCACCGGGGCGATCCGCCACTTCCCCTTCTGCTGGGGCTGCTTCTTCATCTGCGCACCCGCGTCCCAGGCGCCGGTGAGCCGGGCCAGCAACAGGCCGCCGGCGACCTGCGCGTCGTACTGGCGGCTGTCCATGGCGTTGACGAACACGACGTCCTCGTCCATGAGTTTCTGCCAGTACGCCGCCACGCGCCGGGTGGGCGCGTCGGCCAGGGAGACGTTCCAGGCGCCGTGAGAGGTGTCGAACCACTGGGCGCCGGCCTGCCAGCAGTGGGCGGCGAACGGCGTGGCGAGGCTGTCGGTGGGGAACAGGGCGAGGCGCCGCTTCGGCGCCTCGCGTCTGACCGTGTGCGCGAGGTCGGCGAACTCGTCCCAGGTGCGGGGGACTTGGAGGCCGTACTGCTCGAAGAGGTCGGCTCGGTAGTGCATGACCATCGGCTCGACGTCGAGCGGGACGCTGAAGGTGCGGCCCTGGAAGGTGGTGAGGCCGAGTGCCTGGGGCAGGAGCTTGGCCTTGAGGGTGTCGCTGATCATGCCGCTGATGTCGCGGGCGACGCCGTCGATCGCGAAGCCCGGTATCTGCGGATACTCGATGGTCGCGACGTCTGGCGCGTTGCCGGCTCGGGCTGCGTTGGAGAGCTTGGCGTAGCCGCCCTGGGTGCCGGACGGGATCTGCTGGAAGTCGACCTTGATGCGGTCGTGGGTGCGGTTGAACTCGTCCACCACCTGCTGGCTGCCGCGCAGGGCGGACCAGAAGGTGATGTGCGTGGTCCCGCTGGTGCTGCCCGCCGTGGTGGCGCCCTTGCCGCTGCAGGCGCTCACGGCACCGGTCAGGGGCAGGGCGGCCAGCGCGGCGAGCACGGATCGACGGCTGCGTCGACCAGGCATCGGGCCTCCCGAGGCTCCGGCGTGCCCCGGTGGGCACGACCTGTTCGAGTCACCGGAATCCTCTGCGGTCGTCGAGAAACGGTCAATAGATCGATCAGAAGAAAATAAAGCGGTCAAACGCTCATCTGTCCCTTACGGCGCCGCACGCTTCCCCGTCACAGGGCCCGCGTCGAGCCCCGCACGGTGAGCGTCGGCAGCAGTTCGACGCGCTGTACCGAGCGCCTGCCGTCCTGGCGGGCGCCGTCCAGGCGCCGCAGCAGCAGCTCCGCAGCGACCCGGCCGACCTCGCCCTTGGGCGGCGAGACGGCGGTCAGCGGTGGGCTGCCAAGGCCGGCCACCACGTCGTCGTAGGCGACGACGGAGCAGTCCTCGGGAACGCGCACGCCGTTCTCGGCGAGTTGCTGCACCAGCATCAGCGCGTCCACGTCGCCATGCAGGACGGCGGCCGTCGCACCCGTCTTGCGCAGCAGCGCCGCCAGGTCCGTCACGTCGGTGGGCTGCCGGTCGGGGGCGAGGCGGGAGGAGCTCAGCGCCCAGGTCCACTCCTCCACCAGCGGATGGGTGCCGGCGATCTCGGTGAAGGCGGCGCGCAAGGTGCGGGCGGTGGGGCTGTCGTCGCGGGTCGCGAACACCAGGCGCCGGTGGCCGAGGCCGACCAGGTGCTCCACGGCGAGGTGGGCGCCGTACCAGTGGTCGGAGCAGACCGAGTCCATGGCGTGCAGCGCGCTGCCCTTCGGGGGCCGGCGCTCCATCAGCACGGTCGGCACCTCCAGCGCGGCGAGCCAGCGGTAGTCGTCCTCCTCCGCGACGGGGCTGCGCCAGCGCGGCGCGAGCAGCACGGCGCGGGCGCCGTCCGCGAGTGCCCGCTCCACCTGGGGGCGCTCGGCACCGGGCACCTGCGGTGCGATGTGCAGGGCGACCCGCAGGCCGGCGGCGTCCAGGACGGTGCGGGCGCCGTGCAGTGCCTCGTAGAGGTAGGAATGGCGCTCGGGCACGACGACGGCGACGGTGTCGCCCTCCCCGGCGGCGCGCTCGGGCAGCTCCTGCGCGGGCAGCGTGGAGCGGACCACGCCGTGCCCGCGCCGCAGCTTGCCCTCGCGGGTCAGCTCCTCGACGTCCCGGCGGACGGTCACCACCGACACCTGCAGCTCGGCGGCGAGGTCGGCCACCCGTGCCGTACCGCGCGCCTGCACCGCGGCGAGGATCCGCCGCCGCCTGAGATCGACCGGCTCACGCATACGGCCTCCGCCCCGGAAGTGTTCGTTTGACCGATCCGAGCACCATCATACGATCGCGAAGGCCGCAGCGTGACCGGCCCGACCGAGGTCAGCCGTCCTTGCCCATGGCCTTGCGGACGGCGTCACGAGTGCGGTCGACCAGCGCGGCGAGGGGGCCCAGAGTGAGGTTCTTCGCTGCGGACTCGGTGCCGGGGTGGGGGTGGGTCGGAGCCATGGCCTCGGCGGCGCGCAGTGCCGTCGCCATGGACGCCAGCCGTGCCTTGTCCGCGGTGCGGCGGATGTGGAGGAACTCGTACCGTTCCTCGGAGCGCGCGTGCGCCATCACGTCCCCCCCGCAGCGCGTCGAGTTCGGGCAGGAACTTGGGGTCGTCGGTGTCCATGCCCTCGAGTCGGCCGAGCACCTCCTTCGCCTCACGTTCCTCGGCGAGCCGGGCCACCACCACGGCGCCGCCGTCCGGCACCGAGGTGCGGGTGAAGGGGTGGACGACCTCCTCCTTGGCCGTCTCGTGCACGGCGAGCCGGACCAGGCGGCGGAACGCGGCCTGCCGTTCGTCCCCGGTGGCCTTCTCGACCTCGTCGAAGAGGTTGCGGATGTCGCCGTGCTGGCGCATCAGCAGGGCGACGACGTCGGCGTCGTCGGCGGCGATACCGGCCATGTCAGTCCTTCTCCCGTGAGGCGACGTCGGGGTGCTCCCCCTCGGTCTGGTGCCGGTACTCCCGGCCGAAAAGCTCCCGGTGCTGGGCCATCACCCGCTCGCTGGGCGGCTCCTCGCCGCCGTGGATCTGCTCCTGCATCAGCTCGAACCGCTCGTGCGCCTCCCGGACGTAGCCGGCGCTCAGCGTGGTCAGGTCCATCTGCGTGTCGAGAAGTTCGCGCAGGTAGGCCTTGTTCGGCTCGAAGGTGAGGACGTCGGGCAGCTCGGGCGCGAGGAGCTCCTGCGGTTCGCGGCCATCGTGACGGCGCATCAGATCGCAGGCGTTACGGAGGTGTTCGAGCTCCATGTTCAGGTGCAGGTCCCAGATCGCCTTCACCTTGGGGTCGGACTCCTGCTCCATGAAGGAGTGGTAGAGGCAGCACTCGTTGTACTCGTGGTTGACGAGCTGCTCCCACCAGGTCTCGCCCGGGTCGACCAGCGACTCGTAGTGCGTGACGTGCTCCTCCTCGATCAGCCCGATCTCCTGGTCGAGCTGGCGGGCGATCGGCTCCATGTACGGCGGGCCGACGTTCAGGTAGAAGTTCATGGTCTGCTGCTCGGCCGACATCACGGTCAGCGCGTGCAGCCTGGACAGCGGGTTCACGGTCGTCCGATCGTACGGCTCGCGGACGTTGTCGGCCGGGTGGCGGTGGTGGAACCTGGTCGGGCGGCCCGGCATGACCTCGGTGAGGTTCTCGACGATCGAGTCGGCCTTGCGGTGTTCGATCATCTCGTAGAGGTTGGCGTACCGGTACAGGTGGTCGAAGTCCTCCAGGACGCCGAACTCGTAGGCCTGCCTGAGGTAGGGGTCGGGTTCGTGGCGGGCGATCCAGCCGGTGAGGTCCACCGCGACCTGCTCGTAGGAGATCGTGGTCTCCAGCACCGAGGACAGTCCCGGCAGCAGCCAGTTGACGACCTTCTACTGCTGCGCCTCGGTGTAACGGACCTCCGCCAACTCCGTTTGCCGTCAATGTCGGGACAGTGCCGCGCCAACTGGTGGTTGAAGAGGATCGCCTCGACCTCGATGCCGTTCATCGTGATGATCCGGCACTTGGTGTACGGGTCGCCGCGGTCGGGGTCGACGGGCTCGACGTCCAGCTCGCGCCAGCTGCGAACCTGACGGTCGAGGGGGATGCCGCGGTGTTCCAGGGGATCGAAGCCCGTAAGGGGCCTCCCGGGGGTGAGTACCGTAACGGGTCGGCGCCGGTACCCCGCCCCCACTTTCTCACCACACCTGTGAAGCCGTGTGACGGCTTCCGGCCGGCACCTCGCTCACTCGGCGTTCTGTTGTGTCCAGGTCCAGGCGTACTGCAGCCAGTCCGACATGGTCACCGCGCCGAGGCCCGCGCAGACCAGGCGGGTGGCGCGGGGCACGGCGGTGTACGCGCAGACCAGGGCGCCGGCCGCCCAGACCGAGACACAGAACGGGCAGGACACCAGGTCGCCGACGGCCCGGCGCACGCCCTTGCCGCGCGGTGCGTCCATGACCTCCGCGGCCTCGCCGTCCCCCTGGCGTTCGGTGAACGGCGCCCGCACGAAGCTGGTGATCTTGTCGTTGGCCAGCAGCCTGGAGGTCTTGTAGGTGGCCGCTCCCAGCAGGGCGACGTCCCACGGGGGCACCTGCCGGGGCGGCCGTACGCCGCGTGCCCGGACGGCCGCGGTGAAGCCCGCGAGGCCTGTCACGAAGGTACCGGCGAGCACGGCGTATCCCGCGAGGGGAGTGTCGCCCTGGTCGTCGTAGCGTGCAGTGTCCGCAACTGTCATGGCACCCTCTCCGGCCTTTCCGACGGCCCGCACCGGGTTTCCCGATACGGCCGTCGGAATCGTCGGGGAGAGGGGTTCAGCCGATCTCGACGAGCAGGTCGCCGCCTTCCACCTGCTGGATCCGGTTGATCGCCAGCCGGTTCACGCGGCCCGCCTTGGTCGTGGTGATCGCGGCTTCCATCTTCATCGCCTCGATGGTGGCCACGGTCGCGCCGGCGTCCACCTCGTCGCCCTCCGTGACCGCGAGGGTGACCACGCCCGCGAAGGGCGCTGCGACATGGCCGGGATTGCCGCGGTCGGCCTTCTCGGTGGCCGGGATGTCGGAGGCGGCGGCCGTGTCGCGTACCTGGATCGGCCTCAGCTGCCCGTTCAGGGTGGACATCACCGTGCGCATACCCCGCTCGTCGGCCTCGCCGACCGCCTCCAGTTCGATCAGGAGGCGCACGCCGGGCTCCAGGTCGACGGCGTACTCCTTGCCCGGGCGCAATCCGTAGAAGAAGTCCTTGCTGTCGAGGACGCTGGTGTCGCCGTAGGCCGCGCGGTGCGCCTCGTACTCGCGGGTCGGGCCGGGGAACAGGAGGCGGTTGAGGGTCGCGCGCGGCTCCTTCGCCAGGCCCTCGCGGTCCTCCGGCGTCAACTGCTGCACGGGCTTGGCGGGGCCTCGGCCCTCGAGCGCCTTGCTGCGGAACGGCTCGGGCCAGCCGCCGGGCGGGGTGCCCAGCTCGCCGCGCAGGAAGCCGATGACCGAGTCGGGGATGTCGTAGCGGTTCGGGGCCGCCTCGAAGTCGGCCGGTGTCACCCCGGCGCCGACGAGGTGCAGGGCGAGGTCGCCGACGACCTTGGAGGACGGGGTGACCTTGACCAGCCGGCCGAGGATGCGGTCGGCGGCCGCGTACAGGTCCTCGATCTCCTCGAAGCGGTCACCGAGGCCGAGCGCGACGGCCTGGGTGCGCAGGTTGGAGAGCTGGCCGCCGGGGATCTCGTGGTGGTAGACCCGCCCGGTGGGCGAGGCGAGGCCCGCCTCGAAGGGGGCGTAGACCTTGCGGACGCTCTCCCAGTACGGCTCCAGGTCGCCGACCGCCTGGAGGTCGAGGCCGGTGGGCCGCTCGGAGTGGTCGGTGGCGGCGACGATCGCCGACAGCGACGGCTGGGAGGTCGTACCGGCCATGGAGGCGACCGCACCGTCCACGGCGTCCGCGCCCGCCTGGATCGCGGCGAGGTAGGTGCCTAGCTGGCCGCCCGCCGTGTCGTGGGTGTGCAGGTGCACCGGCAGGTCGAACTCGCGCCGCAGCGCCGAGACCAGCTTGGCGGCGGCCGGGGCGCGCAGCAGGCCGGCCATGTCCTTGACCGCCAGGACGTGGGCGCCGGCCTCGACGATCTGCTCGGCGAGGCGCAGGTAGTAGTCCAGCGTGTACAGGCGCTCGTTCGGGTCGGACAGGTCCGAGGTGTAGCAGAGGGCGACCTCGGCGATCGCGGTGCCGGTCTCGCGGACGGCGTCGATGGCGGGACGCATCTGGCCGACGTCGTTGAGGGCGTCGAAGATGCGGAAGATGTCGATGCCGGTGGCGGCGGCCTCGTGCACGAAGGCGTCGGTGACCTCCGTCGGGTACGGGGTGTAGCCGACGGTGTTGCGGCCGCGCAGCAGCATCTGCAGACAGATGTTGGGGACGGCCTCGCGCAGGGCGGCCAGCCGCTCCCAGGGGTCCTCGGCGAGGAAGCGCAGGGCGACGTCGTAGGTGGCGCCGCCCCAGCACTCAAGGGAGAGCAGTTCGGGCAGGGTGCGGGCGACGACGGGCGCGACGGCGAGCAGGTCCTTGGTGCGCACCCGGGTGGCGAGCAGCGACTGGTGGGCGTCGCGGAAGGTGGTGTCGGTGATGCCGATGGTCGGCGACTCGCGCAGTCGGCGGGCGAAGCCCTCGGGACCGAGCTCGACGAGCTTCTGGCGGGAGCCGGCGGGCGGCTCGCCGTCGGGCAGCGGGGGCAGCTTGGTGGTCGGCTCGATCAGGTCGGGGCGCTCGCCGTGCGGCTTGTTGACCGTGACGTCGGCGAGGTAGGTGAGCAGCTTGGTGCCCCGGTCGGCCGAGGAGCGGGCCGTCAGCAGATGCGGGCGCTCCTCGATGAACGAGGTCGTCACCCGTCCCGCCTGGAAGTCCGGGTCGTCCAACACCGCTTGCAGGAACGGGATGTTGGTGGCCACACCGCGGATGCGGAACTCGGCGACGGCCCGCCGGGCCCGCCCGATCGCGGCGTTGAAGTCCCGTCCCCGGCAGGTGAGTTTGACCAGCATGGAGTCGAAGTGCGCGCTGATCTCCGTACCGGCGTGGGTGGTTCCGCCGTCGAGCCGGATGCCGGAGCCGCCGGGCGAGCGGTAGGCGCTGATGCGGCCGGTGTCCGGGCGGAAGCCGTTGGCGGGGTCCTCGGTGGTGATACGGCACTGCAGGGCCGCGCCGTGCAGTTTCACCGTCTCCTGGGAGAGCCCGAGGTCGGCGAGGGTCTGGCCGGAGGCGATGCGCAGTTGGGCCTGGACCAGGTCGACGTCGGTGACCTCCTCGGTGACCGTGTGCTCGACCTGGATGCGCGGGTTCATCTCGATGAAGACGTGGTTGCCGTCCCGGTCGAGGAGGAATTCGACGGTGCCCGCGTTGCGGTAGCCGATCTCGCGGGCGAAGCGGACGGCGTCGGCGCAGATGCGGTCGCGCAGTTCCGGGGCGAGGTTGGGCGCGGGGGCCAGCTCGATGACCTTCTGGTGGCGGCGCTGGAGGGAGCAGTCGCGTTCGAAGAGGTGGATGACGTTGCCCTCGCCGTCGGCGAGGATCTGCACCTCGATGTGGCGGGGGTCGACGACGGCCTTCTCCAGGAAGACGGTCGGGTCACCGAAGGCCGAGGCCGCCTCGCGGGAGGCGGCCTCGATGGACTCGCGCAGCTGGGCCGGGCCCTCGACGCGCCGCATGCCGCGACCGCCGCCGCCGGCGACTGCCTTCACGAACACCGGGAAGCCGATCTCCTCGGCTGCGCGGACCAGTTCGTCGACGTCGTTGGAGGGCGCGGAGGAGCCGAGCACCGGTACGCCGGCGGCGCGGGCGGCGGCCACGGCGCGCGCCTTGTTGCCGGTCAGCTCCAGGGTCCGGGCGCTGGGCCCGACGAAGGTGATGCCCGCGTCCTCGCAGGCCTTGGCCAGCTCTGGGTTCTCCGACAGGAAGCCGTAGCCCGGGTAGACGGCGTCCGCGCCCGCCCTGCGGGCCGCGCGCACGATCTCCTCGACGGACAGGTACGCCCGCACCGGATGCCCCGGCTGGCCGATCTCGTACGCCTCGTCGGCTTTGAGCCGGTGCAGCGAGTTGCGGTCCTCGTGCGGGAAGACGGCGACCGTCCTCGCGCCCAGCTCATAGCCGGCGCGGAACGCCCTGATCGCGATCTCACCACGGTTGGCGACCAGCACCTTGCGGAACATCGCCGCTCCCTTCAGCCTGCCGATGACGTCCCCCATGGTGTCGGTGACATGCCTGTCTGGCCATGTGAGCCGGGCCACTCAAGGGGTGATTTTCGGGGGCGTTCTGTTGATCTCCACCTCGCACGGGCCACGGCACCGAAATCGGCCGGAACGCCGAGCCCCGGGGTGCATCGCCGTGCTACGACCGCAGGGGCCACGCCGGAGGCCTGGAAGAGGGCGTGCAACCCTCTCGCAACCTCGGGTGCGCTGTCCTGGCCCCATGGACGAGGAGACCCCGCGCGTCGAACTCACCCCCGCGGCCGCCGACCTGCTGCGCCGGCTGCGGGCCACGCACGGCCCGCTGATGTTCCACCAGTCCGGCGGCTGCTGCGACGGCAGCGCGCCCATGTGCTACCCCGACGGCGAGTTCCGCACCGGCGCCTCCGACGTGCTGCTGGCCGAGCTGCGGGTGGAGGGCGTGCCGGAGCCGGTGACCTTCTGGATGTCACGGAATCAGTACGCGGCCTGGAGCCACACCCGGCTGATCGTTGACGTCGTGGCGGGCCGGGGCAGCGGTTTCTCACTGGAGGCACCCGAGGGGGTGCGTTTTCTCACCCGTTCTCGTGTAGTCGACGCCTAGCCATCCCGCGCGCCGCCGTCTTCTGCTGCACTTCCCCCTGGTACCGGGACAGTTGACGAGACCTCAGGGAGAATGGTGACGCTACGTCAGAAGCGTTTCGCAGCAGGCAGATCCAGCAGAACCGTCCTCGCGTTCCTCACGGCCCTCAGTGCGTCGGCCGGTGCGGCCCTGGTGGGGGCGGCACCGGCCGACGGCGTACCCGCCGTCACCACGATCGCGCGGGGCGTCACCTACCGGCAGTTCGACATCCGGGGGACCAAGGGGCTCACTCACGCCCATCTGGTGACCGTCGACCTGCGCGACACGCACGTCCGGCTCGACCTGCTGTATCCGGGTGCGGTGGCCGCCCGGGCGGCCGTCTCCCGGCTGGCCGACGCGCAGGGTGCGGTCGCCGGAGTCAACGGCGACTTCTTCGACATCAGCGAGGCCCAGCACCCGGGCGTCGAGGCCACCGGCTCGACCGACGGACCGGCGATCGTGAGCGGCCACGTACTGAAGGCTGCGGTGCCGGACGGCCAGCGGTTCGGCCCGGCGCTGCCCCCGGGTACCGGCACCGAGGACGTGCTCGGTGTCGGCGCCGACCGCAGGGCGCGGCTGGACCGGCTGGCCCTGGCGGGCGCGGTGAGCACACCGGCGGGGCGCATGCCGCTCGACGGGCTCAACCAGTTCGCGCTCCCGGTGAACTCGGTCGGCGCGTTCACCGCGGACTGGGGCGGCGTCTCCCGGGTGCGCGCCACCTGCGGCACGGACACCGACCGGGCGGCCGCATGCAGCACGGACACCTATGAGGTGACGGTCCGGCACGACCGGGTGGTGTCGACGTCCGGTGTCCCGGGCGCGGGCACCATCGCCGCGGGCACCACGGTCCTCGTCGGCCGGGAGGCGGGCGCGGACCGGTTGCGGAGGCTCGTGAAGGGCGAGCGGGTGAAGGTGAGCCACCGCCTGGTCGCGGCGGCGTCCGGTACCCCGTACCGCTTCGCCCTGGGCGGCTACCCGGTGCTCAGGGGCGGACAGCCGCCGGCCGGGCTCGACGACACCGCGGCGGCCGTGCGGACGGCCGTCGGCATCGCGGACGGAGGGCGACGGGTGCTGCTGTTCGCGCTGGACGGCACGCCCCGGTACCGCAAGGGCCTGACGATCGCCGAAGTCGCCGCCGAGATGCGGGCGTTGGGCTCCGTGGACGCCTTCAGCCTGGACGGCGGCGGCTCGAGTACGCTGGTCGCCCGCGCACCGGGCGCGAGCGGCGTGAGCGTCCGCAACCACCCGTCCGGCGGCGCGGAGCGCCCGGTCCCCGACGGCATCGGGGTCTTCGTCAGGCCATGACCACCGGCGGCCTCACGGGCGCAGACCGCTGACGATGTCGGCGGTCGCCGTGAGGCCGCTGTGGATGGTGGGCGCCATGCTGGTGCCGGCCAGGAAGAAGCCGAGCAGCACGCAGACCAGGGCATGCGAGAACTTCAGTCCGCCGCTGCGCACGAAGATCGCCGCCAGGATCAGGAACAGCAGCACCCCAGAGATGGAAATCGCCATCGTCAACCTCCTCCGCCACGCCGCACGTGCGGTTCACGGCTTTCGGCCGCAAGTGTGACGTAGCGGAGGGTTCGTCCGGGCGGCTGACCTGTCCTCCGAACGTGTGGTTCTCAGACCGGCCGGTGACCGTCAGGGGGCCCGCAGGTCGACGAGGTCGGCCACGGCGTCGCGGTGGGCGCCCGCCGTGCCGTAGGCGATCGAGTCGGCCTTGGCCCGCTTCAGGTACAGGTGGACGGGGTGTTCCCAGGTCATGCCGATACCGGCGTGCAACTGCAGCGCCTCCTCGGCGGCGTGGACGGCGACGGGCACCGCGTAGGCCTGGGCGACGGCCACCGCGAGGTCGGCGTCCTCACCGGTCGCCAGCGCGTCGGCCGCGTTCCGGGCCGCGGCACGGAGGCCCGCGACCTCCAGCCACAGCTGCGCGAGCCGGTGCTTGAGCGCCTGGAAGCCGCCGACGGGCCGGTTGAACTGCTTGCGCTCCTTCAAGTAGCGCACGGTCTCGGTCAACGTCCATTCGGCGAGCCCGAGTTGCTCGGAGGCAAGGAGCCCGGCACCGGCCCGCAGCGCACGCCGTACGGCGGGTCCGGCCTCGCCCAGGTGCCGGCCCCGGGCGCCGTCGAGTGTGACGGTGGCCAGGGGCCTGGTGAGGTCGAGGGAGACCTGCGGGGTGACGGTCGCGTCGGAGGCCTCCACCGCGTACAGCTCGCCGTCCTCGGCCGGCACCAGCAGCACGTCCGCCACCGCGGCGTCCGCGATGCCGGTCAGCTCCCCGTGCAGGGTGCCGTTCTCCAGCCGTACGGCGGGGAACGCGGTGCCGGGGGCGCGGTGCAGCCCGACCGCGAGCACCCCGATGGCGCGCCCGCAGGCCAGCCGGCCGAGCAGTTCCTCGTCCCCGCACTCAAGGAGGGCCTCGGTGGCGACGACGGCGCTGGTGAGGTACGGCACGGGAGCGACCGCGCGGCCCAACTCCTCCAGGACCACGGCGACTTCGCGGTGGGTGGCGCCCTGCCCGCCCTGCGCCTCGGGCACCAGCAGACCGGCGAGCCCCATGCCGTCCGTGAGGGCCTTCCAGGCGGCGAGGTCGTGCGGGGCGTCGGACTCGCTGCGGGCGATGACGCCGGGCGCGTCGCAGTGGTCGGCGAGCAGGTCCCGTACCGCGGACCGCAGCGCCTCTTCCTCCTCCGAGTACAGCAGGTCGGGCTGTGCGCTCATCGGGACAGGTCCTTCCAGGCGACGTCCTTGTCGGTGCGCGGCTCGGCGGGGAGGCCCAGGACGCGCTCGGCGACGATGTTCAGCAGGACCTCGCTGGTCCCGCCCTCGATGCTGTTGCCCTTGGAGCGCAGGTAGCGGTAGCCGGCGTCGCGGCCGGTGAAGTCCACCAGCTCCGGGCGGCGCATGGTCCAGTCGTCGTACAACAGGCCTTCCTCACCGCGCAGTTCCACCTCCAGGCCACTGATCTCCTGATTGAGGCGGGCGAAGGCGAGCTTCATCCCGGCGCCCTCGGGCCCGGGCTGTCCCGCGACGAGCTGCTGGCGCAGGCGCTCGGCGGTCAGGCGGGAGACCTCGGACTCGACCCAGAGCTTCAGCAGCCGCTGGTGCAGGTCGTGGGTGCGCAGCTCGGGCCGCTCGCGCCAGGTCCTCGCGACCGGGCCGATCATGCCGCCCTCGCGGGGCAGCCGCATGCCGCCGATGGCGACGCGCTCGTTGTTCAGCGTGGTCTGCGCGACCCGCCAGCCGTCGCCGACCTCGCCGAGGCGGCGCGCGTCCGGGATGCGGACGTCGGTCAGGAAGACCTCGTTGAACTCGGCCTCGCCGGTGATCTGCCGCAGCGGGCGGACCTCGACGCCGGGGTCGGTCATGTCGCAGAGGAAGTACGTGATGCCCGCGTGCTTGGGCACGTCCGGGTCGGTACGGGCGATGAGGATGGCCCAGCGGGCGAGGTGGGCGCTGGAGGTCCACACCTTCTGCCCGTTGACGACCCAGCTGTCGCCCTCCCGCACGGCCCGGGTGCCGAGCGCGGCCAGGTCGGAGCCGGCACCCGGCTCACTGAACAGCTGGCACCAGATCTCCTCCCCCGTCCACAGGGGCCGCAGGTAGCGCCGCTTCTGCTCCTCGGTCCCGTACTTCAGGATGGTCGGCGCCGCCATGCCCAGCCCGATGCCGATACGCCGGGGATCGTTGTCGGGGGCCCCGGCCGCCTCCAACTCGGCGTCCACGACGGCCTGGAGGGACCGGGGCGCGCCCAGTCCGCCGAGGCCCTCGGGGTAGTGCACCCAGGCCAGCCCCGCGTCGAAGCGGGCCCGCAGAAAGTCGAGGCGGTCGGTGGTGGCCGGCGGGTGCGCGGCCAGCAACTCCCGGGTACGGCTGCGCAGTTCGGCTGCGTCGGTCATGCGGCGGCTCCCTTCCGCGCTGACGGGACGATGACGACCCGGCCGGTGGTCACGCCGTCGGCGACGCGCTGCACGGCGGCCGCGGCCTCGTCCAGCGGCACTCGCTCGCTGACCAGCGGCTTGATGGCTCCCCGGGCGGCGAGTTCGGTGAGCTGCTCGTGGCAGTGGGCGATCAGCTTCGGGTTCTTGGTGCCGTACAGGCCCCAGTGCAGACCGAGGATCGAGTAGTTCTTCACCAGCGCGTGGTTGAGCCCCGGCGCGGGGATGGTGCCGCTGGCGAAGCCCACGACGACGATCCGTCCCTCGAAGGCGACGACCTTGGTCGACTGCGTGTAGGCCTCACCGCCGACGGGGTCGTAGATCACGTCCGCGCCCCGGCCCCCGGTGGCCTCTTTCACCGCGCCGACGACGTCCTCGGCGCGCCGGTCGATGACGACGTCACAACCCAGCTCCCGGGCCACGACCGTCTTCTCGGCGCCGCCGACGACACCGATGACCCGCGCCCCGGCGGCCTTCCCCAACTGCACGGCCGCGCTGCCGACCCCTCCTGCGGCAGCGTGGACCAGCAGTGTCTCCCCGGCCTCCAGGTGGGCCCGGCGGTGCAGGCCGAACCAGCCGGTCTGGTAGCCGATGTGCAGCGCGGCGGCTTCGGCGTCGTCCAGCGAGTCCGGCGCGGGCAGCGTCGCCGCGGCGTCGGCGACCGCGTACTCGGCGAAGCCGCCGAACGGCAGCGCGGGGTTCGCGATCACGCGGCGCCCGTCCTCGGTCTCGCCGCAGATCTCCACGCCGGGCGTGAAGGGCAGCGGCGGACGGACCTGGTACTGGCCCCGGGCCATGAGCACGTCCGGGAAGTTGATGTTGGCGGCCCGCACCTTCAGCAGCACCTGGCCCTCGCCGGGCGTGGGCGGCGCCACCTCCGCGAGGCGCATCACCTCACTCGGCTCGCCGTTCTCGTGCACTTGCCATGCCTGCATGCGGTGCCTCCACGGGACTGCGTCGACTGCGTCGTCCGACCGGTCCCTCGCATACTAAGCGGTCGCTTGCCCACCTGGGAACCGCCCTGTGATGACCGTGCGCACGGCGCCAGTTCCTCACGACCGCTTGGGGCGGGCCCGCACATGCATGCGCTCGCCCTGCGGCCCGAACAGGCTCAGGCACTCCACCGGCCCGTCCCCCGTCGACCCGAACCAGTGCGGCACCCTCGTGTCGAACTCGGCCACCTCCCCCGGTCCGAGCACCAGGTCGTGCTCGCCCAGCACCAGACGCAGCTGCCCGGACAGCACGTACAGCCACTCGTAGCCCTCGTGCGTCCGCGGGTCCGGCTCGCGCCTCCCCGGCGCCGTGAGGATCTTGTACGCCTGGAGCCCGCCGGGCTGCCGGCTCAGCGGCCAGAACGTGTGCCCGGCCCGCTCCAGCGGCTTGGCCCGCACGCGCGGATCGCCGACCGGCGGGGCGCCGACCAGCTCGTCCAACGGCACCTGGTGCGCCCGCGCGATCGGCAGCAGCAACTCCAGGCTGGGCCTGCGCAGCCCGGACTCCAGCCGGGACAGCGTGCTCACCGAGATGCCGGTGGCCGCCGAGAGCGCGGCGAGCGTGGCGCCGCGCTCCTTTCGGATCCGCCGCAACCGGGGGCCGACCTCCGCCAGGACCTCGTCCGTGTCACCGCTCAGCGCGTCTTCCATGAGGTCATTGCAGTTTCGGCAAACAGGTTTGTCAATGCGGCAGTGCTCGAGCGATCGTCGGCCCAGGAGGTGGTCACCCATGACCGAGAAGTACGAAGTGATCGTCGTCGGCGGCGGTGCCGCGGGGCTCTCCGCGGCACTCGTCCTGGGCCGCGCCCGGCGCCGCACCCTGGTCGTCGACGCGGGCGAACCCCGCAACGCGCCCGCCGCCCACATGCAGGGTTACCTCACCCGCGACGGCATGCCGCCCGCCGAGTTCCTGGCGATCGGCCGCGAGGAGATCGCCCGGTACGGCGTCGAGCTGGTCCGCGACCGGGCGCTGGACGCAGCGCGGGGCGACGGTTTCGAGGTGACCCTGGCGAGCGGCCGTACCGTCTCCGCCCGGGCCCTCGTCGTCGCGACCGGACTCAAGGACGAACTGCCCGCCGTGCCCGGGGTCGCCGACCGCTTCGGGCGGGATGTGCTGCACTGCCCCTACTGTCACGGCTGGGAGGTTCGCGACCAGGCCTTCGGTGTGCTCGCCACGACGGCGATGAGCGCGCACCAGGCGCTGATGGTGTCCCAGTGGTCGAAGGACGTGACGTTTTTCCTGCACACGGTCGCCGAGGAGGAACTGTCGGACGACGATCTGCGCCGACTCGCCGCGGCCGGGGTCAAGGTCGTGCCCGGCGAGGTGGCCGGTCTGCTCGTCGAGGACGACCGGCTGACCGGGGTGCGGCTCTCGGACGGGACGGTCCGTGAACGCTCGGTCCTGTTCGTCGCGCCGCGTGCCGTCCCGCGCACCGAACTGCTGGAGCGGCTGGGCGCCGAGCTGGGCGAGACGCCCTTCGGCGCCTACCCCGTGATCGACGAGCGGGGCAAGACGAGCGTGCCGGGCCTGTGGGCGGCGGGGAACGTCTCCGGTTTCGCCGAGCAGGTGGTGAACGCGGCGAGCCGCGGCTACCGGGTGGGCGCGACCATCAACGGGGAACTGCTGATGGCGGACCTCGACGCGGCGCCCTGAAGCGTCGCGTCCCGCGGGGGCGCGACCAGCGGCGACGCAGCCGCTGCCGACATACGGTCCCGTCGTCCGGGTGTAACCCGGCGGAGCCCGTTGCACCATGGCAGCATGCTGCTTGCCCGGCTGGCCCATGTGTCCCAGGAGGTCGCCGCCACCTCCGCGCGGTCCCGGAAGATCGCTCTCCTCGCCGAACTGTTCCGGGACGCCGAGGCGGACGACGTACCTATCGTCATCCCGTATCTGGCGGGACGGCTGCCCCAGGGGCGGCTCGGCGTCGGCTGGAAGGTGCTCGGCCGCCCGGTCGCGCCCGCCGCCGACCCCACCCTCACCGTCCGCGAGGTCGACGCCCGCCTCACCGAGCTCGGCAAGGTCTCCGGCGCCGGCTCGCAGGCCGAACGGACGCGGCTGACCGGCGAGTTGATGGGTGCGGCCACCTCGGAGGAGCAGCGCTTCCTGTTCGGTCTGCTCACCGGTGAGGTGCGGCAGGGCGCCCTGGACGCCGTCGCCGTGGAGGGACTGGCGGAGGCGACCGGGGCGCCGCCGGCGGACGTGCGGCGGGCGGTGATGCTCGCGGGTTCGCTCCAGACGGTCGCCCGGACCCTGCTCTCGGACGGGCCGGCGGCCCTGGAGCAGTTCCGGCTCACCGTCGGCCGCCCGGTCCTGCCGATGCTGGCGCACACCGCCACCTCGGTGGCCGAGGCGGTCAGGAAGCTCGGTGCCTGCGCTGTGGAGGAGAAGCTGGACGGCATCCGCGTCCAGGTCCACCGCACCGGCGACAGCGTACGGATCTACACCCGCACCCTCGACGACATCACCGACCGCCTGCCCGAGGTGACCGGCGCCGCGCTGCGGCTGCGGGGACACCGTTTCGTGCTGGACGGCGAGGTCATCTCGTTCGACGCCGACGGGCGGCCCCGCTCCTTCCAGGAGACCGCCGGGCGCGTCGGCTCCCGCGTGGACGTGGCCACGGCCGCCAAGTCGGTCCCGGTCTCCCCCGTCTTCTTCGACGCCCTGTCCGTCGACGACCGCGACCTGCTCGACCTGCCCTTCGCCGAGCGGCACGCCGAGCTGGCCCGGCTGGTCCCCGAGCCGATGCGGGTGCGGCGCACGCTGGTGTCCGGGCCCGAGGAGGCGGGCGCGGGCGAGGACTTCCTCGCCGAGACCCTCAAGCGCGGCCACGAGGGCGTGGTCGTCAAGGCCCTCGACGCCCCCTACAGCGCGGGCCGGCGCGGCGCGTCCTGGCTGAAGGTCAAGCCCGTGCACACCCTGGACCTCGTCGTCCTCGCCGCCGAGTGGGGCCACGGCCGCCGCACCGGCAAGCTCTCCAACCTGCACCTGGGGGCCCGCACGGCGGACGGCTGCTTCGCCATGCTCGGCAAGACCTTCAAGGGCATGACCGACGCGATGCTCACCTGGCAGACCGAGCGGCTGCGGGAACTGGCCGTCAAGGAGAACGGGCATGTGGTGACCGTACGCCCCGAGCTCGTCGTCGAGATCGCCTACGACGGACTGCAGCGGTCCACCCGCTACCCGGCCGGCGTCACCCTGCGCTTCGCCCGCGTGGTCCGCTACCGCGAGGACAAGCGCCCCGAGGAGGCCGACACCATGGAGACGCTGCTCGCCGCCCACCCGGAGGTGCACCCGTGACGACGGGCAAGCACAGCGCGGGCCTGCTGTTGTACCGGCACACCGATCACGGCCTGGAGGTATTGCTGGGCCATATGGGCGGGCCCTTCTTCGCCAAGCGCGACGTCGGGGCGTGGAGCGTCCCCAAGGGCGAGTACGAGGCCGACGAGCCCGCCTGGGACGCGGCCCGCCGGGAGTTCCGCGAGGAACTGGGCCTGGAGCCGCCGGGCGGGGAGGGCGTACCGCTGGGCGAGGTACGCCAGTCGAACGGCAAGATCGTCACGGTGTGGGCGGTCGAGGCCGATCTCGACCCGGCGGCGATGAACCCCGGGACCTTCGTGATGGAGTGGCCGCCCAGGTCCGGACGGACCAAGGAGTTCCCGGAACTGGACCGTGCGCAGTGGCTCGGTCTCGACCGGGCCCGCGAGGTGATCGTCAAGGCGCAGTCCGCGTTTCTCGACCGGCTGGCGGAGCACTCGCCCTGAGGACGCACCCGCGTTGCGGCCGCCCGCACGGCGCGGGAAGGTCGTAACACAAGCCGCCCCAGGGAGGTCAGCCATGCCCATCGCGACGGTGAACCCGGCGAACGGCGAGACGCTCAAGACGTACGAGGCCATGGGCGAGGAGGAGATCGAGCGCCGGCTCCAGCTCGCGGAGGCGACGTTCCGCACGTACCGGACGACGACGTTCGCCGAGCGGGCCCGCCTCCTGAACCGGGCCGCCGAACTGCTCGACGGGATGCAGCAGGACGTCGGCCGGGTGATGACCACCGAGATGGGCAAGCCGATCAAGCAGGCCCGCGCCGAGGTCGCCAAGTGCGCGAAGGCGATGCGCTGGTACGCCGAGCACGCCGAGGAACTCCTGGCCGACGAGGAGCCCTCCGACGCCGACGTCAAGGACTCCGGGGCGTCACGCGCACGGGTGCGCTACCGGCCGCTCGGGCCCGTGCTCGCGGTGATGCCGTGGAACTTCCCCCTGTGGCAGGTGATCCGCTTCGCCGCGCCCGCGCTGATGGCGGGCAACGTGGGCCTGCTCAAGCACGCCTCGAACGTCCCGCAGACCGCGCTGTTCCTGGAGGACCTCTTCCACCAGGCCGGATACCCGGAGGGTTGCTTCCAGACCCTGCTCATCGGCTCCGCCGCGGTCGACGACATCCTGCGCGACGACCGCGTCAAGGCGGCGACGCTCACGGGCAGTGAACCCGCCGGGCGAGCGGTGGCCTCCTCGTCGGGGGAGATGATCAAGAAGACGGTGCTGGAGCTGGGCGGCAGCGACCCGTACATCGTGATGCCCTCGGCGGACATCGACCGGGCCGCGCAGGTCGCGGTGACCGCCCGGGTGCAGAACAACGGGCAGTCGTGCATCGCCGCCAAGCGGTTCATCGTGCACACGGACGTGTACGACCGGTTCGCCGAGCGGTTCGTCGAGGGCATGAAGGCGCTCAAGGTCGGCGACCCGATGCAGGAGGACACCGAGGTCGGGCCGCTGTCGAGCGAGCGGGGGCGGGACGATCTGGAGGAGCTGGTCGAGGACGCGAAGCACAGCGGGGCCGAGGTGCTGTGCGGCGGCCATCGGCTGCGCCGGCCGGAGCTGCCGGGGTGGTACTACCCGCCCACCGTGCTAGCCGGGATCACCCGCGAGATGCGGATCCACCGGGAGGAGGCCTTCGGGCCGGTCGCCACGCTCTACCGCGCCGCCGACCTGGACGAGGCCGTGCTGGTCGCCAACGACTCGCCGTTCGGCCTGAGTTCCAACGTGTGGACCCGGGACGAGGCGGAGGTCGACCGGTTCGTACGCGATCTGGAGGCCGGCGGGGTGTTCTTCAACGGCATGACCGCCTCCCATCCGGCGTTCCCGTTCGGCGGGGTCAAGCGGTCCGGGTACGGGCGTGAGCTGTCCGGGCACGGAATCCGCGAGTTCTGCAACATCACGACGGTTTGGCACGGAGCGTGACGCTTGCGCGGCTACCATCCCCGGTGTGAACCGCGAAGTGACTCTGCCTCTGATCGTCGACGACCGCGGGACCCTGCAGGTGGCCGCGGCCGACGTCAGCAAGTTGTTGCGGACCGTGGGCGGACGGTGGCTGCACCTTGTCGAGGCCGGGGAGGGCGGGCTCGACGAGGACACCGTGGCGGCTCTGACCATCGAGCTGGCCAAGCTCGCCGACCGCATCGACGTGGCGTGCATCGCGCACAGCAGCGGGGGTGCGCCGTGACCCGTCAGGCCACCCCGGGCAGCGTCGCCCAGAACATCGCCTCGTAGCTCTGGAGCAGGCGGCCGTCTCTGTGTGCCGCTTCGAAGTCGAAGAGCGCGCAGTCGTCGGACGCGAAGCCGTAGTGCGTGCGCAGCGACTGGGCGAAGATGCCGCAATAGCCGCCCCACGCCGAGAAGTTGGCGGTGATCGCCAGGACGACGTCCGTCGGTGAGGCGTTCAGGGCGAGCCAGGCGACATACGCTTGCGGGGCTGTGCCGACATGCGGCTCCGCCGCGCGGGCGCGACCAGCCACAATTCACCGCCAGTCGGCGACCCGCCGCACCCCCACGGCGCTACCGAATCGGCATCCCCGACAGCGTCCTCGCGATCACCAGCCGCTGGATCTCGCTCGTCCCCTCGAAGATCGTGTAGATCGCCGCATCCCGGTGCATCCGCTCCACCGGGTACTCCCGCGTGTAGCCGTTCCCGCCCAGGATCTGGATCGCCTGCGCCGTGACCTTCTTCGCCGTCTCACTGGCGAACAGCTTGGACATCGAGCCCTCGGCCGCCGTGAACTGCTTGCCGTTGATCGCCATCCAGGAGGCCCGCCAGACCAGCAGCCGGGCGGCGTCGACGGACGTGCGCATGTCGGCGAGCTGGAAGGCGACACCCTGGTTGTCGATGATCGGCCGCCCGAACTGCTCACGCGTCTTGGCGTAGTCGAGGGCGACCTCGTACGCGGCCCGGGCCGTCCCGACGGCCATCGCGCCGACCGCCGGCCGCGAGGCCTCGAAGGTGGCCATCGCCGCGTTCTTCACCCGCTCCGCGCCCTGCTTGGCCCGCTCGCGGGCCCGGGCGAGCCGCTCGTCGAGCTTCTCCTTGCCGCCGAGCAGGCAGGAACCCGGCACGCGGACGTTGTCGAGGACCACCTCGGCGGTGTGCGAGGCACGGATGCCGTGCTTCTTGAACTTCTGCCCCTGCGACAGCCCGGGCGTGCCCGGCGGGACGATGAAGGACGCGTGCCCCTTGGAGCCGAGGTCCGGGTCGACCACGGCCACCACGACGTGGACGTTGGCGATGCCGCCGTTGGTCGCCCAGGTCTTCGTGCCGTTGAGCACCCACTCGTCCTTGGCCTCGTCGTACACGGCCCGTGTGCGCATGGAGGCCACGTCAGAGCCGGCGTCGGGCTCGGAGGAGCAGAACGCGGCGACCTTGACGTCGTTGGCGTCGCCGTACATCTGCGGGATCCAGGTGCCGATCTGCTCCTCGGTTCCGTTGGCGAGGACTCCCACGGCGGCCAGACCTGTGCCTACGATCGACAGGGCGATGCCCGCGTCGCCCCAGAACAGCTCCTCCATGGCCATCGGGATGCCCAGGCCGGTGGGGTCGAAGTACTGCTGGGCATAGAAGTCGAGGGAGTAGATGCCGACCTTCGCGGCCTCCTGGATGACCGGCCAGGGAGTCTCCTCACGCTCGTCCCATTCGGCGGCAGCGGGCCGGATGACGTCGGCGGCGAAGCCGTGCAGCCAGTCCCTGACCTCCTTCTGTTCGTCGTTGAGCTCCATGGTGAACTCGGCCATGTCCCCTCCAGCGGCGGCGCACATATATGTTACTAGCGGTAACACCAGTCTGTTACCGACGGGTAGGAAAGTCAACTCCCGATGACGCCTCGGCTGCCAGTTCGAGGCCGAGGGCATGTTGAGTGTTAGTTTGCGCTGGCGTCACCGATCAAGCACGGGTGGGGAGAGCTCATGGACACCACACAGCGGACCGATCAGCAGCGGACCGCCGACCGCCGCCGACGCGAGCTGCTGGAGGCCGCGGACCGAGTGGTGCTGCGCGACGGCCCGCAGGCCTCGATGAACGCCATCGCGGCGGAGGCGGGCATCACGAAGCCGATTCTCTACCGGCACTTCGGTGACAAGGGCGGCCTGTACGCGGCGCTGGCCACGCGGCACACGGACGCGCTGCTCGCCTCGCTGCGGGCCGCGCTGGACGCGCCTGCGGAGAGGCGTGAGCGGGTCGAGGCCACCCTGGACACCTACCTCGCGGCGATCGAGGCGCGGCCCCAGGTGTACCGGTTCCTGATGCATCCCTCCGAGGGCGCCACGACGGCCGACCAGGGCTTCGACGTCGGCAAGCACTCCGCTCCCCTGCTGCGGCGGATGGGCGAGGAGTTGGCCCAGGTCATCGAGGAACGGCTGGACCTCGGCCCGGAGAGCCAGCAGCTGGCCCGGGTGTGGGGACACGGGATCGTCGGCATGATGCACGCGGCGGGCGACTGGTGGCTCGGCGAACGACCGTGCTCGCGGGCCGAGTTGGTGCGCTGCCTGGCCGACCTGCTGTGGGGTCGGCTCGCGGCGGCCGGGGACCGGGTGGGAGGCCCCGGGTTCTAGTGCCGCGACAGGCAACTAGCTCCGGCGGCTCCAGGGGGCCTTGGCGGCCTGGCGGAGGACTCTGCGTCTGCGCCATCCCGTGAGGCGGTCCACGTAGATGCGGCCTTCCAGGTGGTCCATCTCGTGCTGCAAACACCTCGCAAAGAAACCCGTGCCGTGGACGGTCACCGGCTCCCCGGTCACCGTCCGGCCCTCCACCACGGCGTGGTCGTGGCGTTCCGTGCCGGCCTCCAGGCCGGGCAGGGACAGGCAGCCCTCCGGGCCTCGCAGCACCACCCCGTCGGCCTCGACGAGCCGCGGGTTGACCACGTGGCCCACGTGCCGGACGTCCTCGTCATCGGGGCAGTCGTACACGAACACGCGCGAGGACTCACCCACCTGGTTGGCGGCCAGACCCACCCCGCGCGCCGCGTACATCGTCGCGAACAAGTCCTCCACGAGCGCCGCCAGTTCGGGGCCGAAGTCGGTGACCTCGGCGCACGGGGCGTGCAGGGCCGCCCCACCCAGCAGGGTGAGGGGGCGCACGCGCCCACGGGTGCCGGGAAGAGGGCCGTTTCGCATGGCGGCAAGGGTACGGCGGTTCGGGAGCGTGAACAGATCTCGATAGGCTGAGGTCCACACCACGTTGCCGTAAGACTCAGAGGCTTCAGGCGCGGCGCGTACGCAAGGAGGATCGAGAACTGATGGCAGGCAACTCGGACCCGCTCACGCCGCGGGCCAAGCTGGCCGTTACCGCGGGCAAGGCGGTCGCGGCGGCGTCACGCGCCGCGGGGCGCGGCAGCGGTTCGGTGATCGGCGGCCGGGTGGCGCTCAAGCTCGACCCGGACCTCCTCGCCCGGCTCGCCCAGAACCTGGACGTCGTCCTCGTGTCGGCGACCAATGGAAAAACGACCACGACCAGGCTCATCGCCGAGGCACTGGGGGCCGCGGGGCCCGTCGTCTCCAACGCGCTCGGCGCCAACATGCCCGCGGGCATCACCTCCGCGCTCGCCGGCGGCTCCGACGCGCGGTACGCCGTCATCGAGGTCGACGAGAAGTACCTCGCGGGTGTGGCGCGGGACACCGACCCCAAGTGCATCGCCCTGCTCAACCTCTCCCGTGACCAGCTCGACCGCGCCGCCGAGACCCGCATGCTGGCGGAGAACTGGCGCGAGGGGCTGGCGGGGTCGAAGGCCGTCGTCGTCGCCAACGCGGACGACCCGTTGGTCGTGTGGGCCGCCTCCTCCTCGCCCAACGTGATCTGGGTCGCCGCCGGGCAGATGTGGAAGGACGACGCCTGGTCCTGCCCGTCCTGCGGTGGTGTGATGCAGCGGCCCGGCGACGACTGGTTCTGCGGCGAGTGTGGTTTCCGGCGACCGACGCCCAGTTGGGCGCTGTCCGGCGACCATGTGCTCGACCCGCACGGCTCCGCCTGGCCGATCCACCTCCAGCTGCCCGGCCGCGCCAACAAGGCCAACGCCGCCTCGTCCGCCGCCGTCGCCGCCGTCTTCGGCGTGCCGCCGCAGGTCGCCCTGGAACGCATGTACCAGGTGCAGGCCGTCGCCGGCCGGTACGACGTGGTGCAGTTCCAGCAGCGCGACCTCAGGCTGCTGCTCGCGAAGAACCCGGCGGGCTGGCTCGAGACGTTCAGCCTGATCGATCCGCCGCCCACCCCGGTGATCCTCTCCGTGAACGCGCGCGGCGCCGACGGCACCGACACCTCCTGGCTGTGGGACGTCGACTACACCCGGCTGACCGGCCACCCGATCTGTGTGATCGGCGACCGCAAGCTGGACCTCGCGGTGCGCCTGGAGGTCGCCAACCAGCACTTCCAGGTCTGCGACGACCTCGACCAGGCGGTGCAGGCGAGCCCGCCGGGCCGGATCGAGGTCATCGCCAACTACACCGCCTTCCAGGACCTGCGCCGCCGCGTCGGCAACTGACACCTCAGGGGACTCTTGTGAGCGACAACCAGCTGCGGATCGTCTGGATCTACCCCGACCTGCTCAGCACGTACGGCGACCAGGGCAACGTCCTCGTCGTGGAGCGCCGGGCGCGGCAGCGGGGCCTCGACGTGGCCCGGCTCGACGTGCGCAGCGACCAGCCGATCCCGACCTCCGGGGACATCTACCTGATCGGCGGCGGCGAGGACCGTCCGCAGCGGCTCGCGGCGGAGCGGCTGCGCCGGGACGGAGGCCTGCACCGGGCCGTGGGGAACGGCGCGATCGTCTTCTCCGTGTGCGCCGGCTACCAGATCCTCGGCCACGAGTTCATCAACGACCTCGGCCAGCGCGAGCCCGGCCTGGGTCTTTTGGACGTGGTCTCGGTGCGGGGCGAGGGCGAGCGGTGCGTCGGTGACGTGCTCGCCGACATCGACCCGCGCCTGGGCCTGCCCCCGCTGACCGGCTTCGAGAACCACCAGGGCGTCACCCACCTCGGCCCGACGGCCCGCCCGCTGGCCAAGGTGCGCCTGGGCAACGGCAACGGGACGGGCGACGGTACGGAGGGCGCGTTCAACGACACCGTCTTCGGTACGTACATGCACGGGCCGGTGCTTGCCCGCAACCCGCTGATCGCCGACCTGCTGCTGAAGCTGGCGCTCGACGTCAACGCGCTGCCGCCGACCGACGACCGGTGGTACGAGGCCCTGCGCAACGAGCGCATCACCGCCGCGCAGCAGCCCGCCTGACACCGGGTGTCCACGTCCTGGTCACCAGCCCGTCTGACAGCGTCTCCGCACAGGTGAGCGGGGTCGTCCAGCAGGCGGACGCACGGTACGGTCCCGCCCCCTCCTGCCGCTAGGGTGGCGGGGTTCGTACCGGACGACGGGGTCCGGTCCCGGCCCACATCGAGAAGGTTCTTTCGGGCTATGCGCATTGGTGTCCTCACGTCCGGCGGCGACTGCCCCGGCCTGAACGCCGTCATCCGGTCCGTCGTGCACCGCGCCGTCGTCGACCACGGCGACGAGGTCATCGGCTTCCGGGACGGCTGGAAGGGCCTCCTGGAGTGCGACTACCTCAAGCTCGACCTCGACGCGGTGGGCGGCATCCTGGCCCGCGGCGGCACCATCCTCGGCTCCTCCCGGGTCCAGCCCTCGCACCTGCGGGACGGCGTGGAGCGGGCCCGCGGCCATGTAGAGGAACTCGGTCTCGACGCGATCATCCCGATCGGCGGCGAGGGCACGCTGAAGGCGGCCCGGCTGATGTACGACAGCGGGCTGCCGATCGTCGGGGTGCCCAAGACCATCGACAACGACATCGCCGTCACGGACGTCACCTTCGGCTTCGACACGGCCGTGGGCGTGGCGACCGAGGCGCTGGACCGGCTCAAGACCACCGCCGAGTCCCACCAGCGGGTGCTGGTCGTGGAGGTCATGGGCCGGCACACCGGCTGGATCGCGCTGCACTCGGGCATGGCGGCCGGCGCGCACGCCATCGTCGTCCCGGAGCGGCCCTTCGACATCGAGGAGCTGGCCGAGCGGGTCGGCGAGCGGTTCGCGGCGGGCAAGCGGTTCGCGATCGTGGTCGCGGCGGAGGGCGCCAAGCCGAAGGCCGGGACCATGGACTTCGACGAGGGCGGCAAGGACGTCTACGGCCACGAGCGGTTCGCCGGGATCGCCCGCCAGCTGTCGATCGAGCTGGAGGAGCGGCTGGGCAAGGAGGCGCGGCCGGTCATCCTGGGTCACGTCCAGCGGGGCGGAACGCCGACGGCGTACGACCGTGTGCTCGCCACCCGCTTCGGCTGGCACGCCGTGGAGGCGGTGCACCGCGGCGAGTTCGGCAAGATGACGGCGCTGCGCGGCACGGACATCGTGATGGTGCCGCTCGCGGAGGCGGTGGAGACCCTGAAGACCGTGCCCGCCGAGCGCTACGACGAGGCCGAGTGCGTCCTGTAGCCGACAACTGATCTCGTTCTGTCCCGAACACCAGCCCCCGGTCGCAGGCGCGGCCGGGGGCGGTTCTAGTCTGTGGGGGACACACGTGCACAACCCCCACGAATCAGGAGCCCGGCCGATGGACCACAGCGGGCACGGCATGACCATGGACCTGCCACCGTTCACGCTGGGACGGGGGCTGGAATGGTCGGCGGACCCGTTCTTCCTCGTCGCGTGCCTCGCGGGGCTGGCGCTGTACGGGTGGGGCGTGGTGCGCCTGCGACGGCGCGGGGACCGGTGGCCGGTGGGACGGACGATCTCGTACGTCATCGGTGTGCTGACCGTCGGGGTGGTGATGTGCACCCGGCTGAACGACTACGGCATGGTCATGTTCAGCGTGCACATGGTGCAGCACATGATCATCAGCATGCTGTCGCCGATCCTGATCCTGCTCGGCGCCCCGGTCACGCTCGCTCTGCGGGCACTGCCGACCGCAGGCCGGGGCCGCAAGGGTCCGCGCGAGGTGCTGCTGATGCTGCTGCACAGCCGGTACATGCGGATCATCACGCACCCGGCGTTCACCATCCCGCTGTTCATCGCGAGCCTCTACGGGCTGTACTTCACCCCGCTGTTCGACTTCCTGATGGGGTCGAAGACCGGGCACATCGTGATGATGGTGCACTTCCTGGCCGTGGGCGTCGTGTTCTTCTGGCCGATCATCGGCGTCGACCCCGGCCCGCAGCGGCCCGGCTATCTCATGCGCATGCTGGAACTGTTCGCGGGCATGCCGTTCCACGCCTTCTTCGGCATCGCGCTGATGATGGCGTCGACGCCGATGGTGACGACCTTCAGGAACCCGCCCGCCTCCCTCGGCATCGACGCGCTCTCCGACCAGACCGCGGCCGGCGGTATCGCCTGGGCGTTCAGCGAGGTGCCGTCGGTGCTGGTGCTGCTCGCCCTGCTGTTCCAGTGGTACAGCTCGGAACAGCGGCAGGCCAAGCGCAAGGACCGCGCCGCCGACCGTGACGGCGACAAGGAACTCGAGGCGTACAACGCCTATCTGGCCTCGTTGAACGCCCGCGGGCGGGCCTAGCGGGTGCCGCGGCAGGCAACGTTCGCCCGGTAAGGAGCGGCGTCCCGGGCGTCCTCTCGGCGTGCCGGACGGAATGCCCCGTTGACGGACCGGACGTACTTGGGGTTTCGGCCGGTGCGGCGAGAGGGCGTGCCGGGCGTCGCGACGGGGCGGACGTTGCCTGCCGCCGCACTAGCTGCCGCTGCGGGTGGCGACCATCCCCAGGGTGAGCAGTCCGAGCACGACCCAGCCGAACCACAGCCAGCCGTTGCTGCCGAGTGCCACCGTGTAGGCGGTCACCACGACGAGACCGCCGACCGTGAGCACCCCCATCGTCCTCGTGGAACCGTCCGTGGAACCGGGCATCGCGACTCCCTCCTCAGGATCCGTCCTCCTCCATGGTGCCCCCGTTCCGCCGCGGTCAACGGCCCGCCGGGTGGACGCCCGGCTGGTACTTCGGCAGCCGGGCGGTGACCTTCATGCCCGCGCCGACGGCGGTCTCGATGACGAGCCCGTAGTCGTCGCCGTAGACCTGGCGGAGCCGGTCGTCGACGTTGGACAGCCCGATGCCGCCCGAGGGGCTGACCTCGCCGGCCAGGATGCGGCGCAGCAGGACGGGGTCCATGCCGACGCCGTCGTCCTCGATGACGACGAGCGCCTCGGCGCCGGTGTCCTGGGCGGTGATGCTGATGTGGCACTTGCCCCCGGCCGTGGCGGCCCTGCCCTCCAGGCCGTGCTTGACGGCGTTCTCGACGAGGGGCTGCAGGCACAGGAACGGCAGGGTCACCGGCAGGACCTCCGGGGCGATCTGCAGGGTCACGGAGAGCCGGTCACCGAAGCGGGCCCGTACCAGTGCCAGGTAGTGGTCGATGGCGTGGAGTTCGTCGGCGAGGGTGGTGAAGTCGCCGTGCCTGCGGAACGAGTAGCGGGTGAAGTCGGCGAACTCGAGGAGGAGTTCGCGGGCGCGCTCCGGGTCGGTGCGCACGAACGAGGCGATCACCGCGAGCGAGTTGAAGATGAAGTGCGGGGAGATCTGGGCCCGCAGTGCCCTGATCTCGGCCTCGATGAGGCGGGTGCGGGACTGGTCCAGGTCCGCGAGCTCGAGTTGGACGCTCACCCAGCGGGCGACCTCGCCGGCCGCGCGGACCAGGACGGCGGACTCGCGCGGGGCGCAGGCGACGAGCGCGCCGTGCACCCGGTCGTCGACGGTGAAGGGCGCGACGACCGCCCACCGCACCGGGCAGTCGGGGGTCTCGCACCGGAGCCGGAAGGCCTCGCCGCGGCCGGTTTCCAGCGCGCCGGAGAGGCGTTCCATGATCTCGGTGCGGTGGTGGAAGCCGACGCCGTCCCAGACCAGGACCCGCTCGCGGTCGGTCAGGCAGAGCGCGTCGGTGCCGAGCAGGGTGCGCAGCCGACGGGCCGACTTGCGCGCCGTCTCCTCGGTCAGCCCGGCGCGCAGCGGGGGCGCGGCGAGGGAGGCGGTGTGCAGCGTCTGGAAGGTGGCGTGCTCGACCGGGGTGCCGAGATCGCCGCGACTGTCGGGGCGTGCCGTGTGCCGCCCGAGCCAGAACCCGGCGGCGAGCAGTGGGAGAACGGCCACACACAGGCCGGCCAGAAAGCCGGTCATACGGGCGCCTCCCCACGCAGGCCCTCATGGCCGCCTCCCAGGGACAGCCCCGTGACCGCCCGATCCGTCCGGCCGCTCACGCCTTCACCTCCGTCCGCAGTTCCTCCGGCAGGTGGAAGCGGGCCAGGATCGCCTCCGTTCCGGGCGGCACCCGTCCCGGGGTGGCCAGTGACACCAGCACCATGGTGAGGAACCCCAGCGGCACCGACCACAGCGCGGGCCACGCCAGCACGGCGTGCACCGGGCCGGTGCCCGGCACGTCGGCCATGGTCGCGGCCACCGCCGCGAACGCCGAACCGCCGCCGGTCAGCATGCCGGCGGCGGCGCCCGGCGGGGTCAGCCGCCGCCACCAGATGCCGAGGACCAGCAGCGGGCAGAACGAGGAGGCGGACACGGCGAAGGCCAGTCCCACCGCGTCGGCCACCGGCAGGCCGCCCACCAGGGCGCTCGCGGCGAGCGGTACGGCCATGGCGAGCACCGTGCCCAGCCGGAAGTGCCGTACGCCGCGCGAGGGGAGGACGTCCTGGGTGAGCACGCCCGCGACGGCCATGGTCAGTCCCGAGGCCGTCGACAGGAACGCGGCGAAGGCCCCGCCCGCCACCAGCGCGCCGAGCAGGTCGCCGCCGACGCCGCCGATCATGCGGTCGGGCAGCAGCAGCACCGTGGCGTCCGTGTCACCGGTGAGGGTGAGTTCGGGGGTGTAGATCCGGCCCAGGGCGCCGTACAGGGGCGGCAGCAGGTAGAACGCGCCGATCAGGCCGAGGACGGCCACCGTGGTGCGGCGCGCGGCGACGCCGTGCGGGCTGCTGTAGAAGCGGACGACGACGTGGGGCAGGCCCATGGTGCCGAGGAAGGTGGCGAGGATCAGTCCGTACGTCGCGTACAGCGGACGTTCCTGGCGGCCCGCGGCGAGCGAGGCGGACAGCCCGCCGTCGGCGGCGGGGTCGGCCTTCGGGACGGCGGTGCCCTTGGCGAAGGTCAGCCGGGTGCCCCGGGTGATGTGGTGGGTGCCGGCGGGCAGGCGCAGGCGCTGACCGGCGTGGATACGGCCGTCGACGGTGCCGGTCACGGTGACCGTCAGGGGGCGCTCGAGGGTCAGGTCGAGGCTGTCGCCGACGCGTACGACGCGCTGGTCGCGGAAGGTCGCGGGCTCCTCGAAGGCGTGGGTCGGGGACCCGTCGTGCTGCCAGGCGAGAGCCAGGAAGAGGGCGGGGACCAGCAGGGCGGTCAGCTTGAGCCAGTACTGGAAGGCCTGCACGAAGGTGATGCTGCGCATGCCGCCGGCGGCGACGGTGGCGACCACGACGACGGCGACGATCAGTCCGCCGAGCGAGTCCGGCGCCCCGGTGAGGACGGTCAACGTCAGTCCGGCTCCCTGGAGTTGGGGCAGCAGGTACAGCCAGCCCACGCCGACGACGAAGGCCCCGGCGAGCCGCCGTACGCCGTACGAGCCGAGCCGCGCCTCGGCGAAGTCGGGCAGCGTGTAGGCGCCGGAGCGGCGCAGCGGGGCGGCGACGAACAGGAGCAGGACGAGGTAGCCCGCGGTGTAGCCGACGGGGTACCAGAGCATGTCCGGGCCCTGGATCAGGACGAGCCCGGCGATGCCGAGGAAGGAGGCGGCGGAGAGGTACTCGCCGCTGATGGCGGCCGCGTTGAGGCGGGGACCGACGGTGCGGGAGGCGACGTAGAAGTCGGAGGTGGTGCGGGAGACGCGCAGCCCGAAGGCGCCGACCAGGACGGTCACCACGACGACGAGGGCGACCGCGGGGACGGTGTATCCGGAGTTCACGGGGTCAGCGGTCCTCGACCAGCCGCACGAAGTCCCGTTCGTTGCGTTCGGCGCGGCGGACGTACCAGAGGGCGAGCAGGACCAGCGGGGCGTACAGGCAGAACCCGAGGACGCCCCATTCGAGGCGGTGGGCGCCCGGCATCGCGTCGAACAGCAGCGGCAGCGGGCCGATCAGCAGGCCGAGCACCGCGAACACGGCGAGGCCGGCGCGCAGTTGGGTGCGCATGAGGGAGCGGACGTAGGTATGGCCGAGGGTGGTCTGCTCGTCGATCTCGGTGCGCGGGCGGTAGTGGCCAAAGGCGCGGCGGGTGCGGCGGGGCGGGCCGGTGACGACGACGCGCCGCTCGGCGGGGTCCTGGTGCGGCACGGCTCAGGGCCTCCTCATCAGCAGGTCCCGCAGCTCCCGCGCGTGCCGTCGGCTGACCTGCAGTTCCTCGCCGCCGACCAGGACGCTGACCGTGCCCGCGTCCAGGCGGAGTTCGCCGACGTGGCGCAGGGCGACCAGGTGGCGGCGGTGGATGCGGACGAAGCCGCGGGTGCGCCAGCGCTCCTCCAGCGTGGACAGCGGGATCCGGACGAGGTGGCTGCCCCGGTCGGTGTGCAGGCGGGCGTAGTCGCCCTGGGCCTCGACGTGGGTGATGTCGTCGACGGCCACGAAGCGGGTGACGCCGCCGAGTTCGACCGGGACGTGGTCGGGGTCGGGTTCGTGGACGCGGATGCGCGGGGTGTGCTCGGTGAGTTCGGCGGCCCGGCGGATCGCCTCGGCGAGGCGCTCCTTGCGGACGGGTTTGAGGACGTAGTCGACGGCCTTGAGGTCGAAGGCCTGCACGGCGAAGTCCTCGTGGGCGGTCACGAACACGACGTGCGGCGGCTTGGCGAACCCGGTGAGCAGCCGGGCGAGGTCCAGCCCGTCGAGGCCGGGCATCTGGATGTCGAGGAAGACGACGTCGATCGCCTCGGGCCCGCCCGGCCCGGACTCCAGGGCCCGGTTGATGCGGCGCAGCGCCTCGGTCGCGTCGCCCGCGCCCTCGGCACTGCCGATGCGGGGGTCCGCGTTCAGCAGGTACAGCAACTCCTCCAGCGAGGGGCGTTCGTCGTCGACGGCGAGGGCACGCAGCATGACCCCGGAGTGTAGGTGGAATCCGGACGCCTGGACATGTGCCGGGATGTGGACGTCGTCGCTGGATACAGTGCCGACATGAACAGCGGGCCGGCTCCCTTCGACGACACCGACCGGAAGATCGTCACGGCGCTGATGGCGAACGCCAGGACGTCCTTCGCCGAGATCGGCGCGGCGGTCGGGCTGTCGTCCACGGCGGTGAAGCGGCGGGTGGACCGGCTGCGCGACACGGGCGTGATCACCGGTTTCACGGCGACGGTCCGGCCGTCGGCGCTGGGCTGGCGCACGGAGGCGTACGTCGAGGTCTACTGCGAGGGCGCGGCCCCGCCCCGGCGGCTTGCGGAGGTGGTGCGCAACCATCCGGAGATCACCGCGGCGATGACGGTGACCGGCGGCGCGGACGCCCTGCTGCACGTGCGGGCCCGGGACGTGGACCACTTCGAGGAGGTGCTGGAACGCATCCGCACGGAGCCCTTCATCCGGAAGACGATCAGCGTGATGGTGCTGTCCCACCTCCTCCCGGAATCCCCCGAGGCGGGAGCCACCCAGCCCGCTCCCGAATAGACATCCGAGTGCGCAGCAAGACTGCGTGATACGGGTCGAAGACGCAGCATTCCTGCGCGGACACGCAATTCTCGTTGCTTGTCGCCCGTCTCGGTCAGTTCCTACCTTGGTGTCAACCCTCAGTCGACACCCCAGGAAGCGGAGGAACCCCTCTGTGTCCGACTCCCGTGTGCCGCGCCGGCGGCGCTTCCTCGTCTGCGAACCCAGACACTTCGCCGTGCAGTACGCGATCAACCCCTGGATGCAACCCGACGTGCGCGTCGACGTGGACCTGGCCCGGGAACAGTGGCAGACGCTGATCAGCGCCTACCGCGCCCACGGCCACACCGTCGACTCCGTGGAGCCGGCCCCCGGCCTGCCCGACATGGTCTTCGCCGCGAACTCGGCGGTCGTCGTCGACGGCCACGTCTTCGGCTCCCTGTTCCACGCGCCCCAGCGGCGCCCGGAGTCCACGCACTACGACGCCTGGTTCAAGGCGGCCGGCTTCGCCGTGCACCGCCCCGAGTCCGTCTGCGAGGGCGAGGGCGACCTGGTCTGGACGGGCCGGTACGTACTGGCCGGCACCGGCTTCCGTACGACCCGGGAGGCGCACCGGGAGGTGCAGGAGTTCTTCGGTCACCCGGTGATCAGCCTGACGCTGGTGGACCCGCGCTTCTACCACCTGGACACGGCGCTCTTCGTCCTCGACGACGACAACATCTCCTACTACCCGGAGGCGTTCTCGCCGGGCAGCCGTGAGGTGCTGGCGCGGCTGTACCCGGACGCCGTGCTCGCGACCCTCGACGACGCGCTGGCCTTCGGCCTCAACTCCGTCTCCGACGGCCGCCACGTCTTCATCGCACCCCAGGCGGAGTCCCTGGCCGCCTCCCTCGCCGACCGTGGCTTTGTCCCCGTGCCCGTCGACCTGTCCGAGTTCCGCAAGGCAGGCGGCGGCATCAAGTGCTGCACCCAGGAGATCCGTTCATGACCGCTCCCGTGACCACGCGTTCGTCCGCCGACCTGATCCGCGCCGAGGAACCGGTGCTGGCGCACAACTACCACCCGCTGCCCGTGGTCGTCGCCCGCGCCGAGGGCTGCTGGGTGGAGGACGTCGAGGGCCGCCGGTACCTGGACATGCTGGCGGGCTACTCGGCCCTCAACTTCGGTCACCGGCACCCGGCGTTGATCGAGGTGGCGCACCGCCAGCTGGACCGGCTGACCCTCACCTCCCGCGCGTTCCACCACGACAAGCTGGCGGAGTTCGCCGAGCGGCTGGCGGGGCTGACCGGCCTGGCCATGGTGCTGCCGATGAACACCGGCGCCGAGGCGGTCGAGTCCGGCATCAAGGTGGCCCGCAAGTGGGCCTACGAGGTCAAGGGCGTCCCCGCCGACCGGGCGACCATCGTGGTGGCGGCGGAGAACTTCCACGGCCGCACGACGACGATCGTCAGCTTCTCCACGGACGAGACGGCACGGGCGGGCTTCGGCCCGTTCACGCCGGGCTTCCGGATCGTGCCGTACAACGACCTGGCGGCGCTGGAGGCGGCCGTCGACGAGACGACGGCGGCCGTGCTCATCGAGCCCGTGCAGGGCGAGGCGGGCGTGATCATCCCGGACGACGGCTATCTGACCGGGGTGCGCGAGCTGACCCGGCGCCGGGGCTGCCTGTTCGTCGCGGACGAGATCCAGTCGGGCCTCGGGCGCACCGGCCGGACGCTCGCCGTGGACCACGAGTCGGTCGTCCCGGACGTGCTGCTGCTGGGCAAGGCGCTGGGCGGCGGGATCGTCCCGGTGTCGGCCGTGGTCGCCCGCCGTGACGTGCTGGCGGTGCTGCGGCCGGGTGAGCACGGCTCGACCTTCGGCGGCAACCCACTGGCCGCCGCGGTCGGGACGGCGGTGGTCGAGCTGCTGGAGACCGGCGAGTTCCAGCGCCGGGCGGCCGAGCTGGGCGTGGTGCTGCGGGGCGGGCTCACGGGCCTGGTCGGCAGGGGCGTCACCGGCTTCCGCGCCCGCGGCCTGTGGGCGGGCGTCGACATCGACCCGTCCATCGGCACCGGCCGGGAGATCGGCGAGCGCCTGATGCGGGAGGGCGTGCTGGTCAAGGACACCCACGGGTCCACGATCCGGCTGGCACCCCCGCTGACCATCACGGCGGAGGAGCTGACGGAGGCGCTCGGCGCCCTGGAGCGAGTCCTGGGTTCCTGACCCCGGTGGGGGTGGTTCGTCCCACCCCCACCGCTCGGCGTCCCGGGTGCCCGAAGGGTGAAGATGGGTCAAGAGGTGGTAGACCACTCTCAGCGACAGAGAGGTCGGCCGTGGGCACTCACGAGAAGCAGGACGCCGCCCTACAGCGGTTCGACGTGGCCGATGCCGCGCCCTTGCTGCTCGACGCCCGGGGCGTGGTGACCAGCTGGACCAGGGACGCCCAACGGCTGCTGGCGTACACGGCGGCCGAGGTGGTGGGCACCGGGGTGCGGGGTCTGCTGTCCGCCGAGGACGCCGCGCGGGTGCCGGAGCTGGCCGAGCGGTGCCGCAGGGACGGCGGCTGGGCCGGGCTGCTGACCGCCCGCGGCAAGGGCGGGCGGCCGGTGCGGGTCATGGTGCGGGTCACTCCGGCGGAGGAACCCGGCGGGGCGCCCCGCTGGCTCGTCCTGCTCTCCGACATGGCGGGCGCGCGCGGCTGGGACATGAGCCGCGCCGTGCTCGAGCAGATGGTCACCGGCTCCCCCGTCGGCATAGCGATCGTGGACGCGCACCTGCGGTGCGTGTGGTCGAATGCGGCCCTGGAGCAGTTCGGGGGTGGCTCGGCCCGGGAACGGCTGGGCCGACGGCTCGCGGAGATCCAGCCCGGTATCGACTCCGAGGGCATCGAGACGCAGATGCGGCGGGTCCTGGAGAGCGGTCGGCCGATCGTCGGGTACGAGCATGTGGGCCAGGTCCGTTCGGCGCCGCACCGGGAGACGGCGCACATGATGTCGTTCACCCGTCTCGAGGACGACCACGGCCATCCGATGGGCGTCTACTACACAGTCGTCGACATCAGCGACAAGCACCGCGCGCGGCAGCGGCTCGCCCTGCTCGACCGGGCCGGTGAGCACATCGGGCGCACCCTGGACATCGGACGGACCGCCCAGGAGCTGGCCGACGTGGCCGTGCCGGAGCTCGCCGACTTCGTCTGCGTGGATCTGCTGGAGTGGGTGCTGCGGGGCGCGGAGCGCGCGCCGGAACCGCTGGGCGGCGGGGAGCCGGTGCCGTTGCGCAGGGCCGGGCAGCAGTCGGTGAACCCGGGCGTCCCGGAGGCCGTCGTCGAGGTCGGGGAGGTCGCGACCTACCTCGCCGGTTCGCCGCCGATCCGCTCGCTGACCGCGGGCGACTCCTGGCGCGAGGAGCGGCTTGACCCGCTGGCCAAGAAGTGGGCCACGGACATACCGGGCGACCGGGCGGCGACCTTCCTGGAGCTGGGGCTGCACAGCGTGATGATCGTGCCGGTGCGGGCGCGGGGCGTCACCCTCGGGGTCACCAGCTTCTTCCGGAGGGGCCGGCAGGAGCCGTTCGACGAGGACGACCTGAGCCTGGCCGAGGACCTGGTGTCCCGGGCCGCCGTCTGCGTGGACAACGCCCGCCGTTACACCCGGGAGCGGGACGCGGCCCTGGTGCTGCAGCGCAGTCTGCTCCCGCGCAGGCTGCCCGAGCAGGACGCGGTGGAGGTGGCCGCCTGCTACCGCCCGGCAGACGAGCTGACCGGCCTGGGCGGCGACTGGTACGACCTGATCCCGCTGTCCGGCGCGCGGGTCGCCCTGGTCGTGGGCGAGGTGCCCGGTCACGGCATCGACGCGGCCGCGGCCATGGGACGGCTGCGGATGGCCGTACGGACCCTGGCGGCGCTGGATCTGCCGCCGGCGGAGGTGCTGGCGCATCTCGACGACCTGGTGGCGCGGACCGCGCGCGAGGAGGGCGTGCAGCCGGAGGCGACCGGTGGCCAGGCGGTGGGGTCCGGCTGCGTGTACGTCGTCTACGACCCCGTCGACGGGCAGTGCACCATGGCCGCCGCGGGCCATCCCGCGCCCGCCGTCGTCCTGCCCGACGGCAGCGTCAGCTTCGTCGACCTTCCACAGGGGGCACCGCTCGGCGCGGGCGGCCCGCCCTTCGAGGCCGTCGAGCTGGTCCTCGCCGCTGGCAGCGTCCTCGCCCTGCACACGGACGGACTGCTGGCCCGGGGGGACGAGCAGCGGGCCGCGGCCGCCGACCGCGAGCGACTGCGCCTTGCCCTGGAGCGGCGCGCCTCCTCGCTCGACCTGACGTGCCGGACCGTGGTCGACGCGCTGGTCCCCGCCCGGCCCGACGACGACGTGGCGCTGCTCATGGCGCACACCCGGCTCCTGGGCGACGACCAGGTCGCCGACTGGGACCTGCCCGCCGATCCGGCCGTGGTCGCCGACGCCCGCAAGGAGGCCGCCCGGCAGCTGACCGAGTGGGGCCTCGAGGAGCTGGCGTTCACCACGGAGCTGGTGGTGAGCGAGCTGGTCACCAACGCCATCCGGCACGCCGAGGGACCGATCCGGCTGCGCCTGATCAGGGAGCGCGCCCTGATCTGCGAGGTGTCCGACGGCGGCGCGACCGCCCCCCACCTGCGCCATCCGCGCACCACCGACGAGGGTGGCCGGGGGCTGCTGCTGGTCTCCCAGTTCACCCAGCGCTGGGGCACCCGTTTCATCCCCGAGGGGAAGGTCATCTGGGCGGAGCAGTCCCTGACCGGTCCGCCCGACTGACACACGGGAGGCACACATACCTCGCGTGAGGTAGGAAAATGGTGTGATCCCGGCTACGAGGCGGACGCCATGACGGACACGGAGATCGACTACGCGGCGGTGTTCCAGGCGCTGCCCGGCATGGTGGCCCTGCTGACGCCCGAGCTGGTGTTCGCGGACGTCAACGAGGAGTTCCTGCGCGGCGCCGGGCGCACGCGGGAGCAGATGGTCGGCCGTTATCTGTTCGACGTCTTCCCGGACAACCCGAACAACCCGTCCGCCTCCGGCATGCGCAACCTGGCGGCCTCCCTCCAGCGGGTGACGACGTCCGGCGAGCGCGACGCCATGGCGTTGCAGCGCTACGACGTCGAGAACCCTGAGCGGCCCGGGGAGTGGGAGGAGCGCTACTGGAGCCCGATCAACGCGCCGGTGCCCGGCCGGGACGGCAAGGTCGCCCTGATCGTGCACCGGGTGGAGGAGGTCACCGAGCTGATCAAGGCGCGTGGCGGCCCGACCGGCGGCCGGGCCCGCGTCCTGGAGGCCGAGCTGTACACCCGGGCCCGCGAGCTCCAGGAGCTCAACGAGCGGCTGCGGCAGGCGCACGCCCGTGAGCGCGAGGTGGCCCTGGCCCTGCAGGAGGCCATGCTGCCCGCCCGCCGACAGGTGGGCCACCACGACGCCGCCGTGCGCTACCGGCCCGCGGTCGGCGCGCTGAACGTGTGCGGGGACTGGTACGACCTCGTCGACCTGGTCGGCGGCAACCGCATCGCCGTGGCGGTGGGCGACGTGGTGGGGCACGGTCTGGAGGCCGCCGGGGTCATGGGCCAGTTGCGCAGCGCGCTGAGCGCCGCCTCGCGGGTCGCCGAGGGACCGGCCGAGGCGCTGAACGTGCTGGGCAGGTACGCGAACGTCGTCGACGGCGCCGAGTCCGCCACCGCGGTCACGACCTTCATCGACTACGACCACCACACGATCACCTACAGCAGCGCCGGTCATCTCCCGCCCTTGCTCGTCCACCCCGACGGCCGCGTGGAGTTCCTGGACCGGGCCACCGACCCACCGCTGGACGCCCGGCCCGACCCGTTCCCCAGGCCCCAGGCCAGCACGACCTACACCGAGGGCGCCACGCTCGTCCTCTACACCGACGGTCTGGTCGAACGCCGGCATGAGGACATCGACACCGGCCTGGGCCGCCTCGCAGACGCCCTCAGCCGTCACCGCCACCAGGACCCGCAGACCTTCGCGGACGCCGTCCTGCTGGAACTGCTGCCGCCGGGCGGCGCGACCGACGACACGGCACTCGTGATCGTGCGCCTGTGAGCGTCGACGGTGTCGCCATGTACACCCCCGGCCGGGTGGGCAGGGCGATGGTGGGACTACGCGGGGCTTCGTAGCGTCGTGGGCATGGCAGACAACGAGAACGTCAACTCCCCGAGCACGGACAGCGGTTCACTCTCTCGCCGACTCGCCCTGCGGGGGCTCGCGGCGGCGGCCGGAGGCGGTGCGCTCGCGACGGGGCTCGGGGCGGGCACCGCGCGGGCGACGGGCGGCGGCGGCAGGCCGGCGGTGCGGACGTACGTCCTGGTGCACGGCACGCACAGCGCTGGTGCCTTCTGGGGTGCGATCGGCAGGGAACTGGCGTTGCGCGGCCACCGGGTCGTCGCGGTGGACCAACCCCTGCACGGGACTGAGAAGTTCATCCCGAAGGCATACCAGACGCAGGACCTGCGGGCGCTCGCCACCGAGCCCTCACCGGTCGCCGCGCTCACCCTGGACGACTACGAACGGCGGGTGACCCGGGCGGTACGGCGGGCCGCGCTGCTCGGCGGTCCGGTGGTGCTGGTCGGGCACAGCATGGGCGGGGTCTCGGTCAGCCGCGTCGCCGACGCCGTGCCCGAACTCCTCGCGCACATCTGCTACATGGCCGCCTTCTGCCCGAGCCGCAGTATGCCGTCGCTGAGCGACTGCGCCTCCTCGCCGGAGGGACAGCAGGCCCTCACCCCTCTGCGACAGGTCGGCGATCCGGGGACGTTGGGCGTGCTGCGTCTCAACTGGCGTACCGGCGACCGCCGTGAGCTCGACCGCTTCAAGGAGATGATCTGCGCCAATTACTCGGACGCCGCGTTCCTGCGGGTGCTCGACGGCATGCAGACCGACGAGTCGATGGCGGCGTACGGGGACCGGGCGGTGGGGCGCGCGGGCACCTGGGGGCGGGTTCCCCGCAGCTACCTGCGCTTCGGCAAGGACCGGACCGTGGCGACGGCCCTGCAGGACCGTATGATCGCCGAAGCCGACGAGCTCACCCCGCACAACCGCTTCCGGGTGTACGACTTCCCCTCTTCCGGCCACCTCGGTCCGGAAGATCCCTCCCGGGTCACGGACCTGCTCCACGGCCTGCCCGTCCGGCGCCTCGCTCCTCTACACTGGCAGCCCCGCAACACGCCGGTTGACCTGCCAGAACACGGCGGCCGAGGCGATCCGCCGGAGTGAGGAGCGACCCCTTGTTCTACTACGTGCTCAAATACGTGTTGCTGGGACCTGTGCTGCGACTGGTCTTCCGGCCCCGCATAGAAGGCCTCGAACACGTTCCGGACTCCGGCCCGGCCATCGTGGCCGGCAACCACCTGTCCTTCTCGGACCACTTCCTGATGCCGGCCATCCTCAAGCGCCGCATCACCTTCCTGGCCAAGAAGGAGTACTTCACGGGGCCCGGCATCAAGGGCCGGCTCACCGCGGCCTTCTTCCGCAGCGCCGGGCAGATCCCGGTCGACCGCACCGGCAAGGAAGCGGGCCAGGCCGCCATCCGCGAGGGCCTCGGGGTCCTCAGGAGGAACGAGCTGCTCGGTATCTACCCCGAGGGCACCCGCTCGCACGACGGGCGCCTCTACAAGGGCAAGGTCGGCGTCGCGGTCATGGCCCTCAGGGCCCAGGTCCCGGTGATTCCCTGCGCGATGATCGGTACCTTCGAGGCGCAGCCGCCCGGCAAGGTCATCCCGAACCTCCACCCCGTCGTCATCCGCTTCGGCAAGCCCCTCGACTTCTCCCGCTACGCCGGCATGGAGAACGAGAAGGCGATCCTGCGGGCCATCACCGACGAGATCATGTACGCGATCCTGAAGCTGTCCGAGCAGGAGTACGTCGACGAGTACGCGGCGGTCGTCAAGGCGCAGCAGGCCGAGGCGGCCGGAGCCGTGGACAAGGAGCGCCGCTTCCCGCGCATGCCGCTGGGATGACGCGGGACGAACGCGAGCAAGGGGCGGCCGGAGTGTTCCGGCCGCCCCTCACTTCGTGCACCTGCCGGTTACGGCTTGGGCGTGGCGTGCGGGGTGCAGGTCACGTCCGCGGCGTCCAGCTTGCCGCTCAGGAGGTAGTCGTCCACCTTCTGGTTGATGCACGGGTTGACCAGGCCGGTCACGCCGTGCGAGCCCGCGTCCTTCTCGGTGATCAGGCGGGAGCCCCGGAAGCGGTGGTGCAGTTCGACGGCGCCCTCGTACGGGGTGGCGGCGTCCCTCGTGGACTGCACGATCAGCACCTGCGGCAGGCCCTTGTGGGTCCTGACGTCCACCGGGGTCCGCTGCTTGACCGGCCAGGTGGCGCACGGCAGGTTCATCCACGCGTTGGCCCAGGTCATGAACGGGTAGTTCTTGTTGAGCTCGGTGTTGTCCTTGTCCCACTTCTTCCAGCTGGTGGGCCACTTGGCGTCGGTGCACTCGACGGCCGTGTAGACGGCGTTGAGGTTCTCCGAGGCGATGTTGCCCGCGGTGTTGGACAGGTCGGGTCCGGCCGCGTCGACGAGCGCCTTGGTGTCGCCGGCGAAGTACTTGCTGAACACCGTCGCGACCGGCACCCACGAGGAGTCGTAGTACGGGGCGCTCTGGAAGAAGGAGATCAGCTCGGCCGGGCCGACGACCCCGCCGATGGGGCTCTTCTTGGCGGTGGCGCGCAGCTGCACCCACTTGGCCTGGACGGCGGCGCGGGTGGTGCCGAGGTGGAAGGCGGCGTCGTTGGCGGCGACCCAGTCCTCCCAGTCCTTCCAGCGGCCCTCGAAGGCGACGTCCTGGTCCAGGTTGGCCTGGTACCAGATCTTCTCCCGGGAGGGGTCGACCACACTGTCCACGATCATGCGGCGGAGGTGGCCGGGGAACATCGTGCCGTAGACGGCGCCGATGTAGGTGCCGTAGGAGACGCCCAGGTAGTTGAGCTTCTTCTCGCCGAGCGCGGCACGGATGACGTCCAGGTCGCGCACGGTGTTCGGCGTGGTCATCTGCGACAGCATCGCCTTGCCGTTGCGCTCGGCGCAGCCCTCGGCGTACTCGCGGGCCAGCTTGCGCTGGGCGAGCTTGTCGGCCTCGCTGTCCGGCACCGGGTCGGCCTTGGGCGCCTTGACGAACTCCTGCGGGTCCTCGCAGGAGATGGCCGCGGAGTGGCCGACGCCGCGCGGGTCGAAGCCCACGAAGTCGTACGCCTTGGCCACGTTGGCCCACACCGGGTTCTTGTTGGTGACGCGGGTCGGGAAGCGCAGTCCGGAGCCACCGGGGCCGCCCGGGTTGTAGACGAGCGCGCCCTGACGGTCCGCCTTCGTCCCGGTGTTGCCGATCCGGTCCACGGCGAGCTTGATCTGCTTGCCGTACGGCTTGGCGTAGTCCACCGGCACGCTGACCCAGCCGCACTGGATGGGCTTGACGAAGCCCCAGCCGGCGGGGCAGTCCTGCCAGTTGATTCCGGCCTTCGCGGCCCGCGCCGCGGCGATCGCGGCTCCCTTGGCCTCGGGGTCCTGGCCGTGCCGGTCGCTCGCGCTGGCGGTTGGCGCCACGACCGCGCCCGCTATGAGCGCCGCCGTGACGAGCACTCCGGCCGAACTGAGCACCGTCGTCCGCCTGTTCGGTCTGATTTCCCTCAAAGCGAGGTCCTCCCCCTACGTCTATTCGATTGACAGAGGGATCCTCCCGGCTGTGAGCTGCCTGAGAACAGGGGGCGTTGACCTTCTTTACCATTCCGATAACCGGGACACCGTGTCCCGCTCAGCGGATACTCAGCCCAGCGCGGCCAGTGCCTCGTCCAGGACCCGCCGCAGCCGCAGCGCGTCCGTGGCCACGGCACTCACCAGCACGGCGGGCCCGGCCAGCGGCATCAGCACGGCACTCTCCCCCAGCACCCGGCCCGTTACCGGCTCCGCCCCGAACTCCGGCCGTACGACGACCAGTTGCCCCACCGCACGATGCCCGCCCAGCACGGCGGGCCCGTCCCAGCCGCCCGGCGCTCCGGGCCCGCAGACAAGCTCCTGATCGAGCACCACCCGCCCCCCGACCCGCACCGACAGCCGGCTGCTCAACCGTCCGGGTCGCTCCCCGAACCGCCCGAGGACCTGCTCCTCCCGCAACACAAGCCGACCGCCGCCCCCCACATCAACCCGCGTGGCGACCCGCAGATCACTCCCGCCGGCACAGATCAACTGCTCGGGCAACCACTCCAGTTCACCACCGTCTGCGACCTTGAGCCGCACGTCGTAACACGCCTCGCCCTTCGCCTGCCCCGGCAGGGCGATGGTGGCGGCGGCCGACCCGACCCGCAGCCGCGCGCCCTCCTCGACGTCCGCCTCCACTGTGAAGTGATCTCCCCCGAGCGGCCCGCTCATCGCCCCGACGAGCATGACCCGGGCCTCGCCGCCGCTGCCCCGGGTCCGCCGCAGCGCCAGCGGCCCCTCCCCCTCCAGCACCGGCAACGACGTAACGCCCCGGCCGTCGGCGCGCGCCGCGATCCGCGCGGTGGCCCGCACCCCGCTCACGATCACGCCGACCACGCGGCAAGCTGCCCCCGCACCCAGGCGGCGACGTCCGCGACGCCCGCCTCACTCCGCAACGACTGGAACACCACGGGCAGTTCGGCCCGCTGCGCCTTGGCGTCGGCGGCCATCCGCTCCAGATCGGACCCGACGTACGGGGCGAGATCGGTCTTGTTGACGACGAGCAGATCAGCGGTGGTGACACCCGGCCCGCCCTTGCGCGGAATGTCATCCCCACCCGCCACGTCGATCACGAAGATCTGCGCGTCCACGAGGCCCTTGGAGAAGGTCGCGGTGAGATTGTCCCCACCGGACTCGACGAGGATGAGTTCCAGCGGGCCGACCTCGTCCTCCAGATCCTCGACCGCTTCGAGGTTGGCGGAGATGTCGTCCCGGATGGCGGTGTGCGGACAGGCCCCCGTCTCCACGGCGGCGATCCGCTCGGGTGGCAGCACGGCCTCCCGCAGCAGGAACTCGGCGTCCTCACGCGTGTAGATGTCATTGGTGACCACGGCAAGGGAGTACTCGTCCCGCAGCACCCGGCACAGAGCGGCCACGGTAGCAGTCTTCCCCGACCCGACGGGCCCCCCGAGCCCGATCCGCAGAGCCCGCCGCACCCCATCGGGCCGGTGAGCGTCGGCACTGACCGCGGAGGAAGCGTCGTGGGAGTGATCGAGATGCATGAAACGGCTCCTTGATTGCGAATTTCAGCCCGCCGGCAAATCCGGTCCGCCCCGCAAAATCAGCCGGTCCGGCACATCCAGCCCGTCTGGGGTCCCCCCTCTGGGGGAGTTTGAGGACGAGGCCCGAAGGGCCGATCGGGGTCCGGGGCAGAGCCCCGGGTCCAGGGGGCAGGCCCGCGGGCGGGGTCGAAGGGGCGGCAGCCCCGGGTGACGGGACGGGTAGGGGCGGCGGGGGCGAAGAAGACCTACGAGGCGAACAACCGCACACCCCACCCTCCATGCACCTCCCCCCCGATCTCGAGCAGCGGCGCCGACGCGGCCGGCAACACATCCACCCCACCCTCGACAACCCCCCGCGCCGCCTCCACCGCCCGCCCGACCACCACATCGAGCTCGGGCGCCACCCGCCCCAACACCCCCGCGGCATCGAACGGATCAAGACTCAGCAACCGCACCGTGGCACTGGCCGCCCCACTCACACTCTCGTACGCCGCACAGTAGGCCGCATCGACGGCCTCCAACCCGGCCGCCCGAGCGGCGAGCCCCAGCACCACCGGCTGATGCGCCCCCTTCGGAAACCGCCGTGCCACGGCATCGAGTTCGTCCGACGGCCACGTGGCCCGCGCGGCCCGCATCAACTGCCGCCCCAGTTTCCGCGCGGCCACCCGCAACGCCGGCGACGGCGTCCGCGCGTCCGCGGCCGCGTCCAGCTCCCCCGGCTCCACGCCGAGTACGGCGGCAGCGGCCACCGACGCGGCGACCAGCCCCGCCGTGTGCAGTCGCCCCCGGCAGAACTCCTCCAGGCTCGCGGCGCCCGTGATCCGCCCCGCCTTCACGGCCGCCTCGGCCCCGCCGGAGTGCGCGTGCCCTCCGGCGGGGAACCGCCCGTCGGCCAGGACAAGAAGTGCAGCCCTCGACATCACGACACCATCAGAAGAGGAAGTACCGCTGGGCCATGGGCAGTTCGGTGGCAGGAGTCGCCTCGACGAGCTCTCCGTCGATGTGCACGGCGAAGCTGTCGGGATCGACGCGCACCCGCGGCCGCGCGTCGTTCTCACGCATGTCCGCCTTGGTCACCCCCCGCGTCGACTCGATGGCGACGAACCGCTTGCCCAGCTGCAACCGCTCCGGCAACCCGTCCTCGATGGCCAACGGGGCGACGAAGTTGAAGGAGTTGGCGGCGGGCGCCCGCCCGATCGCGCCGTACATCGGCCGGGGCAGGATCGGCTGGGGCGTCGGGATGGAGGCGTTGGCGTCGCCCATCTGCGCGTAGGCGATCTGCCCGCCCTTGACGACGAGATGAGGCTTGACGCCGAAGAAGGCGGGCTCCCACAGCACCAGGTCGGCGAGCTTCCCGCTCTCCACGGAGCCGATCTCCCGGGCCAGTCCCTGGGCGAGTGCGGGATTGATCGTGTACTTGGCGACATAGCGCCGTACCCGGTGGTTGTCCGCCCGCCCGTCGCCGGGCAGCGCGCCCCGGCGCCGCTTCATCACGTGCGCCGTCTGCCAGGTGCGCAGGACGACCTCGCCCACCCGGCCCATGGCCTGGGAGTCGGAGGAGATGATCGAGATGGCGCCCAGGTCGTGCAGGATGTCCTCGGCGCCGATGGTCGAGGGCCGGATGCGGGACTCGGCGAAGGCCAGGTCCTCCGGCACCGCCGGGTTGAGGTGGTGGCAGACCATCAGCATGTCGAGGTGTTCCTCGGCGGTGTTGACGGTGTAGGGCCGGGTCGGGTTGGTCGAGCTCGGCAGCACGTGCGGCTCGGAGACGACGGTCATGATGTCCGGCGCATGCCCGCCGCCGGCGCCCTCGGTGTGGTACGCGTGGATACCGCGACCGTTGATCGCGGCGAGGGTGTCGCCGACGAACCCGGCCTCGTTGAGCGTGTCCGTGTGGATGGCGACCTGGATGCCGGTCCGGTCCGCCACGGTCAGCGAGGCCTCGATGACGGCCGGGGTCGAACCCCAGTCCTCGTGCAGCTTCAGGCCCAGCGCGCCGCCCCGGATCTGCGACAGCATCGCCTCGTGCGAGACGGTGTTGCCCTTGCCCAGGAAGCCGATGTTGAGCGGGTACTGCTCCATCGCCTCCAGCATCCGCGCGAGATGCCAGGGCCCCGGGGTGACGGTCGTCGCCTTCGAGCCCTCGGCCGGACCGGTGCCGCCGCCGACCAGGGTCGTGATGCCGGCGGAGAGCGCCTCGTCGGCGATCTGCGGGCAGATGAAGTGGACGTGCGCGTCGACCGCGCCCGCCGTCAGGATCCGCCCGTTGCCGGCGATGACCTCGGTCTCCGGGCCGATCACCAGGTCGGGGTGGACCCCGTCCATGGTGTCGGGGTTGCCGGCCTTGCCGATCCCGGTGATCCGGCCGTCGCGGATGCCGACGTCGGCCTTGACGATCCCCCAGTGGTCGACGATCACCGCACCCGTGATGACCGTGTCCGGCGTTCCCTCCGCGCGGGTGGCACGCGACTGGCCCATGGACTCCCGGATGACCTTGCCGCCGCCGAACACGGCCTCCTCACCGGCGAGCCCGGGTCCGCCGGAGCGGTCCTCCTCGACCTCGATGATCAGGTCGGTGTCGGCGAGCCGGATGCGGTCGCCGGTGGTCGGGCCGAACAGGTCGGCGTACGCGGCGCGCGAGATCTCAGGCATCGAGGGCACCTCCGGTCTGGCCGCGCAGGCCCGGCACCACACGGGCGCCGCTGATCGGGACGAGTTCGACGTCGACGGGGATGCCCGGTTCGAAGCGTACGGCCGTACCGGCGGCGATGTTGAGCCGCTTGCCGTGCGCGGCGGCGCGGTCGAAGTCCAGGCCGGGATTGGCCTCGGCGAAGTGGTAGTGGGAGCCGACCTGGACGGGCCGGTCGGCGGCGTTGAGGACGGTCAGCCGGGTGACCTCGCGGCCCTCGTTGTAGACGATCGGGTCCTCGGCGAAGAGGATCTCTCCGGGAATCACGGCGCTCTCCCGTCAGACGATCGGGTCGTGGACGGTGACGAGCTTGGTGCCGTCCGGGAAGGTCGCCTCGACCTGGACGTCGTGGATCATCTCGGGGATGCCCTCCATGACGTCGTCCCTGGTCAGGAGCTTGCGTCCGGAGGCCATGAGCTCGGCGACACTGCGGCCGTCACGCGCGCCCTCGAGGATGTGCGACGTGATGAGCGCGACCGCCTCGGGGTGGTTGAGCTTCAGCCCGCGGGCCCGGCGCTTCTCGGCGACGTCGGCCGCCACGTGGATGAGCAGCCTCTCTTGCTCGTGCGGGGTCAGTTGCACGTCCCACCTCACAGTCCTCGCTCCGGGCCCGTGCGGGATCCGGTTGCCGCAGCCACGGGGCAAAGTCCCTGGTGGCGTGGACCCGCAGGCTAGTTGGGCCGCGTTTCGAACAAGTTAACCGATCCGTGATCCAAGCACGCGCCGAAACCGGCGGCCGTGGCTCCCGCCGGGTACCGGCACAGAGCCACAGCGCGGACGCAGGGCGGTCTGTCCGACGGGCAGCCGTCGATGGCGCTCAGCCCCCGCCAGGGCACGCGCGGCCGGCGGCCGGGCCGTCGCGCAGGCCCCGGCGCCTCTCAGGACGGATTCGGCCCCCGGTGTTCCGCCGCGATGCCGAACCGCCGGTGCTCGCGGGGAGCGGAGGCGACCTCGCGCACGGCGCTGACGGCGCTGATCACCTGCTCCTCGGCCGGCTGGTCGAGCGCGTCGAGTCGCTCCAGGTCGGCGGCGGAGACGAGGGCGACGAGGGGCTTGCCGTGCCGCGTCACGACGACCCGCTCACCGCCGTACACCACCCGGTTGATCAGGTCGGCGAGCTCAGCCCTGGCTTGCGTCACCGGAATCTCGTAGGCCATGCCCCTAGCTTACGGGTCGTCCGTGACGTCCATCAGTTCCAGGGAGAGCAGGAAAAGGCCAGGTCAGAGGCTTCGTGACCGTCGTCTCACACAAGGTCTGTGAGATATGCGTGAGACGACGGCAACCGTCGATGGCCTACTCCCCCGACGCCCCGTACTGCCAGCTGCTGCCGGTGCCGCGGTACTCCGACACCGGGATCGGCTCGACACCCTCCCGCATCCGCAAGCGATACAGCAGCCCGTGGAGATGGTCGACTTCGTGGGCGACGAGCCGGGCCATGCCCCGCTCGAAGATGGTGATGCGCTGCTGGCCGTCAACGTCGGTGTGCTCGACGCTGATGGCGAGCGGGCGCGGCACCATGCCGCGGACGTCGAAAAAGCTGAGGCAGCCCTCGTACTGCTCGTCGGTGTCGCTGGACTCCTCGACGATCCGCGGGTTGAAGAGGGTCACCATCTCGCCGTCGGGCGAGCGGACGATGGCCGCGGCCCGGTCGATGCCGATCTGCGGCGCCGCCATCCCCATGCCCTTGCCGAACACGTGGACGCTTGAGGCCCGCTCGCACGCGGAGACCAGCTCGGCGACGACCCGGCGGGCATCCTCGGCCTCATCGGGCAGCGTGAACGGGCGGGCCCTCTTCAGCAGGATCGGGTCGCCCTCTTGGACGACGCCGACGGCGCGCATCCTCTCGCTGGCGGTCACGGCGGTCTCCATCGGCTGCGGGGTCTCCTCGCGGTCTGGGCGTGCACGGAACTTCCATTCGAGCCGGTAGTGGGCGTGCAGGGGTGGATCTTCGGTTGACCACGCAAAGACGCTGCGTCCGTCCTCCTGCGTCTGACGTATGGCGGTTCGGAACGGCAGCGCTACGGCGGTCAGGGTGGTCTCGGTTCCCCACACCTGGGGTTCGAGGTCGGCGGGGAAGTCGAGGCGCACGGACAGCCGGTGGGTGGGCAGGCGTACTGCCCGTTGAAACCAGGGCCCCACTCCTCATCGCTGACCGTGTAGCTGCACTGCAGCCAGGCGGACTCGTCGGACAGGTCCAGGCCGATCAAGCGGTCGTACGCCTGCAGCGCGAGAGCATGTACAGCTTCGGAAATCCCTTGCTCAGCCCACTCCTTGACGCGTCGGCGGATGGTGCGATCGGAGCAACCGGGGGTGGAGATGCGCTCGTAGCCCGAGCCGTGGACCAGCGCGAGTACCACATGCTCGAATACCGTCCGATCGGGGATCCTGCGGCGATAGCAGCCGAGTGGGCGGCTCGCGGCGAACTCCGTACGGACGGGCAGCAGAGCGGCGAATTGGTCCCAGAGGGGTTCGATCAGGCACGACGGCAGCGCGGGCACGGCTGTCCTTCGGGGTCACAGAACGTAGAGAGACTCCATGATCACGTAGGGCCGTGCCCGTTGCTGCCCGACCCGAACTGCTACTCAAGGCCACCTCCACACGTGGCGGCTGAACCGACGTCATCACCCACGCGATCGACAGGACGGCTTTCTCGCGTGGCACGCTTCCACCCGGCACGGCGGCTCCACACCCTGCCGAACCCCGGCTGACCAGCAATCGGCGTGCCCTACTCGGCCACCTACGTGTTCCACGCGCCGACCAGCTGACCGGACGCCGCAGGACAAGTGCGAAGACCAGGCGCCGCCCCGTCCAGTTACCCTGGGGCGGCTCCTCCTGACGCACCGGTGCAGCAAAAGGTGTTGGACGGAGTGTCATGGACTTGGCCCTGCCCCGTAATCGGTGGTTGCGCTCCGCGGTGACCAGGAAGTCCGCTCGTACGGCATCCTGCGCCGCTCCGGATACCGCTTCACGCAGGAGGCGTCCTCGACTCCGAGCCGCCCGGCCAAGTACTCCACGACCTCCCACGGCACCGTGCGCGGGTCCTCACCCAGGAACCGGCGATGTAGCGAACCCTGCAGACCTGCTCAGCTTCGTGGCAGAGCTGCTGGGGCGCCGCCGCCCAGCCTCCACGGAGCCCCTTCCGTGCAGCAAAGGAGTCGCTGGACCCCGCTGCTCCCGGCCTCCAGCGGCGGTCCACCCCGGTTCCAGGACCGGCGGTGAGAGTGGGCGACGTACTCCCAGTCACGTCAGTCGACCGGCCGGAGGCGACAGTGAGCGGCATGCCAGTGGACGCGGCGCGCTTCCGCGAGGTGTTCGGATCCTTCCCGACCGCCATCGCGGTGGTCACGGCGACGGCCGAGGACGGACGTCCCCGTGGGTTCACCTGCAACGCGGTCTCCGCCGTGTCCATCGAGCCGCCGCTGCTCCTCATCTGCGTGGACAAGCGCTCGCAGACGCTGAGCGCGCTCCGCGCCTCACGGTCGTTCGTGGTGAACGTGCTCGCCGAGGGCGGGCAGGACGCCGCACGGGTCTTCGCGGGCCGCTCGGACGACAAGTTCGCGGACGTACGGTGGGTACCGTCGGATGTCAGCGACGGCGCCCCCGTACTACTGGACCTCACCCTCGCGTACGCCGAGTGCGTGGTCGTGCGGGCCGTCGAGGCGGGCGACCACTGGATCTTCATAGGCCGTGTGGACGGCGCCGAGTCCTTCCCCCGTTCTCCCGTCCTGTACCACCAGGGGGCCTTCTCGGTCTGGGAGACTCAGGCGCGACAGGCTGGCAGCCGACCGTGAAACTCGACCATCTCCTGGAACAGCGCGCCGATGTCGAGCGGTTCGCCCGGCGCCACGCCACGCTCTTCCGCGTAGGCCCGGTGCAGATTGGGCACCAGGCGCTCGGAGTCGAGTAGTCCGGCGTACACGCCGAGATCGGTCTGCCGCGCGACATCGAGCGGCGTCAGGCCCGCGGCGAGCCCTTCCCGCGCCAGGTCCTGGATCCACCGCAGGTAGCTTTCCGTGGTGTCGAACACCTCGGGACCGGCGACCGGACCGTGTCCGGTGACCACCGTGCGGGCGCCGAGGGCACGCAGTGTCCCCAGCGCGTCGAGGGTCCCGCTGACCGATCCCATCGGGCAGAAGGGCGTGACTCCCGCCATCACCAGATCACCGGTGACGAGTACCCGCTGCCCGGGCAGCCAGACGACGGTGTCGTTGGTGGTGTGTGCGGGCCCGAGGTGGATCAATTCGGCCAGGATGTCGCCGACGTGGAGGGTGAGCCGGTCCCGGTAGGTGACCTGCGGGAGGGTCAGTTCGAGGTCGCCCCAGTCGACGTCGGGCCACAGCCCAGTCAAGTGCAGTCCGGCTTCCGCCATTTCGGTACGAGACCGCTCATGGCCGACGACCACGGCCTCGGGGAAGACGAAGTTCCCGAACGTGTGATCCCCGTGGAAGTGTGTGTTGACCAGCAGCTGCGGCGGGGTGGGGGAGACATCGAGCAGGGCGGTACGCAGGGCGCGGGCCCGCGCCTCGGTCGCCGCCGTGTCCACGAGCAGCGCCCGGTGCCCGCCGTCGGCCGCGGACCGGTTTCCTTCCCGACCCGTGACGAGCACCGCGTTGTTGAGGCACCAGCCTCCGTCGGGCTGCGCATGGGCGAAGACGCCATCGGCGACCTCGGTGATCGTGGCTGCGGACACCATGCCTCCCGGGGGGTGCGAGGAGCGGACACGAAGCGGTGTCCGATCCTCGTCCGCCCTGGTCGAGCACCGCTCGAAGCACTGCTCCCGGCCCCGGTTCCGTCCGGTTCGGTACGTTCGCTCCAGGTGGTTCGTGAGCGGTGACGTAGATTTCTGTGATGTACGCCATTTCCCTGTGCCGACGACTGAACGACAGCAACGGGAGGAGAACCGGTGATCCGGATCTTGCTGGCCGAGGACATGCACATGGTACGAGGCGCATTGGTGGCACTGCTGGAGCTCGAACCGGACTTCTCTGTCGTCGCGGAGATCGAGGACGGGCGAGGCGTCCTGTCGACCGCCCGGGAGTTACGGCCCGACATAGCCCTGCTCGACATCGGCCTGCCCGGCATCAGCGGGCTGGACGCGGCCCGCGCCCTGCACGAGGAGGTTCCCAACTGCCGGGTGGTCGTCCTCACCGCGCTGGACGCACCGGGCACCGTGCACCGTGCCATCGACGCGCACGTCTGGGGGTTCCTGCCGAAGAACGCGCCACCGGCCGATCTCGCCTCCGCCATCCGGCAGGTGGCCTCCGGCCGGCGGATCATAGACTCCCGGATCCCGGCCACCGCCTGGGAGCCCGAACCGGGCCGGGCACTCCCCCTGCGGAACGGCACTCCGCTCACGCGCCGGGAGACCGATGTCCTGCAGCTCGCCTCGGAAGGCAACAAGGTGTCGGAAATAGCGGGGACCTTGCATCTCTCCCTGGGAACCGTGCGCAACTATCTGACGGCCGTCGTCACCAAGCTCCAGGCGCGCAATCGGCTGGACGCCGTGCGGATCGCCAAGGAAGAGGGCTGGATACGCTGAACGGACGAGCCGTCTCCTAGGGACAGGAGGCGGTGAGCCGGAACCATCCGTCGCCCATGGCGCCGGCCTCGAAGGTGCCGCCGACGGCATCGAGACGGGCCCCGAGATTGTCGAGTCCGGCGCCCGTCGGCTGCATGCCGTGGAACGGGGATTGTGTACGCACTCCGTCGTTGGAGAGCGTGAGAATCATATTTCGGCGCGTACGGGCGACACTTATGCGGCAGTTCTCGCTGTCACTGTGCCGTAATATATTGTTCACGCCCTCACGAAGAACCGTGGCGAGAACGGTCGCCTGATCCTCGCTCAGCGGCTCCCGGTCGATTTCCGAGAGGTCAGCCTGCACCTGCACGGCGATCCCCGCGGCATCGAGCACCCGGCAGGCCGCGGACAACTCGGCTGCCAGGGAAAGGCGACGATATCCGTGGCTGACGCAGCGCAGATCCGACAGGGCCCGACGGGAGATTTCCAGGACCTCGCGCAGCTCCGAACGCGCCTCCTTTTTCCGGTCGTCCAGCAGCCGGTCCACCAACGCACCCTTGAGCGCGATGGCCGAGAGACTGAACCCGAGCAGGTCGTGCAGATCGCGGGCAACCCGCATCCGCTCCTTCTCGACCGCCAGGCGGGCCACCTCGTCGCGCGCCTGCCGCATCTGCGCGTTCGCGGCGGAGACGCGGGTCAGGCCGTACACCATCAGGCCGTTGACGATGCAGGACAGGACACCGATCGCGATCCCCAGCAGGCCCTGGCCCGCCGCCCCCATGAAGCCCCCGGTCACAACGACCGAGGCCAGGAACGCCAGTACGGACCACGGAGGGCGCAGCAGCAGCAGCGCCGATCCGGCCAGGAAACCCGACATACCGCTCCAGGGTAGTCCCAGAACGAACAGCGGACCGTAGGTCAGCAGCGCCTGGAGGCCCAGCGTCAGCCTCCCGTACCTGTTCCGGAACAGCCCGGCCCCCGGCGCACAGTGGACGCCCTGGATCAGCAGTACGGCGGTGAAACTGACCCCGAGCACGGCGACGTCGATCCGCTTCGGGTGACCGGCCAGCAGATTGAGGAATCCAAGTACTGCAATTGAAAGTTGAACAACAAGGACGATGCACACCGGCAGCCAGGCCAGCGGTTCCCGGTTCCGTGCGTCCTCCATACCCCTGCCCTCCCCCGTGAATGTGGTCATGTCCACCATTCCTTACAGGGTGCGGCCTGTCCAAGGGGCGAGGGCGTGACACACCACATTCATATAATGAACGTCACATCCACACAAGTTGGTTGACAGGTTGGGTCAGATCAAGCCGAACATGTCGTCGGCCGGCGCACACAAACGGAGACATGAATTCCTCACGGTGCGGTGTCCGATTCAGACCGTCACTGATGACGGCGTAACTGGGCTGCGCTCACCGCCGGATGCGAGGCTCGGGAAACCGATTGAATCCACAGACCTCCGAAGGACAATTTATGGACATCGAGGTATTGGGACAATTCGCGGTATCCGAGAACGGGCAGTCCATCGTGCCCACGGCGGGAAAGCCCCGTCAGATCCTGGCGCTGCTGGCCCTGCGGGCCGGTCGTGTCGTACCCGTCGCGACCCTGATGGAGGAGCTGTGGGGCGATGACATCCCACGCAGCGCCGCCACGACCCTCCAGACGTACATCCTCCAGTTGCGCAAGCACATGGCCCGGGCTCAGGCGCCGCACTCCGGCCGGTCCCCCAAGGACCTGCTGGCGACCACCCTGGGCGGCTACCGCATCACCGCCCGGCCGGAGTACTGCGACTGGACGGAGTTCCAGAGCCTGGCGGCCCGTGGCAGCACCGCCCTGGCGGCCGGCGACGTGCGCCCCGCATCCGTGTACCTCACCCGCGCCCTGGCGCTGTGGCGAGGTCCCGCGCTGGTCGACGTACCGGTTGGGCGGGTACTTGGCGTGGACGTCATCGGGATGGAGGAGACCCGGATGCAGGTGCAGGAGGACCGTATGGAGGTGGAACTGCGGCTCGGCAGACACTCAGCGCTGTTGGGTGAGCTGCGCACGCTCGTCGCCCAGCACCCGCTGAACGAGAATCTCTGCGCCCAGCTGATGACCGCTCTGTGCCGCTCGGGCAGCCCATGGCGGGCACTCCAGGAGTTCCGGCGGTTGCGCGAACGGCTCCACCGGGAACTGGGCGTGGAACCCTCGCCCCGGCTCCAGCGGCTGCACCAGGCGGTTCTCAGCGGAGCCCCTGAACTCGACGGCGGGGAGCCGTTCGTACCGCTGGTGCCGGGGCCCAGCCATTGAGCCGGCCGTCCCGGGCCGCGGGTTCAGAACATCTGGTCGTGGGTGATCCGCCGGGAGCGGGTGAGGATGCCCTCCTCGGTGCATTCGAGGATGTCGTGCACCACGCAGCTGGGCGCGATCTCCGGCTTGCTGCCGGGGCGGACCGTGACCACCAGGGCGTACACGGTGGAGAGCACGATGCCGTCGGGCTGCGGGGTCAGCGCGATGTGGTTGAACCAGTGCCGCCGCTGCACCGGGTCGTTCTCGAACCGCCGCTGGAAGGCGATGAGTTCGGCGACGATGCCGGGCCGGGTGACGGCCGGCTCGACGCCCGGGGAGTGCTGGAAGACGCCGTCCTCGGTGAACGTGCGGGCGTAGTCCTCGAACCGGCCCGCGTCGAGGGCCTGCATTTGGTGGGCGTAGAAGTGCTGGACCTGTGCGTAGAGGTCGGTGCGGACAAGGGCCTCGGTCATCGGCTCTCCTCAGGAACGGCGCGGACGGGACGCAACGCACGGGCAGCCTGGCCGCCCCGCCTCGAAGCGGGCTCGAGGACCGACCGGGCCTGCCCTGCTCCATCCGTCTTCCACCTGTGCTCGAGCGAGCCGCCGCAGGCTCGCTGCCCCGGAAGACCGGCACAACGACGAAAGCGACGGGAGACCGCATGAGCGGGACAGTCAGGCCCCTGGCCCTCGTGACCGGCGCCACCAGCGGGATCGGAAGGGAGGTGGCGCAGCGGCTGGCCGCCCGGGGCGCCCGGGTCCATGTCTCGGCCCGTGGCGAAGAGGCGCTCACCTCGACCGTCAAGGAACTGCGGGACAAGGGGTACGAGGCGGACGGGGCGGTGTGCGACGTCTCGGACGCCGCGCAGATCAAGGAGTACGTAAGGAACACGGCCGAGCGCTTCGGCCCGGTATCCGTGCTGGTCAACAACGCCGGCCGCAGCGGCGGCGGGGCGACCGCCGAGATCCCGGACGAGTTGTGGCTCGACGTCATCAACACCAACCTCACCAGCGTGTTCCTGATGACCAAGGAGGTGCTCACCACCGGGGGGATGCTCGCGGCCGGCAGCGGCCGGATCGTCAACATCGCCTCGACGGGCGGCAAACAGGGCGTGGTGCACGCATCACCGTACTCGGCGTCCAAGCACGGCGTGGTGGGGTTCACCAAGGCGCTGGGTCTGGAACTGGCCAGGACCGGCATCACGGTCAACGCGGTGTGCCCCGGCTTCGTCGAGACGCCCATGGCCGAGCGGGTCAGGGAACACTACGCGGGCATCTGGGGGGTGAGCGAGCAGGAGGCGCACGACCGGATCACCACGCGCGTGCCGCTCGGGCGTTATGTTGAGACCCGCGAAGTTGCCGCGATGGTCGAGTATCTGGTCGGCGACGACGCCGCTGCGGTGACCGCACAGGCGCTCAACGTCTGTGGCGGGCTGGGGAATTACTGATGGCGGCGGGGGAACGCACCGCGCCGGTCGCCCTGGTGACCGGGTCCTCGTCCGGGATCGGAGCGGCCGTCGCCCGGCGGCTGGCCGAGGCACGGTTCCGGATCGTGGTCAACTCCGTGCGGTCGGTGGAGGACGGCGAGAAGCTCGCCGCGTCACTGCCCGACGCCGTGTACCTGCGGGCCGATGTCTCGGTGGAGGCGGAGGCCGGGCAGCTGGTGGCCGACGCAGTGGAGCATTTCGGGCGACTCGACCTGCTGGTCAACAGCGCCGGGCGGACCCGGACGATCCCGCACACCGATCTGGCGGCGGCGACTCCCGAGGTCTGGCGGGAGATCCTCGCGCTGAACGTGATCGGCACCTGGCAGACCACGGTGGCCGCGATGCCGCACCTGATGGCGTCGGGTAGCGGCGCGGTGGTGAACATCTCGTCCATCGCCGGCAGCCGGCCGGCCGGCAGTTCCGTTCCGTACGCCGTGAGCAAGGCGGCGATCGAGCACATGACCAGGCTGCTGGCCGCCGCGGTGGGCCCGCGCGTCCGGGTCAACGCGGTGGCCCCCGGGCTCGTCGAGACCCCGTGGATCCGGGACAGCCCGTTCTTCGCTCCGATCGCGCAGAAGGTCCGCGAGAGCACGCCGCTGCGCCGTGTAGGGCTGCCCGAGGACGTCGCGGAGGCCGTGCTCGGCTTGGCCGGCGCGGCCTATACGACCGGCCAGGTGCTGTTGGTGGACGGCGGCGCCCACCTCATCTGACATGCCGTACGAGCGGCGGTCCGGCCGCCGAGTTGGGGAGACGACGTGCGACTTGCGGCGAATCTGGTGTACCAGGGTGCGGCCGAACTAGCCCGTACCGCCGAAGAGTTGGGCTACGACGTGGTGCTCGCGCCCGAGGGCTACCTCTCGGACGCGGTCAGCGTGCTGGGTCTTGCGGCCGGGGCGACCGAACGCATCGGTCTCGCCTCGGGGGTGATGCAGATCCCGGCCCGCGCCCCGGGGATGGCGGCGCTCACCGCCGCCACGCTGGACGCGCTGAGCGGCGGCCGGTTCCGGCTGGGGCTCGGGGTGTCCAATCCGGACGTGTCGCAGGGCTGGTACGGGGTGCCCTTCGACCGGCCGCTGGCCAGGACCAGGGAGTACGTGGACATCGTCCGCCAGGCGCTGACCGGCCGGCCGGTCACGTACGCGGGCGAGCACTTCCGGCTGCCCGCCGCGGGGGCCGACCGGGACGCCGCCCCGCTGCTGCTGGTCACCGAGCGGGTACGGGAGGGGATTCCGGTCTATCTGGCGGCAGTGGGGCCCCGTGCCCTGCGGCTGGCCGGCGAGATCGCGGACGGCTGGATCGGGGTCTTCACCTCGCCCGAGGCCGTCGGCGACGCGGTGGCGGAGATCCGCAAGGGACGTAGCGCGGCCGGGCTCGGCATGGCCGGATTCGATGTGCTGCCGAGCCTGCCGACGTCGGTCGCCGACGACGTGGAGTCGGCTGTCGACGCCCTGCGCGGCAAGTACGTGGATCTGCTCGGCATCGGCGACGCGGAGCACAACGTCTACTGTGCGATGGCCCGGCGGATGGGATACGGGCGCGAGGCCGCCAACTTGCGGGAACGGCTGGCCGCCGGTGACCGGGCGGGCGCGGGAGCCGCGTTGCCCGTCGGCTTCATCGACCGTACGGCCCTGGTGGGGCCGGTTCCCCGGCTCGCCGACCGGATGGCCGAGTACGCCGAGGCCGGTGTTACCACGCTGGGGGTGATGGTCTCGGCGGCGGCCACCACTCTGGAGGGCCGGGTAGGAATCCTCCGGGCGGCGGCCGACGCGCTCGAACTCGCGGGTGTGGCGGACGCGGAGGCCCACCTGCTGCGGCAGTGACCGCCCCGGGCACGCGTGGGCCCGGAGCGGCCGGTCAGGTCGCGGGAAGGGTCCGGGACAGCGCCCGATGCGGGTGCACGTGGCCGACCACGGTGCCTTCCCTGGCGTCCCGCTCCCGCGACCACCGGTAACTCCACGCCGGGTCGCTGAAGTCCCCGCCGGCGAGGCCGCTTTCGACCGGCCCGGTACCGTCGGCGCACAGGGTCCAGCGGAGCGTGGGCAACGTGAACGGCGTGCCGGGTACGAGCGGCCCCGGCACGCGCAGCACGAGCCGGCTCCCGCCGCGCGGCTCGGTGTACGCGGCCTCGCCGCCCGCCAGGGTGTGGGAGACGTCCCGGGCGTGCCCCGGCACCCGGAAGGACAGGGCGATGTCGTGGACGGCGCTGCTGATCCTCGGGTTGAAAGTGAGGGGGTCGGGGGCGAGGACGATTTCGAACTCCTCGCCGACCGCGACCGTGCCGGGCGCGGTGACCGTGAACCCCAGGGTGTACGGGATGGTGTGGTCGTCGCCGTCGGGTTCGGTGTGCACCCGGCAGACGAGAGCGAGTGGACAGCGGGTGGTGCCCACCGCTCAGTCCTCCCGTACGGCGCTGGCGAGACCGCTCGGCTTGGCGCCCGTCTCGGCGGCCAGCGCGGCACCGCGCCCGTACCGTGCGGCCAGCGCGCCCACGGTGGGGGCGTCGCCGATCCGCCAGCCGTGACCGCGCAGCCAGCCCGCCGGGTCGTCGAGCGTGGACCTCCAGGTCGCGCCGATGCCGTCGAGGGTGTCCGACATCGCGGCCAGCCGTTTCCGCTTGGTCGACGAGTCGATGTGGTCCATGGCGAGTTCGCTGCCGGGCGCCGACAACCTCCCCACGGTGTCGAGAAGTTCGTCGTTCTCGGTCTCTTCCAGGTAGGGGAGCAGTCCTTCGACCAGCCAGGCGGTCGGCTGCCCCGCCTCGAAGCCGGCCTCGGCCAGCGCACCCGGCCAGTCCTCCCGCAGGTCGACGGGGACCACGGTCCGCCGGCAGGCGGGCCGCGCCCGGCGCCCGGACAGCACCTGCTCCTTGAACGCGAGCAGTTCCGGCAGGTCCGCCTCGAACAGGCGCGTCCCGTCGGGCCAGTTCAGCCGGAATGCCCGGGTGTCCAGGCCGGCCGCGAGGATCACCACCTGCCGGCAGCCCCGACGGGCCGCGGTGTCCAGGTAGTCGTCGAAGAACCGGGTGCGGACCGCGACGTACCCGGAGAAGTCCTTCATGCCGTCGACGGCACTGCCGCCCACGGCGTCCACGAACGCCTGTGCGTAGGGATCCCGGAAGAGCGGCTCTTCCCGGTCGCTCTCCGCGGCCCGCCCTGCGGCGATGCCGACCGCCGTGAGACTGACCCCGGTGGGCAGTCGGGTCGCCGTGCCGAACTCACCGTGCTGATTCATCCCCTGCTCCCTCCGTAGCGGCGCTCAGGATCACCGGAGCCGCTGGAGCAGGGCTCGCGAGGCACTGGAATCCGGTCCAGCGCCGGAAATCCGGCCAAGTGCGGGAAATCTAGTCGCCCTCCAGGGAGAGCTGAGAGTATCGATCGGGCCATGTGAAGACGTCCGTCACCAGCGGCGTCCGACATCAGCACGGAGGATTCTCGCGTGACCATCCCTGAGCACACTCCCGACCGCCGGTTACGGATCGGGGGCGACCTTCCGTACTTCGCCACCCACACCGAACTGCGCGACTACGTCCAGGCATTCGAGGAGATGGGCTACGACCATCTCGGCTTCGGCGAGCATGTCCTGCCGGCCCGTGCGCCGAACTGGCCGTCGAGCATCTCCCCGTGCGAGCCGTGGCACGAGGCGTTCACCCGGGCCGCGTTCGTGGCCGCCCTCACCTCCCGGGTCGAGATCGCCGCGTCGGTACTGTTGCCGCTGCGCTCCGCAGGGCTCGCGGCCAAGCAGGCGGCGGAGATCGACCTGTTCTCGGAGGGTCGGCTGCGGCTGTCCGTGAGCGTGGGCTGGAACCGCGAGGAGGTCGCCGCGTTCGGCGTCGACCCAGCGACCCGTGGCCGGCTCATCGAGGAGCAGGTAGAGGTGATGCGGCTGCTGTGGACCGAGCCGTTCGTCAACTACCGCGGCAAGCTGATACAGCTGGAGGAGGTGGCCGTCAATCCGCGTCCGGTGCGGCCGGTGCCCGTGTGGATGGGCGGCGGTGACTTCGAGGGCGGCGGGGTGCCGCGACCGGTGGTGCTGGACCGGATGGCGCGGATCGCCGACGGCTACAAGATGTTCGGCCCGCTGATGCGCAACGTCGACGCCGGTCTCGATGTGGTCCGCCGGCTGCGCGCCTTGGTGGCGAAGCACGGCCGGAACGTGGACGACTTCGGCATCGAGGCCCGCATTCCGCTCCAGTTGGTGCCGGAGGAGGAGTGGGTCCCCAGGCTGGAGACCTGGCGGCGGGCGGGAGCGTCGCACATCACCCTGTCGAACCGCCGGGGAGCCGGTGGCGCGGACGCCGAGATCGCCCGCCTGGCCCGCTTCCGCGAACTGACCGACGGGCTGTACTGACCTCTCCGCGGGACAGCGGGAAGCACGCCGAGCGACCCACGGCCGTGCACACGCGGACCGCCGGCATGATGGCCGCGAAGCGGCCGGACGAGTCAGCGCGTCCCGGTGGTCACGGGCACGGCGGTCGCGAGATGCGCCGACGGTCGGCAATGGCTTGCTGCGGCCCGTGAGTTGTTCGCCCGCCCGAGCCGCACACGACGAGTCCCCGCACCCCTCGGGGCGCGGGGACCATGGTTCGCCGCGTGTCAGGCGTCGTCGGCGGTCTCGTCGGCTTCGTTCTCGGCGCTCCCTGAGAGATGGCCGATCAGGCGGCGCAGTTGCTCGCCGTACCTCGCCTGGAACTCGGGCGATCGCGGGTCCAGCCCGGATACCTCACGAGCGATCTGGGGCATCACGATCGGCGCCATGATCATGCCCATCAGGGCCAGCCGCAGAAAGCCCGGTTCGAGGTCGTCCGCGATCTCGCCCCGCTCACGGGCCTGCTCCAGCCTGGCCATGTCGGCGCCGATCGCCTCCGACTCCGCCGGGAGCTCCTGGGGCTCGTCCGAGAGCCCGCGCCAGATGGCGAGCCGGGCGGGCCGGGGGTCCAGCAGGCCGCGTTCGAGATAGCGGACCGCGACATCGGCCAGCGGGGCGTTCTCCGCGGCGAAGAGCGCCTCCTTCTCGGCCCAGCTGTGCTGGAGCTCGGTGTAGAGACCGTCCTTGCCGCCGAAGTAGTAGTTGATCAACTGCTTGTTGACGCCTGCTCGTTGGGCGATGTCCTGGGTCCTGGCGCCGGCCAGCCCATGGGCGGCGAACTCGTCGAGGGCCGCGTCGAGCAGCAGCCGTCTGGACCGCTCCGCGTCCCGCTGACGATCCTCGCGCTGCGGCGCCCGGCGCGGCCGGGTCCGCTCCTGGTCCGCGTCCGTCGCCTGTCCACCGCCCACGAGAAAACCGCTGTCGTTGACCGTCATGCGAACACTCTAGCCAATCAACCACTCGATTGACAGTATCATCCAGTCGATTGATTATGGGGGCATGACTACTCACGCCGACGAAAAGCCTGGCCTGGCCCCCGAAGCCAAGCAGGCCGTGCTGGTCGTGCTGCTGGGGGCGATCCTCGTCTTCCTGGACTCGACCGTCGTCAATGTCGCCCTGCGCCATCTGTCCCTCGATTTCCACACCTCGTTAGACCGTGTCCAGTGGGTCGTGACGAGCTATCTGCTGGCTCTTGCGGCCGTGATCCCGCTCTCCGCATGGGCAACGCTGCGGTTCGGCCCCCGTCGGCTCTACGGCTGGTCGCTCGCCGTGTTCACCCTGGCCTCGGCCCTGTGCGGGCTCGCCCCGTCGGCCGGCATGCTGATCGCCTTCAGGGTTCTCCAGGGCGTCGGCGGCGGGATGATGATGCCGGTCGGCCAGACGATCCTCGTGAAGGCCGCCGGGCCCAAGGGGCTGGCCCGGGTGATGAGCGCGATCGGCGTGCCGATGGTGCTCACCCCGGTCTTCGGGCCCACCATCGGCGGGCTGCTGCTGGACCATGCGGGCTGGGAGTGGATCTTCTGGATCAATGTGCCGGTCGGTCTGCTGACCTTGTATCTGACGGCACGGATGCTGCCGCGCGACCAGCTGGCACCGGCCGGGCCACTCGATGTCTGGGGGCTGCTCCTGGTGTCCGCGGGCGCGGTCGGCATGACCTACGGGCTCGCCCAGGCCGGATCGAACGCCTCCCTGCTCACCACGGACGTACTGGGGCCGTTCCTCGCGGGACTCGCCCTCACGGCCGTGTTCGTGGTGTACGCCCTGCGGGCCGCCCACCCCGTGCTCGATCTGCGGCTCTACCGGAACAAGATGTTCAGCGCGGCGTCCTTCGCCACCTTCGCGATGGGCGCGGCAATCTTCGGCGGCATGATCCTGATGCCGCTGTACTACCAGGTGGTCCGCGGTCAGGACGCGGTCGGCGCCGGTATGCTGCTCGCCCCGCAGGGCATCGGCGCGGCCTTCGCCATGTGGCTCTCCGGCCGGCTCTTCGAGAAGATCGGCAGCCTGACCGCGGTCATCGGCGGTGTCGTCTGCGTCGCGGCCACGGTTCCGTTCGTACTCATCTCGGCCGACACCTCGTACTGGCTGCTGGGAGCCGCCATGGTCTTCCGCGGCTTCGGTATCGGCCTGGCCGGCATGCCGGCGATGACGGCGGCGTTCCGCGCGCTCGAACCGGCTCAGATCAACGATGCCTCACCGCAGTTGAACATGCTCCAGAGGATCGGCGGTTCGATGGGCACGGCACTGTTCGTGGTCGTGCTCCAGCAGCATCTCAACAGCGCGGGCGCCCGGGTGTCCGCGCAGGCCTCCGGCTTCGGGACCACCTTCGTGTGGGTGCTGGCCACGTCGGCGCTCGCCACCGTGCCGCCCGTGCTGATGACGGCTCTGGAGCGCCGCGCCAAGGCCGTGGAGGCGGCCGACGGGAACAGGCCCGGCACGGAGGCCGAGACCGCTCCCGCGGGTTGAGCGGACGCCGGGTGGCGGCCCCGGCGGCGGCCACCCGGCGTCCGTACCGTGCGAGGGTCCGTTTCGGGCCCCTGCGCTGGGTCCGTTTCAGGCCCGTGCCTCGAGGAGAGCCTCCGTGCGCGGTCCGTCGCCCTGCCCCGGCAGCCGTACGTCGGTGATCTTCAGCCCGGCCCGGGCGAGCAGGTCGCGGAACTCGTCCACGGTGCGCTCCCGGCCGCCCAGCACCACCAGCATCTGCAGATCGGAGAACTTGCCGGGATGGAAGCCCGGGACATCCGGGATCACCTGGTCGATGATGACGAGACGGGATTCGGGCCCCATCGCGTCCCGGACCCGGCCCAGGATGCGCAGCGCGTCGTCGTCGCCCCAGTCGTGCAGCACCCGGGACAGCACATAGGTGCTGGCCCCTTCGGGCACGCCGTCGAAAAAGCTCCGCCCGACGATCTCCGCCCGGTCCGACACCTTCTGCTCGTGCAGCAGGGCGGCGGCCTCCCCGGCCTCAGCCACCGTCGGCAGGTCCTGGAGGATGCCCCGCAGGCCCGGATGGGCCTTCAGCACATGGGCGAGCAACGTCCCGACGCTGCCGCCCAGATCGACGACCAGCGTGTCCTTCGAGAAGTCGCAGGTGTCGATGACCGGCGGCACCGTGCCGCGCCCGACCATCCTGTGGAACACCTGCCGGGCCTCCTCGTTCCGGTCGAGGAAGTCGAACGCGGACATGTGGTAGATCTCGTCGAACGCGGGCTTCCCGGTGCGCACCGTGTACATGACGTCGGCCCAGGAACGGAAGTTCTCCGCGCCATTGACGATGGTGAACTGGGCCAGCCCCCCGCTGCGGAACGCCTCGCCCGCCGGGGTCAGTTCGAAGACCCGGCCAGGGTGCTCGCGGAACAGGCCGAGCGCCGCGATCGCCCGGCAGAAACGGTAGAGGGCGTCGGCGTGGCTGTCGGTGGCCTCGGCCAGCCGGTCGCTGCTCAGCGGTCCGTCGGCGAGTAGATCCGCAAGCCCCAGGCGGGCGGCGACATACAGGCTCTGGAAGGTCCAGGGGGCACTCCTGAAGACCAGTTGGAACAACTCGTCGGGGCCGAGTGCGGTCGGGTCGTCCGATGGCGGCATGAGCGACATGAAGGGAACTCACCTCTCGGAGGAATCAAGGGAAGGGGCCGAGGCGGGGGTCGAAGAGGCGGCCATCGCCCTGTGGGCGGCGGCCCCGGCCGGGCGGCGGGCCCGGCTCCAGTGCTCCATGACGGGGGTCTCCACCAGGGCGTACAACAGCCAGGCACACAGCAGGGAGAGCGCGAGCACCGGCAGGGACAGTCCCGTAGCCTGCCAGGTGTTCAGTGAGTGGGCGGGGTCGATGCCCATGGCCAGGGCCACCCGGTCGATGACCAGTTCGTGGACCATGTACAGGGCGAACGACACGTCGCCGAGCCACACCATCGTCCGGCCCCGCAGCGCCGAACTGCCCCGGCCGATGTCGGCGCGGGCCCCGGCGGTGATCAGCAGGGTCAGCGGTACGGAGGTGACCGCGACCGTGCCGTACTGGCCGGGTGCGTACAGGGCTCCGACGTAGGAGGCGATGACCAGCGCTCCCGCGGGCAGCAGGCCGATGCGCGGTCCGCGCCCCGCCATGACCAGGCGTGCCAGGAGCATGCCGAGCACGAATTCCAGCGCCCGGGTCGGCGGGAAGAAGTAGACGAACCACAGCTGGGTGACGGAGAGACCGTTCCCCGTCGGAGACGGCGTGCCGCCCGCCAGGATCAGCTGGGAGATCAGCGGCACGCACCATACGGCGGCCGCGACGCCGCCCGCGCACCACCACAGCCACCGCTCGGGCACGCGGCGGACCAGCACCAGCAGCAGCGGGAACGAGAGGTAGAAGAACGCCTCGCAACCGAGCGACCAGCTGACCTGGTTGATGCCGGTGAGCACGTCGAAGCGGGGCAGCCAGGTGTGCACCAGCAGCAGGTTCGGGACGAGCTGATGTGTCGTCACCGCGTGGCCCTCGACGAGCAGCAGGACGACGGCCACGGCCGCGGTCACGAGATGGTTCGGGTAGATCTTGCAGGCCCGCCGGCGCCAGAACGCCCGCGCCCGCTGGCCCTCCCGGGCCGACCAGGTCAGCACGAAGCCGCTGAGGACGAAGAAGAACGACACCCCGGTGGAACCAGCCTTGCTCCAGAAGAAGGTCATGCCGCCGTGTGCGCCCCAACTGCTAGGCACGAACTGGAAGAAGGCGTGCGAGACGAACACCATCGCGGCGGCGAGGAAGCGCATGCCGGTGAGGGTGGGCAGCGCTTCCCGGCGGCCCAGGGGCGCGGAGGTGCTCATCCGGCATCGGGCGACGTCGGCGCCCAGCCGCTCTCGCGCAGGAACGACTCGAAGGTGTGGAGCTCCGGGTGGGCCGCGCGCAGCGCCGGGATGTCCGCCTTGTAGCCGATCTCGTTGAACCAGACGAAGGTCTTGGCCATCCACTCGTTGCGCTTCGCGATCTCCTCGATGGGCTCGGACTCGAAGCGCGTCGGCAGCCCCGTGTGCCGTGCGAAGACGGCGGCGATCTCCGGTCCGGTCAGTGCCTCGCCGGCGATCTCGATGTTCCGGCCGAGGTGGTCCTCGGGGTGGTCGAAGGCGTCGGCGACGAAGACGCCGATGTCCTGCGAGGCGATCATCTGCAGGACGGTGTCCGGCAGCAGCCCGCGGCTCAGGAGCAGCCCGCCCTGCCCGTCGGGCACCGGCGGGAGGTCGAGGAAGTTCTCCATGTAGTAGACGGCACGCAGGAAAGTGGTCGGGCGGCCGGCCGCCCTGATGATCTGCTCGACGCGCAGTTTGGTCTCACGCCAGCCGACGCCACCCGGGTTCTCCACCCCGCCGACCGAGCTGTGCACCAGATGAGCGACCTCGTTCTCCCGCACCGCGGCGGCGACGGTGGCCGCGTGCCGCTCCTCGCCGTCCAGGCCGTTTCCGTGGGTGGGGGTGAAGACGCTGAACACGCCGTACGCCCCGGCAGTCGCCGCACGTACCGAGTCCGGGTCGTCCAGGGACCCCTTGACGAGCACCGCGCCCTTCGCGGCCAGCTCCTCGGCCCGGGGATGGCCGAGGTCACGGACGAATGCGTGTACCCCCCAGCCGTGGTCGAGCAGCTGCCGGGCGGCGGCACCGCCCTGCCTGCCGGTCGCGCCGAACACCAGCAACCAACGACCCGTGCCGTTCTCCTTCGCCACCCCGCCTGTCGTGCCTGCTATGTCTGCCATGTATGGGCCTCCGCAGTCGCTCGCCGTCGCCGGTCCGGTGGCCAGGCTCACGGCGGCGGCTGGAATCCCGCTGGAGGCCGGGTTGAACAGCCCGGGACTGTCCAGCGGCGGTCGAGCCCCCTTCGAGCCGCGCCGCAGACCCTTGCGGCGCACACCTCGCGTCGTCGAAAGGAGTACGGCAGCCATGCGCCAAAGCCGCTACCGGGAGCGTGAGGCAGGCCGGGCCAGCCCGGAGGAGGAGACTCCCGCCGCCCGGACCCTGTTCGACTGGCACGGCACGGCCGGCCTCGGGTGCGAGGGCCCCGACGCCGACTGGCGGTTGCGGCCGGTGGGTGAACTGCTGCACGGGGACGCGACGATACGGACCACCGGGAGCGGGCTGGTCGTCGAGTCGGGGGCCCACCGGGCGCCGGGCGCCCCGCCGGAGTTCGGCCATGCCACCGGCCCCGGCGGCGCCGACGACCACCTCAAGTGGTGCGCCCTGGTCGAGCGCACCGCCGCCTCCGGACTGCCGGGCTTCGACGCGCCGGAGAGCGGTGAGCTCACCGTCACGGCCTGGCTGGCCCCGCGTGTCTTCGGCGCCGGCCGGCACCCGTTCGGCGACGCGGTCACCGACTCGGAGTCGGACGCCCGGCTCGCGGCCGGCGCACTGATCGCGCTGGACCCATACAGCGGCCTGGTCTTCGACTTCTTCCTGACCAACCGGCGCATCCACGCCGTCTACGAGCGGCTGTACCGGCCTGGTGACGACCGGGCCGCGTTCTCGTACCTGATTCCTGTCGCGGACCGCTCCCCCGGCGACGGCGAGGGCGACCGCGGCCACCTCCTGGAGATCGCCTTCGAACGCTCGGCCGGCACGGTGACCTGGCGGGTGGATGGCAAGCAGGTGCTGCGCGTCGGTCGGCTCGGTTGCCGCTCCCTGGGACGCGAGCACCTGGCGATCGACCATGGCGGCGTCGAACGGCCCGTGGTGCCTCGCCAACTCGTCTTCGGCCTGGGCCTGTTCACCCTGCTCGACGCGGCCGGCCCGGACGGCCGGGGACTCGTACGCCTCTCCCCGGACCCCGACCACTACGTCGACCCGGCCCTCGATGATCCCGTACCGCAGCGCTTCTGGGACGAACACGGCCGGCGGCGGCACCGGCTGTGGGGCCAGGGGGTACGGCTGACGGCCCGCCGGCTGACCGTCGCCGTACGACCGGCACTGACGTGACACGCAACCACACGGAAAGAGGATTCATGCGCACGGCGGAGAAGACTGTACGGAATCTCGCGCGGCCCCTCCTGGCCATCGGTTTCGTCACTGGCGGCTATGGAGTGGTGCGGGACCCCGGACCGCTGTCCCGGGTGGCCGAGAAGCATGGAGTCCCGTTCCCCGAGCTGGCGACCCGTGCCACGGCGGCGGGCATGCTCGTGGGCGGTGTCGCCCTCGGCGCGGGTTTCCGGCCACGTCTCAGCATCGGCCTGCTGGCCGCCTGCCTGGTGCCGACCACGGTGACCGTGCACGGCTTCTGGCGCCAGCAGGACCCGCTGCGGCGGAAGATGGAGCGCAACGAGTTCTTCAAGAACGTGAGCCTGCTCGGCGGTCTGGCGATCGCCGCGGCCGACGCGGCGGCGTCCGGCGGGGAGCCGCCACGATGACGACGACAGTAACGCCCGACACGGCCGGCTCGCTGGTCTCCCGTGCACAGGAGGTCGAGCGGCTGGCCGCCCGGCATGCCGCCGAGGCCGACCGGGACCGGCACCTGCGGGCCGAGGTGGTCGAGGCGATCGCCGACGCCGGATTCACCCGGCACTTCGTGCCCGCCCGCTGGGGCGGCGCGGCCGGCGGATTCGGCGCGCTGGTCGACGCCGTGACGGTGGTCGGCGAAGGGTGCACCGCGGCGGCCTGGGTGGCGTCCCTCGGCGCGACCGTGGCCCGGATGGCCGCCCATCTGCCGGCCGAGGGCCAGCAGGAGATCTGGGGAGACGGCCCCGACCCGCTGCTGGTCGGCGCGTTGATGCCGGTGGGACGGGCCCGCCCGGTGCCCGGCGGCTGGCGGCTGACCGGCACCTGGTCGTTCATCAGCGCCGTGGACCACTCCGACTGGGCGCTGGTGTGCGCCATGACGCCGGCGGAGGGAGCGCATCAGGAGGAGGCCCGTTACTTCGCGGTGGAGCGTGCCGCGTACACCGTCCGCGACACCTGGCTGTCGGTGGGGATGCGCGGCACGGGCAGCAACACGCTCGTGCTGGAGGAGGTGTTCGTCCCCGTCCACCGGTCGTTCCCGCGCGAGCACGTGCTGGAGGGCACGGGCTCCCCCTCCCCCGCGCCGTGCCACCGGGTGCCGCTGAAGGCGGTCAACGGGTTGTCGTTCGTCACCCCGATCCTGGGGGCCACCCGCGGCATGTTCGCCCGGTGGACCGAGTGGGGAGCCGCCCGGGAAACGGACGTGGCCTTCCGCGAGGTCCTCACCCGGACCGCCTGGGACCTCGACACAGCACTGCTCCTGCTGCACCGGGCGGCGTCCGTCGCGGACGGGGGCGCGCCTACCGCCCTGCTGACGGCGCGCAGCGCCCGGGACTGCGCGCTGGTGGCCGAACGCCTGCTGACCGCCACGAACCTGATGTTTCGCGCGACCGGCACCTCGGGCCAGTCTCAGGGAAGCCCCTTCGAGCGCTCCTGGCGGGACGTCAACTCGGCGTCGAGCCATCTCGTCCTGCGCCTCGGTCCGGCCGCGGCGGCCTACACGGAGCAACTGCTCGCGGAACCGAAGGACGTGAAGGACTCTAGAAGGACCTGAAGGACACGGACGGCTGAGCCGATACGACGCCGATACGACGTCATCGCCGGACGGGCCTCCTCGGCCCGTCCGGCGATGACGCGTGTCCCTGTCCCTGCCGCTCAGCGCACCGGCGCCCCTGCTCCCGCGGTGGCCGCGAGCGCGAGCGTGACCCGGCTGTTGTCTCCGAGCGCCTTGCGCACGTACGCCAGCGCGTCCGCCTGGGTCGCGCCCTCCCCCAGCACGTCGGAGACCGCCGTGGGGTCGATCACCACGGTGTGCCGAGCCGAGGCGACCGTCCCGGACGCACCCTGATCGAACGTCCACAGCCCGCTGTGCCCGAGCAGCAGCTTCGGCAGCACGCGCTGCTTGTACGCGATCCAGCCGGGCTCGCTGCACACCCGCACCGAACGCGTGGTGTGCGAGGAGCCATCGCCGGTCACCGTGTCCATCTCCAGGTCCTGCACGCCGGGGGCGAGTTCGGTCAGCCGGCTTCGGGTCACGTGCGGCAGCCGTTCTGCCCACAGATCGGCGCGGTGGACGAACGCGTACGCCTGGTCCGCCGGGCGCTGAAGCTCCACCGTGTCGCTGAAGGAGAAGACCACCTCGGACACCGGATGGCCGCACTCGGCGATCCGGGCCAGGGCTGCCAGCTCGGCGGTGCTGTTGCGATCGAGTGCCAGCATCATCCGGGCCAGTACCTGCGGGTCGTTCTCGACGCTGGTGAAGCGGTGCCGCAGCACGACTTCGGTACGCTCGCCGGGCAGTTGCCGCAGCAGCCAGCCGCCGCCCATCGAGGCGAACGGCGGGCTGCTGTGCTCCTGCTGGAACCCGACGTAGAGGCGGTCGGGGTCCAGAACCCGGCGTGAGGTCCACGTCGCCACCTCACCGCCCATCTCCGCCCACAGCTGGAAGCGTTCGGTGCCGCGACCGTACGGCGGCGGGTCGAGATGCCGCACGTGGACGCAGGGGCCGAAGACGGCGGGCCAGGACGCGGAGTCCGCGACGAGGGCGTAGAGCGACTCGGCCGGCGCGTCGACGATGAGGGTGTGTTCCGTGCGGTGGATCCGGGGTGATGTCATGCGGCGCGTGCCCCTTCGCTCTGAGCGTTGACGAGCCCCAGCAGGACGCGGGGGGTGGTGAGTTCGGCCAGTGCGTCGTCGGCGAGGTCCACGCCGTGCTCCTGCTTGATCCGCGCCATGCAGTCCAGCAGGGCGAGCGAGTCGTAGCCGAGGTCCTCGAAGGGCACGTCGATGATGTCGCCCTCGACTGCCGCCGCCTCGTCCTCGCCGGCGCAGGCCACGAGGATGGCGCGCAGGTCGTCGATGTCCATCGGTGCTGCCATGGTGTTCTGCCTCCTGGTGCTCTTCCCGGTGCGTTCGGTCGTCAGGTGGGGTCCGGCCGGGTCACGACCACAGCCGAGTTGAAGCCCCAGCGCCCGCGCGCGAGCACCAGGGCGGTACGGAGGGCCGCACTACGCGGTTCGTCCAATACCAGGTCGAGGCCGTAGTCGGACGGCACGTCGGTGGTGTGCACGGTCGGCGGCACGACCCCGTCCCGCAGGGAGAGCAGGGCCGCGACGAGGTCAGCGGGACCGCCGCCCGCGTACATCCGGCCGGTCATGGACTTCGGCGCGGTGACGGGGACGCCGTAGGGGCCGAACACGCCCCGGATCGCATCGGCCTCCGCCCGGTCGAGTGCGGGCAGGCCCGCGGCGTCCGCGAACACCACGTCGACGTCCGCTGGGTTCAACCCGGCGTCTGCGAGGGCGAGTTCGGCCGCGCGGCGCAGGCCGGGCGGCCGCCCCGACCCGGGTTTCGGATCGAAGGTCGACGCGTAGCCCGCGACGGCACCGTGCGGCCGCCGTACACCGCGTGCCCGCGCAGATGCCGGGTCCTCGACGACCAGGAGTGCCCCGCCCTCGCCCGGCACATGACCGTTCGCAGCACGGTCGAAGGGCAGATACGCACGGTCCGGCCGGTCGTTCACCGTGCTTGCCCGGCCGCCCGCCAACTGGGCGGTCCAGCCCCACGGGTCGAATGCCGAGTCCACACCGCCCGCCAGCACCAGCTTGGTGCCGAGTCGCACCGTACGGCGTGCGTGGCCGACGGCGTCGAGTCCGCCGGCCTGTTCGGCCACCAGCGCGGCGCTGGAGCCGCGCATCTTGTGCCGGATGGATATCTGGCCGGTGTTGACCGCGTAGAACCAGGCGAAGGACTCGTAGACGCTGACGAACTCGGGCCCCTGGCTCCAGAGTTTGCGGAACTCCCGGTGGGTGAAGTCGAATCCACCCTGAGCGCTCGAGACGACGACTCCCATGTCGTAGTCGGTGAGGGCGCCAGGCTCCCCCTCATCTTCCTTCACACCGCCGACCGGGATGCCCGCGTCCTCGACCGCCCAGTCGGCCAGTGCCAAGGCGTACCGGGTGGAGACGTCGGTCTGCGGCAGCAGCCGGCCGGGGAGGTGGTCCTTCGCCTCGAAGTCCCTGATCTGGCCGGCGAGCCGGGAGGGGTATCCGGAGGTGTCGAAGCGGTCCAGCTCCCTGATGCCGTGGCGACCGGCGAGCACAGACTTCCAGTACTGCTCCGTGCCGAGCCCGTTGGGCGCGGCGATCGACATGCCGGTGACGAGCACGCTGCTCATGAGGCCTTCTCCCCCACTCCGGTCAGGACCATGGCGCTCTGGAACCCGCCGAAGCCGCTGCCCACGGACAGCACGGTGTCGATGGGCAGTTCACGGGCGGTGAGGGGTACATAGTCGAGGTCGCACTCGGGGTCGGGCTGGTGCAGGTTGGCCGTGGGCGGGACCGTGTTGTGCCGGATCGCCAGGGCGCAGGTCGCGATCTCGATGGATCCGATGGCGCCGAGCGAGTGTCCGATCATCGACTTGATGGAGCTGACCGGTACGCGGTAAGCGTGGTCGCCGAGGCTCCGTTTGAACGCGGCGGTCTCGTGGCGGTCGTTCTGCTTCGTTCCGGAGCCGTGCGCGTTGACGTAGTCCACGGCCGTACGGTCGACCCGCGCCTCGTCGAGAGCAGCACGGATCGCCTCGGCCATCTCCCGGCCGTCCTTCTTGAGGCCGGTCATGTGGTACGCGTTGCAGCGGCTCGCGTAGCCGCTGACCTCGGCGTAGACGGGCGCCCCGCGGGACAGCGCGGCCTCGTACTCCTCCAGGACGAACATGGCCGCGCCCTCGGCGAGCACGAACCCGTTGCGGGAGACGTCGAAGGGGCGCGAGGCGTGTTCCGGGTCGTCGTCCCGGGGAGTCGTGGCCTTGATGGCGTCGAAACAGGCCACGACGATCGGTGTGATCGGGGTGTCGGTGGCCCCGGCCACGGCCACGTCGACGGTGCCTTCGCCAATGAGCTGGACCGCGTGCCCGACAGAGTCGAGGCCGGAGGTGCAGCCGTCGGACACCATCGTCACCGGCCCCTCCGCACCGACCGTCCAGGCGACCTCGGCGGCCATCACGCCCGGGCTGAGGTAGTCGAACATGTGCGATGACAGATAGGCGTGGTCGACCAGCCACTGCCGCCCGCTGTCGGACATGACGAGATATTCGTTCTCGAGACTGGTCGCGGAGGCGACCGCGGTCCCGAGGCTGACGGCGATCCGTTCGGGCCGCACCCGTTCGACGGGCAGACCGCTCTCGGCGAGCGCGTCCCTGGTGCAGGCGACCGCGAGCTGGGTCGCCCGGTCCATTCTGCGGATCTCCCGGGGGCCGAACCCCTCGGCCCGCGCGTCGAAGTCGACCTCACCCGCAACCCTCGACCGGAACGGCGAGGCGTCGAAGGACGAGATCCTGCGGGTGGCCGTACGACCGTCCGTCAGCAGCTGCCAGAAGTTCTTGGTTCCGATGCCACCAGGGGCGCGCACCCCGATGCCGGTGATCACTACGCGGCGCTTCCCCACACGTCTTCCTTCCCCTGTGCCCGAACCGACGCCGGGACCGCCGACAGCGTGCGGCGCAACGCTCGACCGCCTCTGGAGCGCTGCTCGGGGCGTGCGCCGACAGGCCGACCGGGGAGCCGTGGCCAAGGGACTGACGAGTAACCGGGAGGGGTTTCACCTGCAGCAGGTTGTTCCGCTCGTAGAAGGCGCGAGGTCCACTACGGTCGCCCGGTCAGAGGGGGATGGCCGTACGCGTCTCCGCGGGGCGGCCCCGACGGGGAGATCGTCCGGCTCCGGGGCGGCAAGGCCGTCGTGGTCGTCCGGATCGACAGGGCCACCGACGGAACTGCTCGGCCGACGCACCGTTCGGGCACACCACCCCCGTTGGAGAGGGACCGCCGGGCCGCCTTCCGGAGGCAGTCCCCGTTCGGCAGGGGCGCACCGCCTCGTCCTTGAAGCAGATGTAGCCCCCCGCAGGCCGCCCGGGCCCTTTTACCTCCACCCAGGTCGCCTCCTTCCAGCCGGTCACGGCCTCATCGTCGCGCTCGGCCACCCTCAGTGCGGGCACCTGCGGGCTGAAGCCGAGCCGGTGCATCAGCCTCGTCGCGCCCGAGACGCTGTAGGAGACGTGGAACTTCCTGCCGATCAGCGTGGCCACACGTGCAGCCGTCCACACCTGGTCCTCCACCCAGCCGTGCACGGCTGGCCCCTGCTCCAGGTACATGGCAAGCTTCTCCAGGCAGCGTGGCGACAGACGGCACCGGCCCCCGCTCGGCCCTCGGGAAAGCAGCGCGTCGGCACCGCCTTGCCGCCACAACTGCTGCCACCGGTAAAACGACTTCACACTTACACGCAGCAGCCGGGCCGCCTCCGGCGGATTGACCTGCTGAGCGAACAGCTCCGCCGCCAGGGGAGGAGAGGCTGCCGCCCGTAGGAACGCAGCCCCGGTCGGCTTCGCTCTGCCCTGCGTGGCGCCTTCCTTCGCGCACGTGGTGCGCATGCAGGAGCGAGATGGCTTCGAGCCGTATGGCGGCCGAGAAGACGTGCGTAGGGTCAACGTCCAACTCCGGGAGGCCGACGGCGGGCTGCGGGTCCAACCCCGAGTGGAGCCTCTTTTCGGCATACCGCCTCGGCCTCGCAGGCCCCCCGCTGTTCACCTCGTTCCCGGCCAGTGGGTCCGCTGGCAGCTCAACTACCGTTTCAGCAGTGCATCGGGGATGCAGGACTGGTCGTATTGGATGGACACCTTCAACATCGCCTACGGCCCAGCGGACGCTGATGTGTTCTTGTCGGAGCCCACTGTGCATGTAGACGAGCGTGGACCGCTCCGGTAGCTGCACCACGGGTTGATCACGCACTGGAGCCGTTCCTCTCCGCTTCAGCGTTGAGGGGCTGGCCGAGCTCGGTCAGGAGTCTTTCGATGCGTTCGCTGGTGCAGCGGTGGCGTTCGACCTCGCGGTCCCAGCCGCGTTCGGCCGCGTCGCGGGCGACGGCCCGCTTGACCTCGCGCCGTGCGCGCAGTCGTGGTGCATATTCGGGTGTGGTGACGAACTTCGCGCAGGTCAGGTAGAGGTCGCACTCGCGGGGGCCTTCGGCGGGGAGTCGGAGACAACGGCCGAGTTCGAGTTCGGTCTTGAAGAAGTTGGTCTTGAGCCAGTCGACCGAGGTGTCCGGCAGTGTGCCGTTGCGCAGTTCGTCGGCGGCCGGGCCGGCGATCGTGGCGTCGGGGCCAAGCACGGCCTGGTAGTCGCGCAGGAGTTCCTGGTCACTGATCTGCGCATAGACAAGGGCCATGTTCACGGAGGTGTGCCCGAGGACCTTCATGATCGTGCGGAGCTTCGCGCCGCGTTCGGCAAGCTGGGTGCCCACCGTGTGTCGGAACCGGTGAGCTGAGGCGGTGCCCCGGCCGGTGCCGCCGCGGCCGCCAAGGCGGACGAGGCGGACGAGGCCAACGGCCTTGCAGGCGGCCTGGATCGGGGTCTCGAACAGGTAGTACGTCGACAGCAGCTTGCCGTGGCCCATGAACAGGTAACGGATCTCTTCGCCGGTCCGCTCGTCGTTGAACGGCCGCTCCGGTGCGTTTCTGCGCAGGTCGACGACCTTCTGCAGGGCCTCGGCGGCATCCTCGTGCAGGGGGACGACGCGCTCCTTGTAGTTCTTGCGCCCGGACAGGCGGAGCCGTGCGGTGCCGTCGGGGTAGCGGTCCAGGCAGTCCAGCGGAAGGCGCTGGATCTCGGTGCGGCGGGCTCCGGACCAGCGGGCGACCAGCAGTGCGGCCCGCTGGAACGGGCAGGCGATCGCGTCGATGCCGGGCATCAGCCGGTCGAGGTCCTGCTCGGGGATGAACCGCGGCACCTTCTGCGGGTACTTCGGGGCGTCGCCGGCGCCGATGAGGGTGCGGCCGGGCACGTCGTCGTATTGCCAGGGTTCAGGCACCGCCGGCAACCTGCGGCGGACGACTTTCGCCCAAGCCCCCTTCCGGCTCGGTCGGCCGGGTCCGCAGGGTGGCGTCCTTGAATCCCCGCGGACGGTTCATCTCGTCGATCGGGCACTCAACGACCCGTCTGGTCATCCAATGAAGCTCGGCCTTGTTGCCGCCGTTCCAGGAACAGTTGTGAGACATCAGTGAGAAGCAAGGACAAAAAAGGCCCTCTGACCTGGTCATTTGACGTGATCACTAGAATCCAGCCCCATCATAACGTCACGTACGTCCTGTACATTTTTTACAGACGCCGAAGGAGGGGCACCCATGACCCGACCGACCGCCCGCTACGTCCTGCCCGAGTTCACCGAACGCACGAGCTTCGGCTCGAAGACCATGGATCCGTACTCGAAGCTGCTGGAGGAGCGGATCGTCTTCCTTGGGACGCAGATCGACGACACGTCGGCGAACGACGTGATGGCGCAGTTCATGCACCTGGAGTACCAGGACCCGGACCGGGACATCTCCCTGTACATCAACTCCCCCGGCGGCTCGTTCACGGCCATGTCGGCGATCTACGACACCATCCAGTACGTCAGCTGCGACGTGGAGACGATCTGCCTGGGCCAGGCGGGTTCGTCGGCCGCCGTGCTGCTGGGCGCCGGCACGGCGGGCAAGCGGTTCGCGCTGCCGGGCGCCCGTGTGGTGCTGCACCAGCCGGCGCTGTACGAACCGGTGCGAGGGCAGGCCAGCGATCTCGCCATCCAGGCCGAGGAGTTGACGCGGACGCGGGCCCAGCTCGAGGAGATGCTCGTCCGGCACACCGGACGCAGCCCGGAACAGGTCACCGCCGACATCGAGCGGGACAAGATCCTCGACGCGCGGGAGGCGGTGGAGTACGGGCTGGTGGACCGGATCATCCCCAGCCGCAAGGCCACCGTCGCCCCGCCGAGCGGGAGGTGAGCGGCCGGTGCTCCCACCCGAACTCCCGCCGCTGCCCGCGCTCACCAGGGCCGAGGGCGAGTTGATCGACCGTTACCTCGATGTGGTCGACCTGCTGGGCCGGATCAACCCGGCGCACCACGGGGACACCTACCGCGGACTGCGCGCCGCGCAGGCGCTGGTGGCCAGGGCGGCCGAACTGCGCGACGCACTGGCCCTGATGCACCAGCGCGGCGAGAACGAGGTGCACGCCCCCACGCTGCGGCGGGCCCTGAGGGTCCTGGACGGCGAGCGGCGCACGGCCCGGGTCACCGTGCCGCCGGACGACGACAGTTGACGCGAACGCCCGCTCCGGACATCCCGGCCCTGACGCCGGGCGTCCGGAGCGGCGCCGAAACGGACCAAATGACGTACCCCCCTTTGCAGTAGACGCGACCCCTTTTTCGCGACCCTCCAAGTTGCGCAACGCACGTGGCCGCAGGGCGGAATGGGGCATTCCACCCCAGGTCCGGGCCTCCTCGAGGTCCTCGACACCGCCTCGAACGCAGGGGCGTCCACCCGAACGGGTGAGTGGTGAGGAACAACACAAACCCCGATTCCATTGGGATTTTCGGACATCCGTGAGTCAAGATCCCTGTCTGACGACAAGCCCCCGCCACCGCGGCGGGGCAATCCGGGCGGACGCCGAGTCCTGCCGCCGCACGGATGACCGGTCGACAGAAGTGGATCGGCAGGAGTGGAGGACCCAAGCACGACGGGTCGCCGGGACGGTCACGCCATGACCGGTCCGAGCAGCCCTTGGGGTGAAGCCGCGTCAGCGGCCGGGCAACTTCGCCAGCCCGAATCCGACAGGTCATCCTTCACAGGCGGCTGACGAAGGGTTGCGCATGACTGCGCTCAATCGTGTCCCGTCGCTGATGGTCCGGGCCGGTACGGCCTCGGCCCTCACCCTCGCCGCCGTGGGCGGCTCCGTCGTGATCCCGGGGGTCGCCTCCGACGCCTCGGCCGCGACGCCGGCGACGAAGGCACTGCAGGTGGCTGCCTCCAAGAAGGGCTCGCCCTACGCGTGGGGTGCATCAGGACCACGCCGGTTCGACTGCTCCGGGCTCACGCTGTACTCGTACAAGGCGGCGGGCAAGAAACTGCCCCGTACGGCGGCCCAGCAGTACAACACGACCCGTCACATCTCCGCGAGCAACCGCAGGGCCGGGGACCTGGTGTTCTTCCACTCGGGGTCGAACGTCTACCACGTCGGCATCTACGCCGGGCAGGGGAAGATCTGGCACGCCCCCAGGACCGGGGACGTGGTGAGGCTGCAGAAGATCTGGACCAAGAGCGTCTGGTACGGACGGGTCAGCTGACTCTCCCGCGGGGGCGGCGGCCACCTGACAGGCCGTCGTCCCCGCGGGCCTGACCGGCGTCCGGCTGGATACCCGTGTCCCATGGCCCACCACCATCCCGCCGCGCGCAACGAGACCCCGCTCGAGCGCGCCGACCGCAACTTCGTGGAGTTGCTCCAGGAACTGCGCGTCACCCAGACCGGCGTGCAGATCCTCTTCGCCTTCCTGCTGAGCCTGGCCTTCACCCAGCGCTTCCCGTCCCTCGACACGTTCCAGCGCGCCACGTACGTCACCACGCTGCTGCTGGCAGTCCTCGCCGCCGCACTCTTCACCGCCCCGGCCGCGCTGCACCGCTCGCTCTTCCAGCAGGGCGCCAAGCCGCTCATCGTGCAGGTCTCCTCACGGCTCGCCACCGTCGGCATGGGCGTCCTGGTGTTCGCCTTCACCGGATCGGTGCTGCTGGTCGTGGACGTGACGACCGGTCGGACCGGCGGACTGGTGGCCGGCGCGGCCACCCTGTCCGCGTGCCTGGGTCTGTGGGGGCTGCTGCCCCGGCTGGTACGGCGGCGGGTCGCGTGGACGCGGGACACCTCACCGCCCGTCCACGAGCCCGCGCAGGACCGGGAGACGGCGCCCGGGACGCAGCGCGCCTGCGGTGGCCCCTACGGCTCCTGCTGACCCGCCGTCACCGCCGGGGCCGAAACGGTCCACGGGAGCTCGATGGAGACCGTCTTGCCGCCCTCCCTGGTGGGCCGTACGTGCATTCTGCCGCCACACTCGGCAGCCAGCCAGCGGATGATCACCATGCCGCGGCCGTTGTCCTGCTGGACGGCGGCGGGCAGCCGCTTGGGGAAGCGCGGATGGCTGTCGGTGACACCGATGCTCAGTTGTTCGTCACGCTCGAGCCTGATGTCCACGGTGAAGGTGGGTGACTGACCGAAGGTGTGCTGTACGGCGTTGGTGGTGAGTTCGGAGACGATGAGGCGGATGGTGTCGGCGATCTCCGTATCGGCCGGCAGTCCCCACTCCGCCAGGGTCGTGATGACGTAGCCACGGGCCGCGGAGACCGAGGCGGGCTGGCTCGGCAGAGTGACGGATGCTTCCAGATGGTCTGCCATGGCGCGGTCGTCCCTTTCCCACGGGACCGGAGTCCGACACGGAGCGGATGGTTCGAGTACGGTCCCGGACTGGTGCTTCTTCGCCAGACTGCCATTACCGCGCCGGTCACGGTGCCGATCCACCAAGATATGCATATATCTGTCGCTCAAAGCAGTGAACTCTGCGACGAGAGACCGTATTTGGGTGGCCCGGAAGGAGTAAGGAGGAGTGCATGCTGCACGGTCCCGCGGTGCGCCGTCGGAAACTGGGCACCGAACTGCGTGCCCTGCGCACGGGTGCGGGGCTCACCAGCGGTGAGGCGGCCCGGCTGGTGGGCTGGCACCAGTCGAAGGTGAGCCGCATCGAGACCGGCTCCAGCGGGGTGAAACCGGCCGATGTGCGGTTGCTCCTGGACGCCTACGGCGTCGGCGACGCCCAACTGCGCGAGCTGCTGCTGGCGTTGGCGGGCTCCGACGAGGGCGGCGGCCGGCACCACTGGTGGCACGCCTACCGCGGGGTGCTCCCGCCGACCTACCGGGATTTCATCAGCCTGGAGTCCCAGGCGAGCGCGATGCGCACCCTGGAGACCTCCGTGGTCCCCGGACTGCTGCAGACGCCCGAGTACGCGCGGGCGGTGACCAGGGCCGCGGTGGGCGGCCTTGACGACGAGCGGCTGGACGCCCTGGTGGAGGTGCGGCTGGCCCGCCAGGACGTTCTGCGGGCGGACCCGCCGCTGGAACTGACCGCGATCCTCGACGAGGCGGTGCTGCACCGCGAGATCGGCGGCCCCGACGTCATGACCCGCCAGCGGAAGCGGCTCATGGAGGCCGCACGGCTGCCCCAAGTGCGGCTCCAGGTACTGCCGTTCACTGCCGGGGCGCATGTCGGCGTCACCGGTCCTTTCGTAATCTTCTCATTTTCGAGCACTTCTGATCTGGACGTGGTTGTTCTCGACCACTTGACGAGTAGCCTCTACCTCGAACGGAAAGAAGACCTTCAGGCCTATACGGAGGCCTTCAACACCCTTCGGATCCACGCCCTTTCGCCCGAGGACTCGTTGGATTACCTCGCCGGTCTCGATGACGGCGCGTAAGGAGGCACCCATGACCGCATTGCCTCGGAACGTTCCTTCCAGTACCGATCTGCACGACGTGCGATGGCTGCGCAGCAGCTACAGCACGGGAGCGAACAACTGCGTCGAGACGGCGCTGCCGCACTCCGGCCCGGCGGCCGGGCTGCTCGCGGTGCGCGACTCCAAGGACCCGGCGAGGCCCGCGCTGCTCTTCTCCCCCGAGAGCTGGGCGGGCTTCACAGCCGCGTTCCGGTCCTGATCGATCCTGATCAGTTCCGATCAGTCGCTGATCGGACGAGGCCCGGCCGTGTCACGCCGACTCATGGTCGCGTTTCCCCGATCACCCGTACCGCGTGTTCGAGCTGCGCGTCGGAGAGGTCCGCGCGGGCGGTGAGCCGGAGCCGGGAGATGCCGTCGGGCACGGAGGGAGGGCGGAAACAGCCCACGGCGAGGCCGGCCGCACGGCAGTCGGCCGCCCACCGCACGGCCCCCTCCGGGGACGGCGCACGCACCGAGACCACCGCGGCGTCCGGGCGTACCGCCTCGTGACCCGCGGCGGTCAGCCGTGCGTGCAGTTCGGCGGCCACCTCGCGAGCCCGCGCCGCGCGCTGCGGCTCGCGGCGCAGCAGCCTGAGGGCCGCCAGGGCGGCGCCCGCCGCCGCGGGGGCGAGGCCCGTGTCGAAGATGAACGTGCGGGCCGCGTTGACCAGGTGGTCGATGACCCGGGCTGGGCCGAGGACGGCTCCGCCCTGGCTGCCGAGCGATTTGGACAGCGTGACCGTGACGACCACGTCGTCGGCGCCCGCGAGCCCCACCGCCTGCGCGGCGCCCCGGCCGCCGTGGCCCAGCACACCGAGCCCGTGGGCGTCGTCGACCAGCAGGCCGGCACCGCGCTCCCGGCAGGCGGCGGCGTACGCGGCCAGCGGTGCGGCGTCGCCGTCGACGGAGAACACCGTGTCCGACACGACGACCGCAGTGCCCTCGTGCGTCCCCAGGGCCTTGCGCACCGCCTCCGGATCGGCGTGCGGCACGACCTGGGTGGCGCCCCGGGCCAGCCGGCAGCCGTCGATCAGCGAGGCGTGGTTGGCCGCGTCGGAGACGATCAGGGAGCCGTGCGGGGCCAGCGCGGTCACGGCGGCGAGGTTGGCCGCGTAGCCGGAGGAGAAGACCAGCGCCGCCTCGAAGCCGCAGAAGCCGGCCAGCTCGCGTTCCAGTTCGGTGTGCAGTTCCGTGGTGCCGGTGACGAGCCGGGAGCCGGTCGAGCCGCCGCCCCAGGTCCGGGCGGCCGCGGCGGCCCCCTCGGCGACCTCGGGGTGGTGGGCGAGGCCCAGGTAGTCGTTGCTCGCGAGATCCAGGAGCGGCGAGTCGGCCGGGCGCGGTCGCAGGGTCCGGACGAGTCCGGCGCGGCGGCGCAGCTCCGCCTGCTCGTCGATCCAGCCGAACGCCATGGCTCCTCCGGGGCTTTTGTAGGCAGTGGACAGACACTAGTCGCACCGGCCGCACCCCATGGTGTGGCAATCCACACACGGCGAAGTGCGGCTCTTGTTCAATGTCTCCTTGGCCACGGACGGGTCGGTAGGACAGGATCGGCTCTCATGGACCTGCTGAACACGCTGGTGGACAAGGGGCTTCGGCGCGAGCTGCCGACCCGCGAGGAAGCGCTGGCCGTCCTCGCCACTTCCGACGACGACCTGCTCGACGTGGTGGCCGCAGCCGGGAAGGTGCGCCGGCACTGGTTCGGGCGACGGGTGAAACTGAACTACCTCGTCAACCTCAAGTCCGGCCTGTGTCCCGAGGACTGCTCCTACTGCTCGCAGCGGCTCGGCTCCGACACGGGCATCCTGAAGTACACCTGGCTGAAGCCGGAGGAGGCCTCGAAGGCCGCCGCGGCGGGGCTCGCGGGCGGCGCCAAGCGGGTGTGCCTCGTGGCGTCCGGGCGCGGTCCGACCGACCGTGACGTGGACCGGGTCGCCGGCACCATCAAGGCGATCAAGGAGCAGAACGAGGGCGTCGAGGTGTGCGCCTGCCTCGGTCTGCTCTCCGACGGTCAGGCCGAGCGGCTGCGCGCGGCGGGCGCGGACGCCTACAACCACAACCTCAACACGTCCGAGTCGACGTACGGGGACATCACGACCACGCACACCTACGCCGACCGCGTCGACACCGTGACCAAGGCGCACGCGGCGGGCCTGTCCGCCTGTTCGGGACTGATCGCGGGCATGGGCGAGAGCGACGAGGACCTCGTCGACGTCGTCTTCTCCCTGCGCGCGCTGGACCCGGACTCCGTTCCGGTCAACTTCCTGATCCCGGTCGAGGGCACCCCGCTGGCCAAGGAGTGGAACCTCACCCCGCAGCGCTGCCTGCGCATCCTGGCGATGGTGCGGTTCGTCTGCCCCGACATCGAGGTGCGCATCGCGGGCGGCCGCGAGGTCCATCTGCGCACGATGCAGCCCCTCGCGCTGAACCTCGCCAACTCCATCTTCCTCGGCGACTACCTGACCACCGAGGGACAGGCCGGCCAGGCCGACCTCGAGATGATCGCGGACGCCGGGTTCGAGGTGGAGGGCGCCGACCAGGTGACGCTGCCCGAGCACCGGGTGCGGGGCGGAGGCGGCTGCGGGGCGCACGAGAGCGCGGGCTGCGGGTCCCACGACGGTGCCGGGTGCGGCTCCCACGAGAGCGGCGGAGTGTGCGGTACGGCGCCGGTGGCGGCCGAGCCGCGTACCGACCTGGTCGCCGTGCGCCGCCGCGGTGCCGGGACGGACCTCGCGCCCAATGCCTGACCTGCCCGTCGCCGAGCTGCTGGAGCTGGACCGGCGGCATGTGTGGCATCCGTACGGCCCGATGCCCGGCCGCGTCGAACCGCTCGTCGTGGAGTCGGCGAGCGGGGTGCGGCTGCGTCTGGCGGACGGCTCGGGCGAGTTGGTCGACGGCATGGCGTCCTGGTGGTCGGCGATCCACGGCTACAACCACCCGGTGCTGAACGAGGCCGCGCGCGAGCAGGTCGGCAGGATGAGCCACGTGATGTTCGGCGGGCTCACCCACGAGCCCGCGGTCCGGTTGGCAAAGCTCCTTGTCGACATGTCTCCCGAGGGCCTGGAGCATGTCTTCCTCGCCGACTCCGGCTCGGTGTCGGTCGAGGTGGCCGTCAAGATGTGCCTGCAGTACTGGCGCTCACTGGGCCGGCCCGGCAAGCGGCGCCTGCTGACCTGGCGCGGCGGCTACCACGGTGACACCTGGCAGCCGATGTCGGTGTGCGACCCCGAGGGCGGGATGCACGACCTGTGGACCGGGGTGCTGCCCCGGCAGGTGTTCGTGGACCTGCCTCCGGCCGCGTACGAGGAGTCGTACGCCGACCTGCTGCGCTCGGCGATCGCCGGGCATGCCGACGAACTCGCCGCCGTCATCGTCGAGCCCGTGGTGCAGGGCGCGGGCGGCATGCGGTTCCACTCCCCCGCGTATCTGCGGGTGCTGCGCGAGGCGTGCGACGCGCACGACGTGCTGCTGGTCTTCGACGAGATCGCGACCGGGTTCGGCCGTACGGGCGCCCTGTTCGCTGCGGAGCACGCGGCCGTGACGCCGGACGTGATGTGCGTGGGCAAGGCGCTGACCGGTGGCTATCTGACGATGGCGGCCACGCTGTGCACCTCCCGGGTGGCCGACGGCATCTCGCGCGGCGACGTGCCCGTGCTCGCCCACGGCCCCACCTTCATGGGCAATCCCCTCGCCGCGTCCGTCGCCTGCGCCTCGATCGGGCTGCTGCTCGGCCAGGACTGGCCCGCGGAGGTCAAGCGGATCGAGGCCGGGCTGCGGGAGGGGCTGGAGCCGGCGCGGGGGCTCCCGGGGGTGAAGGACGTACGGGTCCTCGGCGCCATCGGCGTCGTGCAGCTGGACCACGAGGTCGACATGAAGGCCGCCACGGCGGCGGCCGTGCGCGAGGGCGTGTGGCTGCGGCCCTTCCGCGACCTGGTCTACACGATGCCGCCGTACGTCACCGGGGACGCCGACGTGGCACGGATCGCGCGCGCGGTGTGCGCGGCGGCACGGGAGGGTTGAGATGCCGGTACTGGTGATCACGGGTACGGGAACCGAGGTCGGCAAGACGATCACGACGGCCGCGGTGGCCGCCACCGCGGTCGCCGCCGGCCGCTCGGTGGCCGTGCTGAAGGCCGCGCAGACGGGCGTACGGCCCGACGAGCGCGGGGACGCCGACGAGGTGGCGCGGCTCGCGGGTGCCGTGACGGCGACCGAACTGGCCCGCTATCCCGAGCCGTTGGCACCGGCCACGGCCGCACGGCGGGCAGGGATGACGCCGGTGCGTCCGCAGGACGTCGCCGAGGCCGCCGCCAAGCTGTCCGCCGAGCACGATCTGGTGCTGGTGGAGGGTGCGGGCGGGCTGCTCGTGCGGTTCGACGAGGCCGGCGGGACGCTGGCGGACGCGGCGCAGCTGCTGCGGGCGCCGGTGCTGGTGGTGGCGACGGCGGGTCTCGGCACGCTCAACACCACGGAACTGACGGCCCGTGAACTCCGGGGCCGGGGCGTGGAGTTGCTGGGTGTCGTCATCGGCGGCTGGCCCGACGCCCCCGATCTGGCGATGCGGTGCAACATCACCGACCTCCCGGACGTCGCCGGGGCCCCGCTGCTGGGTGCCGTGCCCTTCGGGGTCGGCTCGCTCGCCCCCGCCGACTTCCGCGCGGCGGCGCCGGGTTGGCTGGCGTCCCGCCTGGACGGCACCTGGGACGCGGAGGCGTTCCGGACGCGGGAAGCCCCGTAACACCAGGACGACGACGACCGCCCGCCGCGGACCTGTCCCGGCACGGGTGCGCCGGGGCCGGACGGGGGAGAATCGGGGGTAAGGCCCGTCCTCCCGAGGAGGTCCCCATGCCGCTGCGGTCGCCCCTTTCCGGCTCGGCGAAGCCGGCCCGGGATGCCGTGCACCACCCGCTGTTCGCCCGCTACTACGCCCGGGTCAGTGTCTCCGCCGAGACCCGGATGGGCGTGGGCGCCATCCGTGACCGGCTGTTGACCGGTCTGTCCGGACGCGTCGTCGAGATCGGTGCGGGCAATGGACTGAACTTCGCGCACTATCCGAGCGCCGTCTCGGAGGTGGTGGCGATCGAACCGGAACGCCTGCTGCGGCGGTTCGCGGTCGAGAACGCGCTGCGCGCCGAGGTGCCGGTCGACGTCGTGCCCGGCGCGGCGGAGGCGCTGCCCGTCAAGAGCGAGGCCTTCGACGCGGCGGTCCTGTCGCTGGTGCTGTGCAGCGTGCGGGACGTGCAACGGGCGCTCGGCGAGGTACGGCGGGTCCTGCGGCCCGGCGGAGTCCTGCGGTTCTTCGAGCACGGCCGCGGCGGCGGACGGATCATGACCCTCACGCAGCGCACGCTGGACCGTACGGTGTGGCCGCGGCTCAACGGTGGCTGTCATGTGGGCCGGGACCCGGTCGCCGCCCTGCGTGAGGCCGGGTTCGAACTCGGTCCCTACCGGCGGCTGTCGCTGCCGGAGAGGGGACCGACCCTGCCGACCTCGTACTGCGTCCTCGGCATGGCCTGGCGGCCCGGGCCCACGGAGCCGGCCGGCGGGCCGTGATCACACCGTCCACTGCCGCAGTTCCGCCGCGATGTCGTGCACCGTGGCCTCACCGCTCTTGACCAGCCGGGCCAGCTCGCGCACCTGCACGGGCGAGGTGGCCACCTTCAGACCGCTGGCGACGAGGTAGCCGTAGGCCACGGCCGTCGCGAACAGGGCGTTGGTGCGCTCCAGCGCCGGGACGTGGATGAGGAGTTGGAGCAGGGAGGCGGCACGCGCGTGCGGACCGTCGTACACGGGCACGTCGAATATCTCCGCCTCGTGCCGTGCGACGGCGGCGACGAGGGCGCCCCAGTCGGTGACCTGGGGATCGCCGGGAGTGTTCTGTTCGGCGAGCATGAGGAGCCAGGCGAGGTCGATTCTGAGGTTGCTCAAGGGATCAGTGGCTACCTTCGCGCATGCCCTCGTTCTCGCCGCCGAACTCCTCCGCGAAGACGGACTCGTACTGCTTCATGAAGTCGGCCGCGGCCTCGACGAACGTGTGCCCCACCTCGCCGGTGTCCTGTCTGACCAGTTCCTCGATGTAGCGGTTGACGCTCATGCCGCGGGCCAGGGCGCGCTCGCGGGCGGCGCGGGCGGTGCCCTCGTCCACTCTCACGTTCAGCTGGGTCTTCGCCATACCTCGAAGCTAGCGCCGATGCGCTAGCGCCGGCAAGGGGGCGCTTCCGGGAACCTCGCGCGTCCCCCGGATGGAAGATGCCCCTTACACCGGCATCAGGGGCGCGACCTGGGACGGAGAGGGACCGGGACCTGTGGTGGATACCGGCTGTGGGGCGGGTCACACTACCCTCGGCAGCGGCGAGCAGAATCGGCACGTCCACGAGGAGGCTGCCTTGTCCACAGCACCTGCGGAGCACGCCACGGTCCCTCCGTCGCCCGACGGCGTCGCCGCCCGCGCCCGCGCGCTGACCAAGGCGTACGGATCGGGCGAGACGACCGTGCTGGCCCTGGACTCGGTGGACGTGGACATCGCGCGCCGCCGCTTCACCGCCGTCATGGGGCCCTCGGGCTCCGGCAAGTCCACGCTGATGCACTGCCTGGCCGGCCTGGACACGGTCTCGGCCGGCCAGGTGTGGCTCGGCGACACCGAGATCACCGGGCTGAAGGATCGCGAGCTGACCCGGCTGCGGCGGGACCGGATCGGGTTCATGTTCCAGTCGTTCAACCTGATCCCGACGCTGAACGCGGCCGAGAACATCACCCTGCCCATGGACATCGCGGGCAAGAAGCCGGACCAGGAGTGGCTGGACCAAGTCATCGACACGCTCGGCCTGCGCGACCGGCTGCGGCACCGCCCCTCCCAGCTGTCCGGCGGCCAGCAGCAGCGGGTGGCCTGTGCGCGGGCGCTGGCCTCCCGGCCCGAGCTGATCTTCGCGGACGAGCCGACCGGCAACCTGGACTCGCGGGCCGGACTCGAGGTACTCGCCTTCCTGCGCCGGGCCGTGGACGATCTGGGGCAGACGGTCGTCATGGTCACGCACGACCCGGGCGCCGCAGCCCACTCCGACGTGGTGCTGTTCCTCGCCGACGGGCGCATCGTGGACGAGACGCGGCAGCCGACGGCGGAGGCGGTGCTGGAGCGGATGAAGCGTTTCGACGTGATCCGCGGCCAGTCCGGTGCCACGGAAGGACAGGAGTAGGCCGGTGCTCAGGGCGACGCTGCGGAGCTTCCTCGCGCACAAGGGCAGGCTGCTGCTCTCGGCGCTCGCGATCATCCTGTCCGTGGCGTTCGTCGTGGGCAGCCTGATCTTCTCCGACACGGTGACCCGCACCTTCGACCAGCTCTTCCACTCCACCGCCGCGGACGTCACCGTCTCCCCCAAGCAGGACCTGAAGTCCTCCGTGCCCACCGGCGAGGCCCGGACCCTGCCCGCCGAGCTGGCGCGGCGACTGGCCCGGGTCGACGGGGTGAGGTCCACCCACGCCGACGTCGGCGTCCAGAACGTCACCATCGTCGACCGGCACGACAAGTCGGTCGGACCGACCACCGGCGCCCCCACCATCGCCACGGACTGGTACCTCACCGACCGCAGCCCCGTACGCCTGACCTCCGGCCACGCCCCGCACGGGGCCGGCGAGGCCCTGCTCGACGCGGACACCGCCGACAAGAAGCACGTACGGATCGGCGACCCGCTCACCGTGATGGCCCAGCCCGGCACCTTCCGGGTCCGGGTCGTCGGGATCGCCACCTTCACCACCACCAACCCTGGCGCCGCCCTGGTCTTCCTCGACCCCCAGGTGGCCGCGACGAAGCTGCTCGGCTCCGCCGACCGGGCCACCGGCATCTCGGTGTTCGCCGCGAAGGGCGTCACCGATCCCGTGCTCAAGCAACGGGTGGCCGCCGTGACCGGCACCGGCGCGTACGACGTGCGCACGGCCGGCGAACAGGCCAAGTCCTCGGCGGCACAACTCGGCGGGTTCCTCGACGTCATCAAGTACGTCATGCTCGGCTTCGCCGGGATCGCCGTCCTCGTCGGGATCTTCCTGATCGTCAACACCTTCTCCATGCTGATCGCCCAGCGCACCCGCGAACTGGGCCTGCTGCGCGCCCTCGGCGCCGACCGGCGGCAGGTGCGCCGGTCGGTGCTCACGGAGGCGGTGCTGCTCGGCTTCGTCGGCTCCACCCTGGGCCTCGCGGCCGGGGTCGGGCTCGCGGCGGGGCTGCTGAAGCTGATGAGCGGCTTCGGCATGAACCTCAAGACCACCGAGATGGTCGTCGGCTGGCCGACGCCGGTCGCCGCGTACGCCGTCGGGGTCGGCGTCACCTTCGTCGCCGCGTACCTGCCGGCCCGCCGGGCCGCCGGCGTGTCCCCCATGGCGGCCCTCGCGGACGCCGAAGTGGCGGGCATGGGGCGGCCGTTGAAGACCCGTGCGGTGGTCGGGTCCGTCGTCGGGGCGCTCGGGGCGGCCGCGCTGGCGGGCTGCGCCGCGTCCTCGAAGACGGCCTCGGCGGCCTCCCTGCTCGGGCTCGGCGTGGTGCTGACGCTGATCGCGACCGTGATCGCCGGCCCGCTGCTGGTCCGGCCGATGATCCGGGTGCTGGGCGGGGCTTTCCCGGCGCTGTTCGGGTCGGTCGGCCGCATGAGCCAGCGCAACGCCCTGCGCAACCCCCGCCGTACGGGTGCCACCGCGGCCGCGCTGATGGTGGGCCTCGCGCTGGTGGGCGGGATGTCGGTGGCCAGCGCCTCGATGTCCAAGTCCTTCGACCGGCAGATCGACCGGACGCTCGGCGCCGACTTCATGGTGCAGAACACCAACTTCCTGCCGTTCAACCGGGAGATCACCGACAAGGTGCGGGCGACGGAGGGGGTCCGTCTCGTCGTCCGGGAACGCTTCACAGGTGTCGCGGTACGACTGCCGGACGGCAAGCGCGTCGCGACCACGGCCGCCGGCTTCGACCCGCGGCTGGACGACGTCGCGCACATCACCTACACGCGGGGCAACACCGCCGCCGCGCTGGCGGACGGCAACATCGCCATGGACGCCAAGTTCGCCGACGACCACCACGTACGGCTCGGCAGCGTGCTCCCCGTCCAGTTCCCCGGCGGGCACGCGACCCGGGCCAGGGTCGCCGCCCTCACCAACCAGGACGGGTCCAGCGGGTTCGGCACCCAGGGCGGCCTGTACTTCGGCATCGCCACCGTCGAGAAGTACGTGCCGGGCGGCGAGGACAGCGTGCTGTACGTCGACAAGTCCCCCGGTACGAGCGCCGACCAGCTCCGCAAGAACCTGGAGCGGACCCTCAAGCCGTACCCGCAGGTCCAGGTCCGCGACCAGGCCGACTACAAGAAACTGGTCCACGACCAGATCGCCGTGCTGCTGTACCTGGTGTACGCGCTGCTCGGCCTCGCGATCATCATCGCGGTGCTCGGCGTGGTCAACACCCTCGCCCTGTCGGTGGTGGAACGCACCCGCGAGATCGGGCTGCTGCGGGCCATCGGGCTCGCCCGGCGCCAGTTGCGGCGGATGATCCGGCTGGAGTCGGTGGTGATCGCGGTGTTCGGCGCGGTGCTGGGGCTCGCGCTGGGCCTGGTGTGGGGCGTGTGCACCCAGCAGGTCCTGGCCCTGCAGGGCATGAAGGCCCTCGCCATCCCCTGGGGCACGATCATCGCGGTGGTGATCGGCTCGGCGGTGGTGGGCGTCGTGGCGGCCCTCCTGCCTGCGCTGCGGGCGTCCCGCATGAACGTCCTGGAGGCGATCGCCCACGAGTGACCCCTTCGGGGCGGGAGTCGTCCGGATACTGGAATTCCGTGTATCGGACGACCCCCGGTGATGAGATCGCCGCATGACTGAACTGCGGATCCGAGCAGCGGCCCCGGCCGACCTCGACGCCGTCCTCGCCTTCTGGAAGACCGCCGCCGAGGGCACGAGCATCAGCGACGACCGGGACGGCGTGGAGCGGCTGGTCGAGCGCGACCCGGAGGCGTTGATCCTGGCCGAGCGGGACGGCGAGCTGGTCGGCACGGTCATCGCCGGCTTCGACGGCTGGCGCTGCCATCTCTACCGGCTCGCGGTCGACCCGCGCCGGCGCCGCCAGGGCATCGGCTCGGCGCTGCTGGCCGCCGCCGAGGACCGCTTCGTACGGCTCGGCGGCCGCCGCGGGGACGCGATGGTCCTGGTCCGCAACGAGACCGCCCAGCACGCCTGGCGCGCGGCCGGATACGCGCCCGAGGAACACTGGCGACGCTGGGTGAAGCCGCTCACCGACTGAGCCCCTTTGCTCATCCTTTACCATGGGGGCACCCTTCGGTCCCCCCGTCGGGGACCACCCGGTCCGGCATGAAAGGTGTGAGCGTCCGTCCATGGGCGACCCTCCCAGTCGTAGGAGCAGTACGCGACATCGCGCGATCCTCCCCGCCCTGCCCGACCATGGGACGGAGGTGACCCGATGACCGAAGTGCTCCTGCTGCTGGTGGCGATCCTGCTGTCGCTCGCCTGCGGCGCCTTCGTCGCGGCCGAGTTCTCGCTGACCACGGTCGAGCGCGGCGAGCTGGAGCAGGCCGTGGAGCGCGGCGAGCGGGGCGCCTCGGGTGCCTTGAAAGCCGTGCGGAACCTGACGTTCCAGCTCTCCGGCGCCCAGCTCGGCATCACCGTCACCAACCTGGTCGTCGGCATGCTCGCCGAGCCGTCCATCGCCAGGCTGATCGCCGGCCCGCTCCAGGCACTCGGCCTCTCCCGCTCGGCGGCGACCTCGCTCGCCCTGGTGCTGGGTACGGCGCTGTCGACCGTGTTCCTGATGGTCGTCGGCGAGCTGGTGCCGAAGAACTGGGCGATCTCCTCACCCCTGCCGGTGGCCAAGCGCGTGGGCAACGCCCAGCGCTGGTTCAGCGCCGCCTTCCGGCCCTTCATCACCCACCTCAACAACACCGCGAACCGCGTGGTGCGCCGCTTCGGCCTGGAACCCGCCGAGGAGCTGGCCTCCGCGCGCGGCCCCAAGGAACTGGTGGCGCTGGCGCGGCACTCCGCCCGGGAGGGCGCTCTGGAGGCGGACACCGCCGAGCTGTTCGTCCGGACCCTCAACCTGGCCGACCTGACCGCGGAGAACGTGATGACACCCCGCGTCCAGGTCGTGGCCCTCGATGCCCAGGCGACCTGCGAGGACGTGGCCAACGCGACCCGGGCGACCGGGCTGTCCCGCTTCCCCGTCCACCGCGGCGGCCTGGACTCTGTCGTCGGCACCGCCCACGTCAAGGACGTGCTGGCGATATCCGCCGAGCGCCGCACCCGCGTCCCGGTCTCCGAGATCATGCGCGAGCCCCTCCTCGTCCCCGAGACCCTCACCGTCGACCGGCTGCTGGACCGGCTGTCCGGCAAGCGGACGATGGCGGTGGTGATCGACGAGTACGGCGGCACCGCCGGCGTGGCCACCCTGGAGGACATCGTCGAGGAGGTCGTCGGCGAGGTCCGCGACGAGCACGACCCGCACGAGACTCCCGACCTCGCCCTCGCGGGCAGCGACGACGAGGGCCGCGCCCTGTACTCGGCCGACGGCTCGGCCCGCGTCGACCAGCTCGCCCGCGTCGGTCTGCGGGCGCCCGAGGGACCGTACGAGACGCTGGCCGGACTCGTGGCGACCCGGCTGGGCCGGATCCCGGCCGTCGGCGACACCGTCGACGTCACCGGGTGGCGGCTGGACGTGGTGGACGCCTCGGGGCGCCGGGCCGCTCGGGTGCTGCTGCACGCGCCGTTCGAGGACGAGGCCGGGGCGGGCCAGGGGGAGGATGCGAAATGACCGCCGTACAACTGCTGATCGGCCTCGCGACCCTCGTCGTCAACGCCTTCTTCGTCGGCGCGGAGTTCGCGCTGATCTCGGTGCGCCGCAGCCAGATCGAGCCGTACGCCGAGGAGGGCGACCGGCGGGCGAAGAGCGTGCTGTGGGGGCTGGAGCACGTGTCCGCGCTGCTGGCGGCCGCGCAACTGGGCATCACGCTGTGCACGCTGGTCCTGGGTGTCGTCGCCGAGCCGGCGATCGCGCATCTGCTGGAGCCGGTGTTCCACGCCGTGGGCGTGTCGGCGGGGGCCGGGCACGTGGTGTCCTTCGTGATCGCGCTGACCCTGGCGACCTATCTGCACATGCTGCTGGGCGAGATGGTGCCGAAGAACGTGGCGCTCGCCGAGCCGGTGCGCAGCGCGCTGCTGCTCGGGCCGCCGCTGGTCGCCCTGTCGCGGGGGCTGCGCCCGGTGATCTTCACGGTCAACGCCTTCGCCAACGCGCTGCTGAAGCTGCTGCGGGTGGAGACCAGGAACGAGGTCGCCGCCACCTTCTCGGACGCCGAGCTGGCCCGGATCGTGCGTGACTCGGGTGAGGCGGGGCTGATCGACGACCGGGCGCTGGAGCGGCTGAGCGACGCGCTCGAGCTGGGCAGGCGTCCGGTGCGCGACGTCGTCCTGCCGCTGGAACGCGTCGTGTACGCGCGCGTGGGCGTCACGCCGGAGGAGCTGGAACGGCTCTCGGCCGAGTCGGGCTTCTCGCGCTTCCCGGTGGTGGACGAGGGCCGCCGGATCACCGGCTATCTGCACGTGAAGGACGCGCTGGACGCCTTGGGACGCGATGTGCCGTTCCGGGTGCGGGACATGCGGCCCATCGCGCGCGTGCGAGCGAGCACGCCCCTGGACGACGTGCTCACGGCGATGCGGGGCAGTCGTACCCATCTGGCCGCCGTGCTCGGCGACGACGGCCGGCTGGAGGGGCTGGTGACCATGGAGGACGTGCTGCGGGAGCTGTTCGGGCAGCCGGCCTGAGCGCGGGCGCCGGAAGGCCGACCGACCGACGGGTATGGCGTCGGGTTACCATCGCTGACGCCATGCAGACGAACGCCTCTCCCTCGTACACCAGCCTGGTCGCGGTCGGCGACTCCTTCACGGAGGGCATGTCGGACCTGTTGCCCGACGGCTCCTACCGCGGCTGGGCCGACCTCCTCGCCGGCCGGATGGCCGCCCACACGCCCGGTTTCCGCTATGCCAACCTCGCGGTGCGCGGCAAGCTGATCGGGCAGATCGTCGACGAGCAGGTGGACGTGGCGGCGGCCCTGCGGCCCGATGTGATCACGCTGGTCGGCGGGCTCAACGACACGCTGCGACCCAAGTGCGACATGGGACGCGTACGGGCTCTGCTGACGGAGGCCGTGGAGCGGCTGGCGCCGTCCTGCGAGCAGTTGGTGCTGATGCGCAGTCCGGGCCGTCAGGGTCCGGTCCTGGATCGGTTCCGGCCGCGCATGGAGGAGCTGTTCGCGACCGTCGACACGCTGGCCGAGCGGCACGGCGCCGTGGTCGTCGACCTGTACGGGGCGCCCTCGCTCGCCGACCCGCGGCTGTGGGACGTGGACCGGCTGCACCTCACGGCGGAGGGCCACCGCAGGGTCGCCGAGGCCGTCTGGCAGGCACTCGGCTACGACCCCGAGGACACCGAGTGGCGTACGCCGGTACCGGCCACGGTGCCGCCCGGCTGGGCCGCCCGGCGGATCGCGGACGCCCGGTTCGCCCGGCAGCATCTGCTCCCGTGGATAGGCCGCCGGCTGACCGGCCGCTCCTCGGGCGACGGCCGCCCCGCCAAGCGGCCGGAACTGCTGCCCTACGAGGGCCCGGCGGTGTGAGCCCCCGATGCCGACGCGGGTGATCAACCTCCGGGGCCTCCTCCACGAGTACGGCGCCCGGCTGGAACTCGCCCCCGCTGACGTGGTCTATGTCGGTCGCCGCTGGACCCTGGGCGGCTGGGACCTGCCCGGGCACCCGCTCCGCAACCCCTTCGCCTACGACACCCCCAAGCGCCGCCGGGACGGCACCCGCGCGGAGGTCATGGCGATGTACCGGGCGTATCTGCTGGAGCGGCCCGACCTGCTGGAGCTGGTCGAAGAGCTGCGCGGGAAGACGCTGGCCTGCTGGTGCGCGCCCCTGCCCTGCCACGCGGACGTGCTGGCGGACCTCGCCGACTCCGTCCGGTGACGCAGGTCTCGTAGCTTCCCACGAACGGAAGCGTGGCGCTGGCCTGCACGAATCGCCAGTAGAATCCGTACACGTGACTTCCGCTCCCGCCAAGCCCCGCATCCCGAACGTCCTCGCCGGACGCTACGCCTCCGCCGAGCTCGCCACGCTCTGGTCGCCCGAGCAGAAGGTGAAGCTGGAGCGGCAGCTCTGGCTCGCCGTGCTGCGGGCCCAGAAGGACCTCGGGATCGAGGTGCCGGACGCGGCGATCGCCGACTACGAGCGCGTCCTGGACACCGTCGACCTGGTCTCGATCGCCGAGCGCGAGAAGGTCACGCGGCACGACGTGAAGGCGCGGATCGAGGAGTTCAACGACCTCGCCGGGCACGAGCACGTCCACAAGGGCATGACCTCGCGCGACCTCACCGAGAACGTCGAGCAGCTGCAGATCCGGCTCTCGCTGGAGCTGATGCGCGACCGTACGGTGGCCGTCCTGGCCCGGCTGGCCAAGCTGGCCGGCGAGTACGGCGAGCTGGTCATGGCGGGCCGCTCGCACAACGTGGCCGCGCAGGCCACGACGCTGGGCAAGCGGTTCGCGACGGCCGCCGACGAACTGCTCGTCGCGTACGGCCGGGTCGAGGAACTCCTCGCCCGCTACCCGCTGCGGGGCATCAAGGGCCCGGTCGGCACGGCGCAGGACATGCTGGACCTGCTGGGCGGCGACGCGGCGAAGCTGGCCGAGCTGGAGAACCGGATCGCCGGGCACCTCGGTTTCTCGCAGGCGTTCACCTCGGTCGGCCAGGTCTACCCGCGCTCGCTTGACTACGAGGTCGTCACCGCGCTGGTCCAACTGGCCGCGGCCCCCTCCTCGCTGGCCAAGACGATCCGGCTGATGGCCGGGCACGAACTGGTGACCGAGGGCTTCAAGCCGGGCCAGGTCGGTTCCTCCGCCATGCCGCACAAGATGAACACGCGGTCCTGCGAGCGCGTCAACGGCCTCATGGTGATCCTGCGCGGCTACGCCTCGATGACGGGCGAGCTGGCCGGCGACCAGTGGAACGAGGGCGACGTGTCCTGCTCGGTGGTGCGCCGGGTGGCCCTCCCGGACGCCTTCTTCGCGCTGGACGGCCTGCTGGAGACGTTCCTGACGGTACTCGACGAGTTCGGCGCGTTCCCCGCAGTCGTCGCGCGTGAGCTGGACCGTTACCTCCCCTTCCTCGCCACCACCAAGGTGCTGATGGGGGCGGTGCGCGCCGGCGTCGGCCGAGAGGTCGCGCACGAGGCGATCAAGGAGAACGCCGTCGCCTCCGCGCTGGCCATGCGCGAGCAGGGCGCCGAACGCAACGAGCTGCTCGACAAGCTGGCCGCCGACGAGCGCATCCCGCTCGACCGCGCCCGGCTGGACGCGCTGATGGCCGACAAGCTGTCCTTCACCGGCGCCGCGGCCGACCAGGTCGCCGCCGTAGTGGGCCGCGTCGAGGAGATCGTCAAGCAGCACCCGGAGGCCGCGGGCTACGCCCCGGGGGCGATCCTCTGACCCGCTTCACCCCGGCGGAACTTCAGGCCGCCCGCGACCGTCTCGTCCCGGACGTGGTCGCGGACGGCCTCCATGTCCTGTTCTGCGGCATCAACCCCGGCCTGATGACGGCCGCCACGGGCCACCATTTCGCCCGCCCCGGCAACCGCTTCTGGCCGGTGCTCCACCTGTCCGGCTTCACCCCTCGGCTGCTGAAGCCCTCGGAGCAGGGGGAGTTGCCGTCGTACGGGCTGGGCATCACGAACGTCGTGGCGCGGGCGACGGCACGGGCGGACGAGCTGAGTGCCGAGGAGTACCGCGAGGGCGGCCGGCGGTTGGCGCTGAAGGTGGCGCGGCTGAGGCCGCGGTGGCTGGCGGTGGTGGGGGTGACGGCCTATCGAGCCGCGTTCGACGACCGAAAGGCCCGGGTGGGGCCGCAGGACCGGGTCATCGGGGACACGCGGGTGTGGGTGCTGCCGAACCCCAGTGGCCTGAACGCCCACTGGACGGCGCAGACGATGGCGGAGGAGTTCGCGCGGCTCAGGGTCGCCGCCGAAGGTTAGCCGCCCGAAGGCCGGCCGGTGAAGGGTGGCTCGGTGTCGGTCACGGCGGCGAGGAGGCGGGCCCTGTCCGGTTCGTCCCGGTCGGAGACGGCGAGGGTGATCCAGCGGCCCGTCTCGCCGGCCGGCCAGGTCCGCAGGTCGTCGGCCAGGACACCCAGCGAGGCCCAGGGCTCGGATATGCGCTCACCGCGCGTCAGGCGCTCCCTGAGCGTCACGGTTTCCGAGCGGGCCTGACCGCCCAGCCGTTCGTCCAGGCGCTCGGCCACGGCGGTCTCGTAGGCGTGGAGGTCCTCCGGGCTCGGCCAGGCTCCCGGTCCCAGGGAGACCATGAAGTAACCCGGTCCGCCGCTGCCCACCTCCGTGCTGCCGTGCACCCCGGGAAAGTCCCGGACACACAGCAGGTCCAGCACGGCGAGGTCCCTCACGATGTCCATGTCATCCAGTATCTCCACCCCCACGGCTTGGTGATCCACCGGACAGTCCCTGGCACTCGCCGGGGTCCGCCGCGCCGAGTACGATCCGGCCAACACGCGCACGAGCTGGGAGGACGGACGGTGGGGCGGCTTACCGGCGGGGACCCCTCGCTGCTGCGAAGGATCAACTCCGCGGTGGTGCTGCACGCGCTGCGCGCCACCGACTGCGCGACCCTCACCGAGATCACCCGGGTGACGGGGCTGTCCCGGCCGACGGTCGAGGGGGTCGTAGAGGGGCTGATCGAGGCGGGGTACGTCGTCGAGAAGGCCGCCGATGAGAGCGTGGTCCGGCGGCAGGGGCGGCCCGCCCGGAGGTTCCGCTTCCGGGCCGAGGCGGGGCATCTGCTCGGCCTGGAGATCGGGCCGCACCGGGTCGCCGCGCTGCTGTCCGACCTGGACGGGCGGGTGCTGGGCGCGCAGGCCAAGGAGGTGGACGAGGCGGCCGGGGCGGACGAGCGCCTGGAACGGCTGCGCACCGCGGTCGCCGAGCTGCTGCGCCGGGCGGGCGTCGCCCGGGACTCCCTGCGCGCGGTCGGGGTGGCCACGCCGGGCATCGTGGAGGCGGACGGCGCGGTACGGCTGTGCGCGGCGCTGCCCGAGTGGACGGGGCTGCACCTCGGCGAGCGGCTCAGCCGCTCCTTCAAGTGCCCGGTGCTGGTCGAGAACGACGCCAACGCCGCGGCCGTCGCCGAGCACTGGAAGGGTGCCGCCACCGAGTCGGACGACGTCGTGTTCGTGCTGGCCGGACTGAGTCCTGGTGCCGGTTCCCTCATCGGCGGACAGCTGCACCGGGGGTACGGCGGGGCGGCCGGCGAGATCGGCGCCCTGCATCTGCTGGGGCGCGAGGTCACCCCGGAAACGCTTCTGTCCACGACGGGCGAACCCCTCCACCCCCTCGACGAGCAGGCCGTCGCCGAGGTCTTCGCGCTGGCCCGCGAGGGCGACCAGCGGGCCCGCGCCGCCTTCGACCGCTTCATCCAGCGCCTCGTCCACGACGTCGCCGCTCTCGTCCTCGCCCTGGACCCGGAGCTGGTCGTCATCGGCGGCTGGGCGACCGGCCTGGACGGCGTCCTCGACCCCCTGCGCCGCGAACTGTCCCGCTACTGCCTGCGCCCACCGAAGGTCGCCCTCTCCCTCCTGGGCGAGGCCGCCGTGGCCACGGGCGCCCTGCGCCTCGCCCTGGACCACGTCGAGGAACAGCTCTTCGCGGTGGAGGGCACGATGACGGCCCGCCGCTGACAGGGTTGACGAGAGGGCCCGCGGCCCCTTCCCCGGCGAGCACACGCCCCCTACGGCCCCAATCCGCCAACGGGCCCGATACCCGCATGATCCCCCTGCCCCACGCGCCCACCCCGGTGCGCGCAAAGTGCGCGCACGGCCCACGCTTCCCTGCGGCACCGCGCACCTTCACGCCCGCCTGGTACGCGCAGGCCCGTCGCAGCCCCTCGGGCCCGCGCCCGACGCCGAACACCGCACGCCCCGGAACTGTGGCAGGGCGTGCGGTGTCGGCAGTGGCAGGTCGGATCAGGACGCCCGGCGTTCCGGGTCCTGGTGGATTTCCACGTTGCCCGAGTCACCGAAGGTCAGGCGGCACGTGTCCGCGCGGTACGTGGCGACGGAGAGGGCAGCCGTGCGGCCGCCGGCGAGGTAGCGGGTGGTGACGACGAGGACGGGCGCGCCCGGGAGCCGGTCCAGTTCCTTCGCGTCGTCCGCACGCGCGGAGCCCAGCTCCACCGCGCTCTCCTGCCCTTCCAGCTCCAGCCGCTGCAGCTCTCGCAGGACCGCACGCGCGCGTGCCGGCCCGGACGGGGCGTCTATGGCGGACAGGTCCGGCACCGAGGCGGCCGGGACGTACAGCAGTTCCGCGGCGACGGGCTGGCCGTGCGAGACCCGGGACCTGCGCACGGTGTGCACGGCGTCGTCCGGGCCGACCTCCAGCGCTGCGGCGACGGCGGCCGGCGCTGCGGCGACCGCGCAGTCGACGGCCTGCCAGACGTCCCCCGCGGCCCCGGGCCAGGCGTGCTGTTCGGTACCGACGGCGACCCCCACGCGCGGCGGCGCCACGGTCGTACCGACCCCGCGGCGGCGCTGCAGCCGGCCCTCCAGTTCGAGCTGCTCCAGGGCCTGGCGGAGCGTCGCGCGGGCGACGCCGAAACGGGCGGCCAGGTCGCGCTCGTTCGGCAGGATCTCGCCGACGGCGAACTCGGAGTCCAGTGCCTCACTGAGCACGGTCCTGAGATGCCAGTACTTCGGTTCCGGTACCGATTCCAGCTGCGTGGTCCCCACCCTGTCCTCCGCAATCGCCGTGGTCCGGCGGCGTTTTAACGCCCTTGTTTATTAAAGGTTGTTGCACTTCTCTGCGACCATAGGGCGGCCCAAACCCTTGGTCAAGACCAATCCTCGATCCCGTGGGGAGGGGATAGAGAGCGGTTGCTCTAGCCGAGGGGCAGGGACTGCAGTTTGTCGGGGTTGCGGACGATGTAGACGGCCTGGACCCGACCCTCGAAGACGTCCAGCTGGAAGACGCTGTCGGGCTTGCCGGCGGACAGGACCACGATCGCGGGGCCGCCGTTGAGCTCCATGAACCGGAACGACGGATCCGGTACGCCCTTCTGGGCGACGCCGACGAGGAACCGGCCCACCTTGTCGGCGCTCTCCAGGACCCGCAGCGGTGCCCGCGACTTGCCGCCGCTGTCGCCGACCAGTCGTACGTCGGGCGCGAGCAGTGCCATCAGCCCGTCCAGGTCGCCCTCCGCGGCGGCGGCGAGGAACCGTTCGGTGAGCTCACGGCGCCGCTCGGGATCGACCTCGTACCGTGGCCGCCGCTCCTGAACGTGCCTGCGGGCCCGCCCGGCGAGCTGGCGTACGGCCGGCTCGCCCCGGTCCAGCATGGCCGCGATGTCCGCGTAGGGGTAGCCGAAGGCCTCCCGCAGGACGAACACGGCCCGTTCCAGTGGGGACAGCGACTCCAGGACGACCAGGACCGCCAGGGAGACGGAGTCGGCGAGCACGGCCCGTTCGGCGGTGTCCGGGGCGGTGTCGCCGAAGTGGGTGGCGTAGGGCTCGGGCAGCCAGGGGCCGACGTACGTCTCGCCCCGCGCCTTGACCTGACGGAGCCGGTCGATGGCGAGGCGGGTGGTGACACGCACCAGATAGGCGCGCGGTTCGCGCACCTCCCGGCGATCCGCGCCGGACCAGCGCAGCCAGGCCTCCTGGACCACGTCCTCCGCGTCGGCCACCCGGCCGAGCATGCGGTAGGCGACGCCCAGCAGGACGGGCCGGTGTTCTTCGAAGACATCGGTCTCGGTGTCGGTCGTCACCCCTCCATCCCATGCGACACCTGCGGACATGTCCAGGAGAATGGCGCGTGTCCGGGAGCAGAATGGCCTGCGTGCCGCCGGGGCGGCCGGCGGTCCGGACGGACGGAGGTGGCCATGCGGTACGCGGTTCTGGGCACGGGCGACGTGGGCCGGACGCTCGGCGGCAAGCTGGCGGAGCTCGGCCATGAGGTGACGCTGGGTTCCCGCACGAAGGACAATCCGACCGCTCTCCAGTGGGCGCGGGACGCCGGTGCGGGCGCGCGGGCGGGGACCTTCGCCGAGGCGGCCTCGGCGGCCGAGGTGGTGCTGGTCGCCGTGGGCGGGCGGGTGGCGCTCGACGCGCTGGAGGCCGCCGGGGCGGAGAACCTCGACGGCAAGGTCGTCCTCGACGTCACCAACCCGCTGGCGTTCGAGGACGGGCAGGTGCGGCTCGACCCGGTGGAGTCGGACAGCGTGGGCGAGCGGATCCAGCGGGCCTTCCCGCACGCGCGCGTGGTGAAGTCGCTGAACACGGTCAACTGCAAGGTGATGGTGGAGCCCTCGCTGGTGCCGGGCGAGCACCAGATCTTCGTGTGTGGGGAGGACGCGGGCGCCAAGGAGCAGGTCACGCGGATGCTCGGGGAGTTCGGGTGGCCCGCGCACCGGGTGCTCGACCTGGGCGGCATCCGCTCGGCCCGCAGTGTGGAGATGCTGCTGCCTTTGTGGCTCGACCTGTTCCGGCAGATCGGGCACGGGGAGTTCAACCTGGAGGTGCGCCGGGGGCATTGAGGACGAGTCGACACACCCAGGGGGCTACCCGTCGGTAGCAATTGCTGACAAGCTGTCTACCCGGCGTCCGTCAGCGAGCCCGTACGAGGAGCACCCATGTCCGCCACCGTCTCCTTCAAGGTCCCCTCCCCCCGCGGACCGCAGCCCGTGACCGTCTCCTACACGCGCGTGGGCCGCGGCGAGCCACTGCTCCTGCTGCACGGCATCGGTCATCACCGGCAGGCCTGGGACCCGGTGGTGGACATCCTGGCGACCGAGCGCGACGTGATCGCCGTCGACCTGCCCGGCTTCGGCGCGTCCCCGGCGCTGCCGGACGGACTCGCCTACGACCTGCCCACGACGACCGCCGTGTTCGGCGCGTTCTGCGAGGCGCTGGAGCTGGACCGTCCGCATGTGGCGGGCAACTCGCTCGGCGGGCTGCTCGCCCTGGAACTGGGCCGCGAGAACCTCGTACGGTCCGTCACCACGCTCTCCCCGGCCGGGTTCTGGTCGCAGGCCGAGCGGCGCTACGCCTTCGGCGTCCTGCTCGCGATGCGCCGTATCGCGCAGCGCCTGCCGCTGCCCCTGGTCGAGCAGCTGTCCCGCTCGGCGGCCGGCCGCACCATGCTGACCAGCACGATCTACGCCCGCCCCGGCCGCCGTTCACCCGAGGCCGTGGTCGCCGAGACGCTCGCGCTGGCCCAGGCCACGGGCTTCGACGCGACCCTCAGGTCCGGTGCGACCGTCCAGTTCACGGACGACATCCCGGAACTGCCCGTCACCGTCGCCTGGGGCACCCGGGACATGCTGCTGGTGCGCCGCCAGGGGGTGCGCGCCAAGCGGATCATCCCCCGGGCGCGGTTGGTGCGGCTGCCCGGCTGCGGGCACTGCCCGATGAACGACGACCCGGCGCTGGTCGCCCGCGTCCTCCTCGACGGCAGCCGCTGACGCGGCCCGCCCTCGGCTCAACGTGCCGGATCCGAGGGCGACTCCGGCGCCCACGAGGGCGCTTCCGACGCCCTGGGCGGCTCCGTAGGCGCCCGCCGACACGAGCGGGGCCGTGCAGGCGGCGGCGACGGGGATCAGCCCGGAGAACAGCGTGGCGCGCTCGACGCCGACGCGCTGCACGCCCATGTACCAGCAGACGAATCCGACGACGGTGACGACCACCGCCTGCCACAGCAGCGCGAGAGCCTCGTCGCCGTGGGGACGGCGCAGCCACGCCGCGCCGTCCAGCAGCAGTCCGGCCACCGCCGCCTCGGCCGCGGCGAGTGCGCACACGGTGGCCGACAGCAGCCGGGGCCCGAGCAGCCGCAGCACCGGCACGGCCAGAACGGCGAAACCGACCTCGCCCGCCAGCGCGCACGCCGAGAAGGCGATCCCGGCGCCGTCCGTACGCCCCCACCCCTGCACGGTGAAGGCCCCGAGGGCGACCAGGGAGGCCCCGTACAGCACCCGGCGCCGGGGCCGGCGCCCGGACGTGAGGGGCACGACGACGGCGACGACCACGGGCGCGCAGCCCACGAAGACTCCGGGTACGGCCGGTTCCGCGCCGCACTCGGCGGCGAGGACGGCCAGGTTGAAGCCGACCATGCCGATCGCGGCGAGTGCCGCGAGCCGCGCCCACTGGCGGACGGTGACCGTCCGCAGGCGTCCGGCCGCGCCTTTGCCGGCCAGTGGGACGAGGAGCAGGCAGGCCGTCCCGTAGCGCAGGAACTGGCCGCCCGCGTACGGGTAGTGGCCGAGGACGCTGTTGGCGGTGAAGGAACCGCCGACGAGCACACAGGCGAGGGCGGCGAGGAGGGCTCCGCGGGCGGTGGTGGCGTTCATGGTGGTGACGCTAGGGAGCCCGGCGGTCTGGTTTAAGGTCCACTTCCATGACGCCATCGGGGACCAATCGGGACAGCACGCGGGAGTCGGTCGTCTCCCCCGCCTGGGAGCTGCTCCTGCCGGCCGCCGCGGCCCCGGCACGCGCGCGTGGGCGTTCCCTGCAGGCGGCGCTGCGGGAGGCAGTGCGGGCGGGGCGGCTGGCGCCCGGGACGCGGCTGCCGTCGAGCCGCGACCTCGCCGCCGACCTCGGGGTCTCACGGGGGCTGGTCACCGAGGCGTACGAGCAGTTGACGGCGGAGGGGTACCTGCGCAGCGGCCGGGGTGCCGGTACCTGGGTGAGCGGTGCCGTACGGGCGGCCCGGGCACGCGCGCGTGACCTCGCGCCCCGTTCGCCGGGCGCCGCTGCCGACTTCGTGCCCGGAACGCCCGACCTGTCGTTGTTCCCGCGCGCCGCCTGGGCCGCGGCACAGCGCGGTGTCCTGGCCGAGCTGCCCCACCAGGACCTCGGCTACCCCGACCCGCGCGGCCTGCCCCAACTGCGCACCATGCTGGCACAGTTGCTCGCACGCCGCCGGGGCGTGGTCGCGGACCCGGAACGGATCGTCATCGTCTCCGGAGTCGCTCAGGCGACGACGCTGCTCGGATTCGCGCTCCACGCGCGCGGGTTCGGCGCGTGGGCGTCGAGAACCCCGGAAGCCCCCAGCACGACGACCTGTACGCGGCGGCCGGCGTCACCACCGTGCCGGTGCCACTCGACGAGGAAGGGCTCCGCATCGACCCGCTGCGGGCGTCGGGCGTACGGGCCGTGGTGACGACACCCTCGCACCAGTTCCCCACCGGCATCGCCTACTCGGCGCGCCGCCGCGCCGAACTGCTCGACTGGGCACGGTCGGTGGACGGTTTCGTCCTGGAGGACGACTACGACGGCGACTTCCGCTACGACCGCGCTCCAGTGGGCGCCCTCCAGGGCCTCGACCCGGAGCACGTGGCCTACACGGGCTCGGTCAGCAAGTCGCTCGCCCCGGGGCTGCGGCTCGGCTGGCTGCTCGTACCGGAGGCGCTGGCCGGCGAGGTCGTCGAACGCAAGCGGACCATGGACCTCGGCCATCCCACCCTGGACCAGGCGCTGTTCGCCCGGTTCGTCGAACGCGGCGAGTACGACCGCCAGTTGCGCCGCTGCCAGCGCGCGTACCGCGAGCGGCGGGACGCCCTCGTCGCCGCGCTGGACGACCACTTCCCCGGGTCGGAGGTCTCGGGCATCGCGGCCGGACTGCACGTCATCGCGGCGCTCCCGCCCCGCTACGGCCCCGAGGAACGCTTCCTCGCGCGCGTTGCCGAGGCCGGTGTCGCCGTACGCCCGTTGTCGGACCACACGCACGCGCGTGCCCGGCGGGACGAGGCCGAGGGAGTGCGCCTCGTTCTGGGATACGCGCATCTGTCACCCGCGCGGATCCGGGAGGGCGTAGGGCTGATGGCGCGGGCGGCGGCCGGGTGACCACCGGGTGGACACCCGGGGTCCCTTGTCACCGCGGTCAGTTGTTCACCCGGGGTTTGCGTGTGCGCTGCGGCGTCCCAGTAGGTGTGGGGCGCAACACCCGCCGGATCCCGTCCCTGGAGGCGCATCCATGTCCCACCGTCCGTTCCCCGCTCGCCGCAGCGTGCTGCGCGGCTCGCTCGCCGCGTCGGCGGCCCTGACCCTGCCCACCGCGCTCGGCTCGGCACCGGCGTTCGCGCTGTCCGGTCGCCCCAGAGCCGGCTGGGGGGTGCAGGCGGGAGACGTGACCACCCACTCCGGGCTGGTGTGGGTGCGCTCCGACCGTCCCGCGCGGATGATCGTCGAGACGTCCGCGACCGAGTCCTTCCGCAACCCGCACCGCTGGCGCGGCCCGCTGCTCGGCGCCGGCTCGGACTTCACCGGCACGACCCGGCTGCACGGGCTGCCGGCCGGCGAGCAGATCCACTACCGGGTACGGCTCGCCGACCCCGACGACCCGCGCCGCACCGGCGAGCCCGTCACCGGCACGTTCCGTACGGCACCGGCCAAGCGCCGCAAGGGCGTCAGGTTCGTGTGGTCCGGCGACCTCGCGGGACAGGGCTGGGGCATCAACGAGTCCATCGGCGGCTACCGGATCTTCGACGCCATGGCCAAGGTCGACCCGGACTTCTTCCTGTGCAGCGGCGACAACATCTACGCCGACGGACCGGTCTCGGCCACCGCCGCGCTGCCCGACGGCGGTGTCTACCGGAGCGTCACCACCGAGGAGAAGTCGCACGTCGCGACCACGCTGGCGGACTACCGGGGCAACTTCCGCTACAACCTGCTGGACGCGGCGCTGCGCCGGTTCAACGCCCAGGTGCCCAACATCATCCAGTGGGACGACCACGAGGTCCGCAACAACTGGTACCCGGGCGAGGTCATCGGCACCGGTACCGCGTACCCGGCCGGCACACGGCTCGACGACCTGGCCGTGCGCTCGCGGCAGGCGTTCTCGGAGTACTTCCCGATCTCCACGATCAGCGGCCGTCCCGACGGCCGCATCTACCGCAAGGTCAGCCACGGTCCCCTGCTGGACGTGTTCGTGCTCGACATGCGGACCTACCGCAACGCCAACTCCCCGGACAACCAGACCACGGACCCCGTCGGCATCCTCGGCCGCGAGCAGTTGGAGTGGCTCAAGCGGGAGCTGGCGAAGTCCCGCGCGGTGTGGAAGGTCATCGCCAACGACATGCCGCTCGGCCTTGTCGTCCCCGACCCGGTCGAGGGCAAGCCGAACTTCGAGGCGGTCTCGCAGGGCGACCCCGGCGCCCCGCTCGGCCGCGAGCTGCAGATCGCCGAGCTGCTGCGGTACATCAAGCACCGGCGCATCACCGGCACGGTGTGGCTGACGGCGGACGTCCACCACACCTCGGCCCAGCACTACGACCCCTCGCGGGCCGCGTTCAAGGACTTCGAGCCGTTCTGGGAGTTCGTCTCCGGCCCGCTGAACGCCGGCGCCTTCCCCGCCAACGCGCTGGACGGCACGTTCGGCCCCGACCGGGTGTTCGTCAAGGCGCCGACCACCTCGAACGTGTCACCCGCCGAGGGCTACCAGTTCTTCGGCGAGGTCGACATCGACGGCGACAGCGGCGAGTTGACGGTGCGTCTGCGCGAGTACGACGGCACCGTGCTGTTCACCCGGACGCTGCAGCCCGGCCGGGTGGGCCAGTAACTCCCGTACCCTTTATGCCCCAGGGCCGCGCACCGAAGTCATCCCTCGGTGTGCGGCCCTGATGGTAAAAATGTCAACAAAAGGTACATAAGCATCCTTTACCCATCGGTCACAATGCGTTTGTGATCACGCAACACATTTCCCGCACAGTGGTTGCATGAGTCGAGAAATGTCTGATGTGACGCATGCGAAGCGGAAGAACGTCCTCCAGCTCGGAGCGGTGTTCCACAATTGGTGGTCACGCCGCCACGGTCACGCGCCGCCGACGGACGATACCGACGCCCGGTCGCTGCCCGAGGAGCGGCAGGCCGGGCCCCTCGCGAGCGTGCTGTGGCGGATGCGGACAACGGTGCGGGACGAACCGGGGTCGCTGGCAGTGCTGTGCACAGCGCTCGCCGAGCGGCAGGTCGACATCCTGAGCCTGCAGACCCATCCGCTGGCCGAAGGCACGGTGGACGAGTTCCTGCTGCGCGCCCCCGGCGAGCTGGCGGCGTCCGAACTCACCCGGGCGGTTTCGACGGCCGGCGGTACCGACACCTGGATCGAGCGGGGCGACGCCCATGACCTCGCGGACCCGCCGACCCGGGTGCTGGGCCTCGCCGCTCGCACCGCCCTGGACGCGGCCGAACTGCCGCTGACGCTGCGGCAGTTGCTGGGCCGGTGCACCATCCGGCAAACGCCCGCAGCGCCGGTCGCCGGCGGCCGGGCCCTGCAGGGCGTGCCCGTCGAGGGCGTACTGGAGGACACCGTGATGCGGCTGCGGGCGCCGGAAGGCGGAGTGATCACCGTGGAGCGGCCGTACCTGCCGTTCACCCCGACCGAGTTCGCCCGGGCGCGGGCGCTGGTGGAACTGGACGCCCGGCTCGGCCCCCGCGTGCCGCGCAGCCACGACGTGCTGACGCTGCCCGAGGGCAACGCCATCACCGTACGGCGGGCGGACACACGGGATCTACAGGGCGCGAAGGAGATGCACGAGCGGTGCTCGGCGCGGACGCTCGGTCTGCGGTACCACGGGCCGGTCGGGGACGCCGACCGCTATCTGAACCACCTGTTGAACCCGCGGTTCGGCCGGACGCTCGCCGTGCAGACCGCTTCCGGGCGGATCGTCGGGCTCGGTCACCTGCTGTGGGACGGGGACGAGACCGAGGTCGCGCTGCTCGTCGAGGACAAGTGGCAGAAGCGGGGCGTCGGGGCGCAGTTGCTGCGCAGGCTGGTGGGGATGGCGGTGGAGGCCGGGTGCGGGAGTGTCTATGCCGTGACTCAGGCGTCCAACACCGGGATGGTCGCTGCCATGCGGGGGTTGGGGGTTCCTCTTGACTATCAGGTCGAGGAGGGGACGCTGGTGATCACGGCGCGGCTGGATGTGGATGCACGGGCGTTTACGAGGGCGGAAGCGCCGTAAGAGGTTCTGCTTCAGTGGCCTCTGCGGGTGCGATGTGGCTGATCGCGCCCCGCGGCGGAGCCGCATATTGATACAGCCCCGCGCCCCTACGGGGGCGCTCTCCCAGAGCCTGGTTCAAATCCGCCCAGATATCCTCCACGTCCTCCAAGCCCACTGACATGCGCAGTAGGTTGTCGTGCACCCCTGCGCTGCGCCTGTCCCCGGCGTCCACTATGCGGTGGCTGATGGACGCCGGGTGTTGGATGAGGGTGTCCACGCTGCCGAGGCTTACCGCGGGGGTGATCAGGCGGACCGCGGCTATGACCTCGTGGGGGGCGGTCGTGGTTTCGAAGGCGATCATCGCGCCGCCGATGCGCGGGTAGTGGACGCGGGTGACACGGGGGTCGGCGGCGAGGCGACGGGTCAGTTCGGCGGCGGTGGCCGAGGCGGCTCGGACGCGGACCGGCAGGGTGGCCAGGCCGCGCAGCAGGAGGTAGCCGGCGAGCGGGTGCAGGATGCCGCCGGTTGCGAAGCGGATCTGCCTCAGACGGCCGGCGAGCTCCTCGTCGCAGGCCACCACGCCCGCCATCACGTCGCCGTGTCCGCCGAGGTACTTGGTGGCGCTGTGCAGGACCAGACGCGCGCCCTCGGCGGCGGGGCGTTGGAGTACCGGTGTGGCGAAGGTGTTGTCGACCAGCAGGGGGATCGAGCCGCAGGAGTGGGCCACGGCCCGCAGGTCGACCTCGGCGAGGGTCGGGTTGGCCGGCGACTCGACCATGACCAGGCCGGTGTCGGGGCGCAGGGCGTCCGTGATGCCCGCCGGGTCGGTCCAGGTCACCTCGGTGCCGAGCAGACCGGCGGTCAGCAGGTGGTCGCTGCAGCCGTACAACGGGCGTACGGCCACCACGTGGCGCAGGCCCGTCGAGGCGCGTGCGAGGAGGACGGCGCTCAGCGCTGCCATGCCGGAGGCGAAGGCGACCGCGGAATCGGTGCCCTCCAGGCGGGCGAGGGCGGTCTCGAAGCGGGCCACGGTGGGGTTGCCCAGTCGGCCGTAGACCGGTGGGCCCTCGGGTTCGGCTCCGGTGGCGGCGAAGGCGTCGATGCGGGCGGCCTCGCCGCGGCTGTCGTAGGAGGGGTAGGTGGTCGACAGGTCGAGGGGCGGGGCATGCAGTCCCTGCCGAGCGAGGTCGTCGCGGCCGGCGTGGACGGCTTCCGTGGCCAGTGCTCTGGTGGAGTCCATGGACCCAAGGGTGAACATCGATCGGCATGAAGGGGGAAAGTGCCGTGCTACGTTCGGGGGATGGGCGAATCTGTCGTACTGGATCCGGTGGACCTGCACCTGCTGCGGCTGTTGCAGAACGACGCCCGGACCACTTACCGCGATCTCGCCGCGCAGGTCGGGGTGGCGCCGTCGACGTGTCTGGACCGGGTGACCCGGTTGCGGCGCGCCGGCGTGATCCTGGGGCATCAGCTGCGGCTCGATCCGGCCAAGCTCGGCCGGGGGCTGGAGGCGCTGCTGTCGGTGCAGGTCAGGCCGCATCGGCGGGAGTTGGTGGGGCCGTTCGTTGAGCGGATCAGGGCGCTGCCGGAGTCACGTACCGTTTTCCATGTCACCGGTCCGGACGACTATCTCGTCCACGTCGCCGTCGCCGACATGGCGGATCTGCAGCGGCTGGTGCTGGACGAGTTCACGGCACGGCGTGAAGTGGCGCGCGTGGAGACGCGGTTGATCTTCCAGCAGTGGGACTGCGGGCCCCTCCTCCCACCTTCGCCCGCGGCTCAATCGGGGTGACGCGCGGCGGGCCGTCGTACGAGGATGGGGCCATGTCTGAGATCAAGAGCCCGCTGCCCCGTGAGGTCGCCGACGCCTATGTCGACGACCTCGTCGCCCTCGATCCGATCACCGGCACCTTCCTCGGCGTGCAGGACAGTTCCAGCAGCCTGCCCGACCTGTCGCCCGCCGGTGCGGAGGCGCTGGCGGAGTTGTCGCGCACGACGCTGCTCCGGCTGGCGGAGGCCGAGCGCCTGCCCGGCGCGGACAGTGACATCGAGCGCCGGTGCGCGCGCCTGCTGCGCGAGCGGCTGACCGCCGAGCTCGCCGTGCACGAGGCCGAGGAGGGCCTGCGCGCCGTCAGCAACCTCAGCTCGCCCGCCCATGCGGTGCGCCAGGTGTTCACCGTGACGCCGGCGCAGTCGGAGGAGGACTGGGCGGCGATCGCCGAGCGGCTGCGTGCCGTGCCGGGCGCGCTGGCGGGCTACCGGGAGTCGCTGGCCCTCGGGCTGGAGAAGAAGCTGTACGGCGGGCCGCGCGCCACCGCCACCTTCGTGGAGCAGCTCGGTCAGTGGGCCGACGCCGACGGCGAGGGGCACGGCTGGTTCGCTCAGTACGCGGCGGCCGGCCCCGACGCGCTCCGGTCCGAGCTGGACGCGGCGGCCCGGTCTGCCGACGAGTCCGTCGTCGCGCTGCGCGACTGGGTACGGGACGTGTACGCGCCGGCGATCGAGGGCGCCCCGGACGTGGTGGGCCGGGAGCGGTACGCCCGCTGGGTGCGCTACTTCAACGGCACCGACCTCGACCTGGACGAGGCGTACGCGTACGGCTGGTCCGAGTACCACCGCCTGCTCGGCGAGATGAGGACCGAGGCGGAGAAGATCCTGCCCGGCGCCGAGACGCCCTGGGTGGCCCTCGCGCACCTGGACGAGAACGGCACGCGCATCGAGGGTGTCGACGAGGTGCGGAGCTGGCTGCAGTCGCTCATGGACGAGGCGATCGAGAAGCTCGACGGCACCCACTTCGACCTGGCCGAGCGGGTACGGCGCGTGGAGTCCCGTATCGCCCCTCCCGGCAGCGCCGCGGCACCGTACTACACGCCCCCGTCGGACGATTTCACCCGCCCCGGCTGCACCTGGCTGCCGACCATGGGACAGACCAGCTTCCCCGTCTACGACCTGGTCTCCACCTGGTACCACGAGGGCGTGCCGGGTCACCACCTGCAGTTGGCGCAGTGGAAGCACGTCGCCGACAACCTCTCCCGCTACCAGGCCGGCGTGGGCATGGTCAGCGCCAACGCCGAGGGCTGGGCGCTGTACGCGGAGCGGCTGATGGACGAGCTGGGTTTCCTCACCGACCCGGAGCGCAGGCTGGGTTACCTGGACGCGCAGATGATGCGGGCCGCGCGCGTGATCATCGACATCGGCATGCACCTGGAGCTGACGATCCCGGACGACTCCCCCTTCCACCCCGCGGAGCGCTGGACGCCCGCGCTGGCGCAGGAGTTCTTCGGCTCGCACAGCAGCCGTCCGGCGGACTTCGTGGAGAGCGAGCTGACCCGGTACCTGTCCATGCCGGGCCAGGCCATCGGCTACAAGCTCGGCGAGCGCGCCTGGCTGCTGGGCCGGGAGAAGGCCCGCGAGCGCAAGGGCGCCGCCTTCGACCTCAAGACCTGGCACATGGCCGCCCTGTCGCAGGGTTCGCTGGGTCTGGACGACCTGGTGGACGAGCTGTCCCACCTGTGATCAACGCCGGTCTCCCCCTTCGGAGTTGATGACCTCGCCGGTGATCCAGTCCGCCTCGTCCGTGGCCAGCCACGCGATGAGGCGGGCCGGGTCGTCGGGCATCACGGTGATCGCGTGCTCGGCCGGCGTCGTGGACAGCGAGCGGGTGATGGAGGCGAGGGCGCGTGCGCGCGGCGGGAGCCCGGCGCGCAGACGGGCGTACGCCTGGACCGGGAGCAGCACCGAGCGGGTGTCGACCGCCCAGTGCGCGTCCGGCATCGTGCCCGGACCGTCGAGGACCCGCGCCGCGGGGTCGCCGAGCGCGACGCGTACGGCACGTGGTGGTGCGGATAGACGCTCGCGCCGTACGCGGCCAGCCGCCGGGCGACGGCGTGTCCGATGCCGCCGCACGCGACTATCCGTGCGGGATCAGCCCTGATCGAGCCGCCGCAGTTGTACGAGGCCCAGCCAGGTCTCGGGTCCCGGCTGGACGTTGGCCGCGCGGACCTCGTAACGCCCCGGTTCGAGGGTGACCTTCAGGCAGTCGGTCCGTTCCGTGTCGCTGCCGGGCCAGGCGGAGTCGAAGAGGACGACGGTGCCCGGAACCTCCCAGCTCACCTCGTCCTTCCAGTCCGCCGTGGCGAGGGCGACGGGGACGCCGGCGAGGAGTTCGTCCTCGGAGGCGGCGGCGCTCCACCGTACGAAGGTGCCGTGCTCGGGCAGATAGGCGGTCGCGGCGGGTTCGTCGCCGAGGACCAGGGCGGCCGAGTCGCCGACCGGGAGCAGGCCGACCACTCCGTCGACCTCGCAGGCCCGGTCGTAGTCGGAGGCGGCTTCCTCGCCGTCGGCGCCCGCCCAGAACGGAAGCACTGTCTCCGGTACCGCTATGAGCGGGCCGCCGCCCGATTCGACCCACTCCAGCGCACCGGGATCCGCGTATCGCACCATGGCCCAGAACCGTACACGCACGAGCCGAGCGGGTCAGCAGCCGCAGTCCGCCGCGGCCACCGGTGCCGTCAGCGGGTCGCCGGGGCGGCGCTCGGTGCCCTGCCAGGTCTCGTACGCGAATCCCTCCCGCGCCCAGTACTCGAAGCCGCCGAGCATCTCCTTGACCCGGTAGCCGAGTTCGGCGAAGGCGAGGGCGGCGCGGGTGGCACCGTTGCAGCCGGGGCCCCAGCAGTAGGTGACGACCGGCACGGACGGGTCGAGGAGCTGCCCGGCCTGCTCGGGGACGAGGGCGGTCGGCAGGTGGATCGCGCCGGGGATGTGGCCCTGGTCCCAGGCCTCGGTGGAGCGGGAGTCCACGAGGACGAAGCCGGGGTCGCCGCCGGCCGCGAGAGCGGCGGCCACGTCCGAGACGTCGGCGTGGAAGGCGAGGCTCGCCCGGAACCAGGCGGCGGCCTGGGCCGGGGCGGCGGGGGCGACGCGGAGCACGGGGTTCACGGTGTCGGTGTTCATGACCGTAAAGCTATGACCGTCGGGCGGCTGCCTGAAGGGGGGATCCACGGCGCCCGCCTTGATCGGCCGGGGTTTCCCCTGCTATTCATCGGGAATGACCACGTATTCCCCGGACGCCACCGACTGGCGCATCCTCGAGGTCCTCCAGCGGGAGGGACGGGCCAGCTACGCCGAGTTGGCGCGGGCCGTGTCCATGTCGCCGAGCGCCGTCACCGAGCGGGTGCGCAGGCTGGAGGAGGCCGGCGTCATCCAGGGGTACGCGGCCGTGGTGGACCCGGAGCGGCTGGGCCTGCCGATCCTCGCGTTCGTGCGGCTCAGGTATCCCAACGGCAACTACAAGCCCTTCCACGACCTGGTCGCCGTGACGCCCGAGATCCTCGAGGCCCACCACGTCACGGGCGACGACTGCTTCGTCATCAAGGTCGCCGCCCGTTCGATGCGCCATCTGGAGGAGGTGTCGGGGAAGATCGGCACGCTGGGCTCGGTGACCACGAGTGTCGTGTACTCGTCGCCGCTTCCGCGCCGCGCGCTCGGTCACTGACCGCGCTGCCGCAGCGTCGATCCCGATCTGCCCTTGACCACCTCCAACTGGGCGTGCACGCGTCGCCGCAGGTCGGGGACGTGGCTGACGATGCCGACGCTGCGATCGCGCTCGCGCAGGGAGTCGAGTACGTCGAGCACCTCGTCCAGGGTCTGGTCGTCCAGACTGCCGAAGCCCTCGTCGATGAAGAGGGTGTCCAGGCGGACCCCGCCCGCCTCGTCGGTGACGACGTCCGCGAGTCCGAGGGCGAGGGCGAGCGAGGCGAAGAACGTCTCGCCGCCCGACAGCGTCGCCGTGTCCCGCTCACGGCCGGTCCACGCGTCGACGACGTGCAGTCCGAGACCGCTGCGGCCGCGCCCGGACCGGTCGTCGGAGTGGACGAGGGTGTAGCGGCCGGACGACATGCGCCGCAGCCGTACGGTCGCCGCGGCGGCGACCTGTTCGAGGCGGGCCGCCAGCACGTACGACTCCAGGCGCATCCTGCGGTCGTTCTCCGCGGAGGTGCCGGCGGTCAGGGAGGCAAGCCGGGCCACCCGGTCGTACTCCTCACGCAGGGGGGCCAGTCGCCGCATGCCCGTGGCCGAGCGGGCGGAGAGACGGTCGAGTTCGGCGCTGCGGCGGGCCGCCGCGTCGCATGCGGAGGCCACCTCGCGTACACGCCGCCCGGCCGCGGCGGCGGCCTGTTCCGCGCCCGCGAGGTCGGCGGCCGGCTGCTGTGCGGCGGCCGCGGTGTCGGCCTCGGCGAGCGCGGCGCGTACGGCGGACTCCTCGGACTGCCAGGCGTCCAGACGGCGTTGCAGCTCCCGGTGCGCGTCGGCGTCGAGGAGGGCCGCGGCGGCGGCCTGCGGGGTCTCGAAGCCGGCACGGAAGGCGGCGTCGGCGAGGCGGGCGTCGGCGTCCTTGAGTCGCTGGGCGGTGTCCTCGGCGGCGCGGGCGCAGTCGGCGGCGTCGGTGAGCAGGGCGACCCGGCGCTCCAGTTGGGCGGCACGGGCCGCGACACTGTCCGCGGTGCCGCGCGCCTGCGTCAACTCCCCTTCCAGAGCGATCCGTTCCTGGTCCAGGGCGTCCCGGTGGGCGAGCCGAGCGGCGGTCCCTACGGCGGCCTCCTGCTGGGCCCGGATACGCCGTTCGCGTTCCTGCTCGGCCTGTCGGAGCCGTTCGTGCGCGTCGGACAACGCGGACGCGCCGGTGCGGGCCTCGGCGTACCGTCGCTCCAGCTCCTCCGCTGCGACAGCGAGTTGCTCGGTCGGCGTGTCACCGGCCTCGCCCTCCGCGGCGGCCAGGGCGCGCTGGACGAGGCCGAGGCGCCGCTCGGCGGCGGTGCGCTGGTCGTCGGCGTGCTGGTAGGCGGCCAGCGCACGGTCCTCGGTCTCCCGGTCGACGTGTCCGGCGTCCTTGCGTGCGGGCGCCGGGTGGTCGGTGGCGCCGCACACGGCGCAGGGTTCGCCGTCGGTGAGCTGGGCGGCCAGCTCGGCGGCGATGCCCTCGAGTCGCTGCTCCTTGACGTCCAGCCATGCGCCGCGGGCCTCCTGCGCGGCCGCGGTGGCGGCCATGACCTCCCGCTGGGCGTCGTCGACGTCCCGGCCGAGCTGGTCGCGCTGCCGGGCGGCGGCCAGGCGCCTGCGGGCGGGTTCCCGCTGGACGGCCAACTGCTCGGCCCGGGTGGCGGCCTCCTGCGCGGACTCGACGCCGGCCTGGAGTTGCGTGCGCATGTCCGGCCACCCGGCGAGCCAGGCCTCGGCCTCCTCGAGGACATCGGCGTCGTCCCGCTCCTGCCGCTCGAGTCCGTCCCGCTCCCGGACCAGCTCGGTCAGCCGCTGCTCGGCCCGCCGCGCCGACTCCAGTCCGCCCAGTTCCTCGGCGGCGCGGCGAGCCGCGGTGGCGAGCCCGGTCGCGCCGGCGTCGGCGAAGCCGTCGGGCAGCAGCGCACGTGCGCGTGCTTCCGCCTCGGCGCCGCGGCGGTGTTCCGCCTCGGCGCTCTCGCGGAGGTCCAGGGCCGGGGCGACCGCCTCGGCCTTGCGGGAGCGTTCCATGCGCGCCTGCGCCTCCCGGTGCGCGTCGGCATGCTCCTCGAGCCGCCTGGCACGCTCCCTGGCCTCGCTGAACCGCCTTTGCAGCCGGGCCAGTTCGCGGGCCTCGGTCAGCGTACGCTCGGCGGCCGCCTGTGCGGACTCCGCGGCGGTGAGGCGGAGGTGGGCGATGGTGAGCTGTTCGCGTGCGGTGCTGCGGGCGACGGCGGCGGCCACCATGACGGCCTCCGCCAACCCCGGTTCCCCGGGCGTCAGTTCCGGCAGTTCCATCGCACCGCCCGCGGCCTGCTGCATGCGGTGCGCGTCGGCCAGCAGCTCGGTGTCGCCCTCGCGCACCCGGGCCTCGGCGGTGCGCCGGCGTTCGGCGAGCCGCTTCTCCACCTCGGCGAAGCGGTGGGTGTCGAAGAGGCGGCCGAGCAGCTTGCCGCGCGCCTCGGCGTCGGCGCGCAGGAAGCGGGCGAAGTCGCCCTGGGGCAACAGGACGACCTGGCAGAACTGCTCACGGCTCATGCCGAGCAGCTGGGCGACCTCCTCGCCGATCTCCTGGTGCGAGCGGCTGAGTTCCTTCCAGGCGGCCGTCGCGCTGTCGTACTCCCGCAGCCAGCTCTGCGCCTTCTCCAGGGTCGTCCCGGTGCCGCGCTTCTTCAGGCGCTCCCAGGGCGGCTGCCGGGTGATCTCCAGCCGGCGCCCTGCCACGGTCAGTTCGAGGGTGACCTCGGTGCGGGTGGCCGACGCCGCGTGGTCGCTGCGCAGGGTCAGGCCCTGACCGCTCTGCCGGGCGCCGGGCACGCTGCCGTACAGCGCGTAGCACACGGCGTCCAGGACCGAGGTCTTGCCGGCTCCCGTGGGGCCGTGCAGCAGGAACAGTCCGGCGGCCGACAGTTCGTCGAAGTCGACGGACTGGGCGGCTCCGAAGGGGCCGAAGGCCGTGATGTCCAGCCGGTGCAGCCTCACCGCGCCACCTCCCGGACGGTCTCGTCGGCGCGCACCGCGTCGAACGCGTCCCGCAGCACGGTCCGTTCGCGCTCGTCGGGTCCGGCGCCGCGCACGTGCGCGACGAAGTCCTCGGCGATCTGCTGGTCGCTGCGGCCGGCCAGGCGCCGGGCATAGGACACGTCGGGGTCGTCCGGTGCGCGCTCGGGCTCGAAGAGGAGGCTCAGGGTGTGCGGGAAGCGCTCGGTGAGCCGGGCCATGGGGTCGGCCGGGCGGACGGGGTCGGTCAGGGTGGCCTCGACCCAGGCGTCCTCGTACCGGGCGAGGCCGGGGTCGGCGAGCAGGTCGTCCAGGGTGCCGCGGATGCGGGCCAGTGTGCGCGGCACCGGGCAGTCGAGGCGCTCGGCGGTGACCGCGCCGTCGGCGTCGAGATCGACGAGCCACATGGTCTTGCGGTGGCCGGTCTCGGAGAAGGAGTACGGCAGCGGGGAGCCGGAGTAGCGGACGCGGTCGGTGATGGCCTGACAGCCGTGCAGGTGCCCGAGCGCCGCGTAGTCCACGCCGTCGAAGACACCCGCGGGCACGGCGGCCACCCCGCCGACGGTGATGTCGCGCTCGCTGTCACTGGCCTCGCCGCCGGTGACGAAGGCGTGGGCGAGGACGACGGAGCGTGTGCCGGGCGGGCGCGTGGCGAGGTCGGCCCGCACGCGTTCCATGGCGGCGGCGAGCACCGCCTCGTGCCCGGCCTTCTCGACGCCGAACTCGTCCTTCACCAGGGCGGGTTCGAGATACGGCAGCCCGTAGAACGCCACGTCGCCGAAGTCGTCCGCCAATACCACCGGCGTCCCGCAGGCGGCCGGCTCGGTGCGCAGATGGATGCCGGCCCGCCCGATCAGCCCCGCGCCGACGCCCAGGCGGCGGGCCGAGTCGTGGTTGCCGGAGATCATCACCGTCGGCACACCGAGGTCGGCGAGCCGATGCAGTGCGTCGTCGAACAGCTCGACCGCGGCGAGCGGCGGCACCGCGCGATCGTACACGTCTCCCGACACGACCACCGCGTCCACGCCGCGCTCGCGCACGGTCGTGACGAGGTGGCCGATGAACTCGGCCTGGGCGTCGAGCATGTTCACCCGGTGGAACGCCCGGCCGAGATGCCAGTCGGAAGTGTGCAGCAGCCTCATGATCCCCGAGACTAACGGCCGGGTCCGACATCACGGGTGGTTACTCCCGTATCAGCCCGTCATGAGCCGTATGACGCTCGTCCGTTACGTCCGTTTCCTCTGGAACGTCAGGCGTCCCCGTATGCCTCCCCGCCCAGTTCGAGCCCCGCTGTCCCGGCCGTCGCGTCGGCCAGCCAGGCCCGGAACACGTCCACGTCGGCGTCCGGGAGGCCGATCTCGATGGTGACCGCCTCGCCGTAGCGCACGTCCCGTACCTCGCGCCCCGTCGCCCTCAGGTCGTTGTGGACCTTGCCGGCGCGCTGGTGGTCGACGGTCACCGTGGCGAGCCGGAAACGGCGGCGGGTGAGCGTGCCGAGGGCGTCCAGCGTCTCGCCGACCGCGCCGCCGTACGCCCTGATGAGGCCGCCCGCGCCGAGTTTGACGCCACCGTAGTAGCGGGTGACGACGGCGACGACGAACCGCATCTCACGGCGCAGCAGCATCTGCAGCATGGGGACGCCCGCGGTGCCGCCGGGTTCGCCGTCGTCGCTCGCCTTCTGGATCGAGGCGTCGGCCCCGATGACGTAGGCCCAGCAGTTGTGGGTGGCGTCCGCGTGCTCCCTGCGGACGGCGGCGACGAAGTCCTGCGCCTCCTGCTCGCTGCCCGCGGGAGCGAGCGAGCAGAGGAAGCGTGAGCGGTTGACCTCGGTCTCGTGCACACCCGCGCGCGCGACCGTGCGGTACTCGTCCTGCATCCGGCCAGCCTAATCCGTGGCCAAAGGCGCTGTGGCAGGGCAGCGGCGCGAGCTCAGCGGGTCTTCCTGCCGCGCGCGACGATCACGCTCGTCAGGAGCGCGGTGCCGGGGGCGAGCGCCTGCCAGCCGGTGCCGTGCCAGGCCAGGACCGCGATCGCGGAGGTCGGGAACTTCACCCGGACGTCGTCCAGCGCGTCGTCCAGGCTGTCCCCGGCGAGTTCGAGGACGAGTTCCTCGAGGCCGGGGTTGTGCCCGATCAGCAGCAGCGTCTCCACCTCCGAGGAGACCTCGCGCACGGCGCCCAGCAGCTCGGGCACGTCGGCGGCGTACAACCGGGGGTCATGACGTACCGGGGGTGGTGTGCCCCACTGGGCCGAGGCGAGTTCCCAGGTCTCCCGCGCGCGTACGGCAGTCGAGCACAGGACGAGATCGGGCAGGCAGTCCGCCTCGGCGAGCGCACGGCCGGCCGCCGGCGCGTCCCGCCGGCCGCGCGGCGCCAGCGGGCGCTCATGGTCCGGGACGCCGTCCGGCCACGCGGACTTCGCGTGCCGCAGCACCACCAGGCGACGCAGCGGGCCCGCCCCCGCGCGCGCGATCACGCCGGGGATCCCAGGTCGCGGGTGAGTTCGAGACCGAGCAGCCGGTCGGCATAGGCGTAGGTCTCGAAGCGGGCGCCGTCCGCGACCTCGGCCGCGGTCTCCACCCAGGTCAGCACATCGAGCACGGCAGGCATGTCCAGATTGTCCTCCCAGGCCGTACGGAGGCGGGTGCGCGCCTCCTCCGGGACGGGCCGTGAAGGCTGCCGCGCCCAGTCGGCGACCGCGCGACGCCGCCGCACGAGGGAGGCCTCGGCGTCCGCGAGGACCTCGGCGTCCAGCCGCACGGGGTGGCTGTGGTGCCGGTAGAGCAGGGCCAGGCGCAGGGCGGTCGGGTCGGCGTCCTCGCCCGTGCCCGGCTCGGCCGTGTGGACCGGGGCGACGGCGACCCTGAGTCCCTCGGGCGTCTCCCAGCCCTGCCCCACGACATGGATGACCTGCCCCTCGCCCAGCCCGGAACCGACGTCCCGGCGGTCCTCCAGGGGCCGGATGCCGAGCGCGTCCGCCCCGGCTCGCAGTTCGGAGTGCTGCGCGTCGGCGGCCAGCACCCCCCACACGGGGGTACCGCCGAGTTCCAGGGCACGCACGAGCAGGTCGGCGACCAGCAGCACCCGCAGGGCGCCGGCGTCGAACCCCGGTACATGGGCCTCGACGCGGGTCAGCCCCCGGCGGGAGGGGGCGGCGTCGACGGACTCGCCGGTTCGGGCGTCGGTGATACGCAGCACGTGGGTGAGCGTAAGCGGGCGAGCGCCCGTGCGCAGTCATCCGGCACGGATTGCGGACATGCCGCCGCGATCGGTCGGGGGAATCCTCGCGCGGCCTCGTCCGTTGTCGCACTGGACAGCACTTCACGAGGGTCAGGAGGCCAACGGTGTACGGCGACCAGGAAACGGTCCGCAGGATCCTCACCGAGCTCGGCGACACCTGGGCCGTGGTGGGGCTCTCGTCGAACCAGCGGCGCGCGGCGTACGGCGTCGCCCAGGTGCTGCAGCGCTACGGCAAGCGGGTCGTCCCCGTCCATCCGAAGGCGGAGACGGTGCACGGCGAGCAGGGATACGCCTCCCTCGCCGACATCCCCTTCGACGTCGACGTGGTCGACGTCTTCGTCAACAGCGACCTGGCCGGCCGGGTGGCCGACGAGGCGGTCGCCAAGGGCGCGAAGGGCGTCTGGTTCCAGCTCGGCGTGATCGACGAGGCGGCGTACGACCGTACCCGCGCGGCGGGCCTCGACATGGTCATGGACCGCTGCCCGGCGATCGAGATACCCCTGCTGGGCTGATCGGGGACGTCTGCTCATAATGCTCGCGTGACGTTCCCCTCCCCCCGCCCCGACTCCCCTTCCCCGCAACGCTTTCCGGTGGTGATCGTGGGTGCCGGGCCCGCCGGTCTGACCGTCGGGAACATCCTGCGGGCCGCCTCGGTCGACTGCCTGGTCCTGGAGGCCGAGACGCGTGAGTTCATCGAGCAGCGGCCCCGGGCGGGTGTGCTCGAGGAATGGGCGGTACGTGGGCTGGAGCAACGGGGCCTCGCCGACCGGCTGTTGGAGCGGGCGCAGCGGCACACCGAGTGCGAGTTCCGCTTCGAGGGGCAGCGGTACCGGCTCGCGTACCAGGAGCTGACGGGACATCACCATTATGTCTATCCGCAGCCGTTGCTGGTGACGGACCTGGTGCGGGAGTACGCGGACGTGCGCGGCGGGGCAATACGGTTCGGCGTACGCGACGTCCAGTTGCACGGACTGGACTCGGACCGGCCAACGGTGTCGTATCTCGACCCGGAGACCGGCCGACGGGAGCTCGTGCACTGCGAGTTCGTCGCCGGCTGCGACGGCGCTCGCGGGGTGACACGGAGCGTGCTGCCGCAGCGGGCCCGCGTGGCCCGGCACGACTACGGCGTCGGCTGGCTGGCGCTGCTCGCCGAGGCGCCGCCCTCCAGCGACTGCGTGGTCTTCGGCGTCCATCCGCGCGGTTTCGCCGGGCACATGGCCCGCAGTCCCGACGTCACCCGCTACTACCTGCAGTGCCCGCCCGGCGACGACCCGGACGCCTGGTCCCACGAGCGCGTGTGGTCCGAGCTGCAGGAGCGCCTCGGCGCGGCCGACCGGCCGCCGCTGACCGAGGGCCGGCTCATCGAGAAGCGCGTCCTCGACATGCACAACTCCGTGGTGGAGCCCATGGTGTTCGGCCGCCTCTTCCTGGCCGGCGACGCCGCCCACCTGACCGCCCCCATCGCCGCGAAGGGCATGAACCTCGCCCTGCACGACGCCTTCCTGCTGGGCGACGGCCTGGTCGAGTACCTCACCCAGGGCGAACCCGCGGGCCTCAAGGGCTACTCGGACGCCTGCCTCGGCCGCGTGTGGGACTACCAGGAGTTCTCCCAGTGGCTGTCGGAGGTGTATCACGGCGCCGCCTCCGGCGACGCGTATCGCGCGGGCACCACGCTGGCCCGGTTGCGCCGCCTCTTCGCGTCCCCCGCCGCCGCGGCCGCGTTCGCGGAGCAGTACCTCGGCACGTATCCGCTCTGACGCACCTCAGTCGTGCAGGGGCCGGTCGCTGAGCCGGTGGTCCGCCACGTTCAGCGCCTCGTCCACCAGTCGCCGCAGATGCCCGTCGGGCAGCGAGTAGATCACCCGCCGCCCCTCCTTGCGTGTGTTCACCAGGCCCGCGAGCCGCAGCCGTGCCAGGTGCTGACTGACCGCGGGACGGGCCGCTCCGCACGCCTTGGTGAGCGTGCTGACGTCGGCCTCTCCCGAGGTCAGGGCATGCAGCAGGGCGAGGCGGGTGCGGTCGCCGAGGAGGGCGAGGAGTTCGGCGGCGAGAGCGAACTGTTCCTCGCCGGGGCTGCGCGGATGCGCATCGTGCGCAGGTGATAGGTGCATGCGTGCGCTCATACGCACATAATGGCGTCGTGGACGTCGTACGTCCACTCCCGCGACACCGGAAGGGGACCGCCGTGAGCGACCGCCACGAGCACGCGCACCAGCATGACCACGCGCACGACCATGGCCACACCCACGGCCACGACCACCCCCATGAGCACCCGCGCCCGCGCCATCGCCTGCGCCACCTGCTGACCCCCCACTCCCACGAGACAGCCGACAAGCTGGACCCCGCCCTGGAGTCCTCGGCCCGGGGTATGCGCGCGCTGTGGGTCTCGCTCGCCGTCCTCGGCGCGACCGCGCTCGTCCAGGCGGTCGTGGTCGTCGTGTCCGGATCGATTGCGCTGCTCGGCGACACGGTGCACAACGCGGCGGACGCACTGACCGCCGTACCGCTCGGGATCGCCTTCGTGCTGGGCCGGCGGGCGGCCAACCGCCGCTTCACGTACGGCTACGGGCGCGCCGAGGATCTCGCGGGCATCGTGATCGTGCTGACGATCGCCGCGTCGGCGGCCTTCGCGGCATGGGCGGCGGCGGAACGGCTTCTCGACCCGCGGCCGGTCCATCATGTCGCGGCCGTGGCGGTGGCGGCGCTGGTGGGCTTCGCGGGCAACGAGTGGGTGGCGCGGTACCGGATCCGGGTCGGCCGCTCCATCGGTTCCGCCGCGCTGGTCGCCGACGGGCTGCACGCGCGGACCGACGGTTTCACCTCGCTGGCGGTGCTGGTGGGCGCGGGCGGCTCGGCGCTGGGGTGGCAGCTCGCCGACCCGGTCGTGGGGCTGGCGATCACGGCGGCGATCGCGCTGACGCTGCGGGACGCCGCGCGCGAGGTGTTCCGGCGGGTGATGGACGCCGTCGACCCGGCCCTGGTGGACCGCGCCGAGCGGGCGTTGCGGGAGGTGCCGGGGGTGCGGGAGGTCGGCGAGCTGCGGCTGCGCTGGATCGGGCACCGGCTGCGGGCCGAGGTCGCGGTCGTGGTGGACGGCGAGGCGACGGTACGGGAGGCCCACGGCATCGCCGTCGACGCGGAACACGCCCTGCTGCACGCCGTACCGCGCCTCACGGCGGCCCTCGTCCACGCGGATCCGGCGCCCGCGCCCGGTGAGGCGGACCCGCATCTGGCGCTGGCCCATCACACCGTGGCCTGACCTCAGGCCACCCCCAGCCCCTCCAGCACCACCGCGCCGGGAAGCTCCGCGAAAGCCTTGCCCGGCACCAGGAGCTTGCCACGGCGGCGGCCGCTGCCCACCAGGACGTACGGCAGGTCGACGACGGCGGAGTCGATCAACACCGGCCAGCCGCCGGGGAGTCCGATCGGGGTGATGCCGCCGTACTCCATGCCGGTCTCCTGCGTCGCCGTGTCCATCGACGCGAACGACGCCTTGCGGGCGCCGAGTCGGCGGCGCACCACTCCGTTGACGTCGACGCGGGTGGTGGAGAGGACCACGCAGGCGGCCAGTGTCGTCTCGCCGCCCCGCTTGCCCGCGACGACCACGCAGTTCGCGGACTGTTCCAGCAGTTCCCGCCCGTAGTGCTGGACGAAGACGGCGGTGTCGGCCCACCGCGGGTCGGTGTCGACGTAGACGATCTGCTCGGCGGGGACGCTGCCGCTCCAGTGGAGTACGGCGTCGGCGACCGGGGCCACCAGGTCGTCGAGGACGTCGGGGGCAGGCAGAGCGGTGTCGAAGTGTCCGATGGGTGCGTCCATGACGGCACGCTAACAGGGGCGGCGGGGCTCGCTCAGGGGACGGGCGGGACGGACACCGCCAGCACGACGCGGGTGGGGACCTCGCCCCGATTGCCGTAGGCGTGCGGGGCGTTGGCCTCGAAGGTGACGCTCGCCCCCGCGGGGACACGGTGCTCGGCGCCCTCGACCGTGAGGGTCAGCTCGCCCTCGGTGACATGGGCGATCTCGACCGTGCCGACGGGGTGCGGATCCGAGCTGCTGCCCTCCCCCGGCATCAGGCGCCACTCCCACATCTCCAGCGGACCGGGGGCCTCGGTGCCGGCGAGGAGCCGGCTGTAGCTGCCGGCCTCGGTGTGCCACAGCCGCACCACCTGCTCGGCCGGGACGATTCGCACCTTAGGTCCCCGCTCGTAGTCGAGCAGCGTGGTGATGCTGACGCCGAGCGCGTCACCGATCTTGACGACCGTGCCGATGCTCGGGTTGGTGCGGGCCTGCTCGATCTGGATGAGCATGCCCCTGCTGACGCCGGCCCGGGCCGCGAGCGCGTCGAGGGTGAAGCCGCGCTCGTTGCGCCAGCGCTTGACGTTGCGCGCCAGGGACTGGGTCAGCAGGTCGAGGTCCGACACGTTCGTCCGATGTCCCCTTCTCGCGAGGCCAATATCCTGGATGACAGAGTTCACTTCACTGGACTACGGTGAGGTGCACCCGATCGTTCACCGAACTGTACTGCGAGGCCGGCCGTGACAGCATTCTTCGCCCTGGCCACCAGCCTGCTGTGGGGCCTGGCCGACTTCGGCGGCGGACTGCTGACCCGGCGCACCCCGGCGCTGACGGTGGTCGTGGTCTCGCAGGCGATCGCGGCGACCGTGCTGGGGGTGGTCGTCGCGGCCACGGGCGGCTGGAGCGAGGCCGGTCCGCGACTGTGGTTCGCCGTCGCGGCGGGCCTCGCGGGGCCGCTCGCGATGATCTCCTTCTACAAGGCACTGGCCCTCGGACCGATGGGGGTCGTCTCCCCGCTCGCGACCCTGAGCGTCGCCGTCCCCGTCGGTGTGGGCCTGTTCCTCGGCGAGCGCCCCGGTCTGACGCAGGTGGCCGGGATCACGGTCGCCGTCACCGGTGTCGTCCTCGCGGGCGGCCCCCGGCTCGGGGGCACGTCGGTGCAGCGCCGGGCCATCGTGCTCACCCTCGTCGCCGCCCTGGGTTTCGGCACGGTGTTCGCCCTGATCGCGGAGGCCTCCACCACCGTCACCGGCCTGTTCCTCGCGCTCTTCGTGCAGCGTCTGACGAACGTGGCCGCGGGGGGCGTCGCCCTGTACGTGTCCGTGCGGCGGGGCTCTGATGCGCTCCCCGAGGGCCGGTTCCCCTGGGCCTCCCTGCCGGCGCTGGCCTTCGTGGGGCTCGCGGACGTCGCCGCGAACGGCACGTACTCGGTCGCCGCCCAGCACGGCCCGGTCGTGATGGCCGCCGTGCTCGCCTCGCTCTACCCGGTGGTGACCGCCCTGGCCGCGCGCGGCATCCTCCGCGAACGCCTCCACGCGATCCAGGCCGCGGGCGCGGGTCTCGCCCTGCTCGGCACCCTGCTGCTGGCCGCCGGCTGAGGGTTCCGCGTCAGGAGGGCTCGGCGTCCAGTTCGGCGAGTCGCGCCACCGTCTCGTCGTCCAGCTCCGAGAGCGCGCGCAGCTGCTCCGGCGTGACCCCGTCGGGGATCGGCACCGGCGCCGGCGTCCTGAGCGGCGGCTGCCAGCCCTCGGCGGCCGTCCAGCGCCGTACGACCCGGGCGGGCGCGCCCGCGACGACGGCGTGGTCCGGTACGACACCCCGGACCACCGCGCCGGCCGCCACGACGACGTTCCGCCCGATCCTCGCGCCCGGCAGGATCACGGCACCGGTGCCGATCCAGCAGCCCGGCCCGATCTCCACGGGCTCCATGCGCGGCCACTGCTTGCCGATCGGCTCGTGCGGGTCGTCGTAGGAGTGGTTCGTGGAGGTGATGTAGACGTAGGGGCCGAAGTAGCAGTCGCTGCCGATCGTCACCGTCGTGTCGGCGATGACGTGGCTGCCGCGGCCCAGCACGACGCCGTCCCCTATGCGCAGGATCGGGTCGGGTCCGAGGTCCAGGTCTGGCATGAGTCCCGCGGTGAGGGTGACCTGTTCGCCGACGATGCAGTGGGAGCCGAGGTGGATCCAGGGTTCGCCGAAGACCGTGCCGAGCGGGAAGGCGAGCCGGGTGTGCGCGCCGAGGGCGCCGAAGCGGAGGCGGCCCGGGCTCTCGGCGGTCACCGAGCCGGTGCGCTGCACCCAGGCCCAGCCCGCGTGGACGGCGCGCTGGGTCAGGTTCCGCCGCCAGGATGAGAACGTGTTCTTGCTCTTCGGCACGCAGTCACCGTACTGAGCGTGCGGCACCCCGGCAGGGTCGAGGGTCTGTGATCTTCGCCCTACCAGGTGGCGTACCGTGCGTTCTGAGTCGACGACGAGGAGAGGGCGATGACGCACAAGGCCTTGATCACGGGGATCGGCGGGAAGGAACCGAGGATCGACGAGGAGGCGTTCGTCGCGCCGACGGCGTCGGTGATCGGGGACGTGACCCTGCAGGCGGGCGCCGGTGTCTGGTACGGGGCGGTGCTGCGGGGCGACGTCGAGCGGATCTTCGTGGGCGCTCAGGCCAATGTCCAGGACAACTGCACGCTCCACGCCGATCCGGGGTTCCCGGTCCACATCGGTGAGCGGGTCTCCGTCGGGCACAACGCCGTGGTGCACGGGGCGACGGTGGGGGACGACTGCCTCGTCGGGATGGGCGCGACCGTGCTGAACGGCGCGGTGATCGGGGAGGGCTCGCTGGTCGCCGCGCAGGCACTGGTGCCGCAGGGCATGCAGGTGCCGCCCGGGTCACTGGTGGCGGGGGTGCCGGCGAAGGTGAAGCGGCCCCTGACGGAAGAGGAGCGCCAGGGAATCACCCTCAACGGGACCCTGTACGCCGAACTCGCCAAGGCACACCGCGAGGTGCACGAGAAGCAGTAGGCGTCACTCGGCGGCGCTGACCGGCTCCCGCTCGGCCGCTTCCCGCTGTGCCGCCGCCTTCTTCGCCTTGCGCCGCACGATGAGCATCGACGCGAGGCCGACCAGGACCGCCGCCGCCAGGCCCACGTACGAGAAGCGCTTCAGCCAGTTCTCGGCGACGATGCCGACGTAGTAGACGACCGCCGTCGTGCCGCCCGCCCAGCAGATGCCGCCGAGGACGTTGGCGATCAGGAACTTCCAGTACGGCATGTGGAGGACGCCCGCGAGGGGCCCGGCGAAGATGCGCAGCAGGGCTATGAAGCGGCCGAAGAAGACGGCCCACATGCCCCACTTCTCGAAGGAGCGCTCGGCGGTGGCGACATGGCCCTCGCCGAAGTGTCTGGGGAACTTCCGGCCGAGCCAGGCCAGCAGCGGCCGTCCGCCCTTGCGGCCGATGGCGTAGCCGATGGAGTCGCCGACGACCGCGCCGAGGGTGGCGAAGGCCCCGAGCAGCACGGGGTTGATGCCGGAGTGCTGGGAGGACAGCAGGGCCGCGGAGACCAGGACGATCTCGCCGGGCAGCGGGATACCCAGGCTTTCGACACCGATGACCAGCGCCACCACGGCGTAGACGGCTACCGCGGGCACCGTGTCGAGCCACTGCTGGACGTGCAACGCCGGTTCCTCCCGATTCGTGACCCTGGGTTCCCGTGTTCCCGGCATGCGCCGCACGGGGGCCCATGCCGGGAAGCCTACCGGGTCAGCCGGAGGAGGCGCGGTCCCACAGATCGCACTGGTGCTCCTGGCGCACGGTGGCGCTCAGGGTGTTCCCGCCCTTGGACGCCGTCTTCAGGGAGAGGACCACGGCCGGTCCCGCGGGCATCGGGGGCTGGCCGGCCGCCCAGGGCACCCCGTCCCGGACGAAGGAACCCCAGTACCGCACCATCTGCCCCGCCAGCACCTTCTGTTCCGCGTTGAACGGGGACGGGAGACCGAAGTGCTTGAAGAGGTACTGGACCTCGTCGACGTGCGTCGCACCGAAGTCGAAGGACGTGTGCAGGTTGCGCAGCGAGGCGAAGGGCGGGGAGGTGCGGTCCGCGAACTCGTACGAGTAGACGGGGGCGCGGGTCCTCAGGAGGCCGTCGAGACGCAGTGCGGGGCAGCTGAAGACGGAGTCACCCAGCGCCGTCGCGTAGCCGATGGTCGGAGTGGGATAGGCGGAGAGCGGGTAGCGGGCCAGGGCCTGGTCGCCGAAGGCCTGGCGCATGACCGCCGGGTACTGCTCGGCCGTGAGCGGTGTCCCGGTCAGGTCGAACCGGGAGAAGGCGAAGAGGCGTCCCTCGTCCTTGTTCGCGCCGTTGAGCACCGGCACCCGGGAGGCGGTTCCGCGCGCGAAGGCCTGTTCGGGCTGCACCGGCAGGAAGGCGCCGCCGGCCACCGGGCCCCAGTCGAAGCCGCCCTGTGCCTGAAGGATCTCGCGGGCGGACTTGCCGCGCAGACAGGCGACGGTCGCGCAGCCGAGCTTCTTGGCGAAGGCGGCTCCCGCTGCGACCGCGTCCGGGTGCGTCCGGGCGGCGCAGTCGCCGTAGGCACCGCTCTCGATGATGCCCGCCCGGAACAGCCCCCTGGCCGTCGGCGAGGCCAACTGGGTGCAGACCGAGCGGCCGCCCGCCGACTCGCCGGCGATGGTGACACGACCGGGATCACCGCCGAAGCGGCCGACGTTGGCGCGCACCCAGCGCAGCGCGGCCTGCTGATCCAGCATCCCGAAGTTGCCGGAGACCCCGTCGCGCGCCTCCTTGTCGAGGCCGGCCGCGGCGAGGAACCCCATCGCGCCGAGACGGTAGTTGACGGTCACGACGACCGTCCCGGTCTGCCGGGCGAAGGTGTCGGGGACGACGTCCTGTCCGGCGCCGGCGGTCAGGCCGCCGCCGTGGAACCAGACGAGGACCGGTCGGTGAGTCGAGCCCTCGGGAACGTACACGTTCAGATCGAGGCAGTCCTCGGTGTACGACGGCTGTTCGTAGCCGGGATCCCAACTCGACGTCTGGACGCACTTGTCGCCGAAGCCCTGCGCGGAGCGCACCCCGTGCCAGGGCCGGACGGGCCGCGGGCCGCGCCAACGGAGGCTGCCGACCGGCGGCTGGGCGTACGGGATGCCGAGGAACTGCCGCCCCTCCGCGGTGGTCTCGCCGCGCACCAGGCCCGCCTGGGTGCGAACGACCGGACCGTCACCGTGGGTTGCCGCCCGGGCCACCGGCGCGGGCGCGACGAGCGCCGCCGCGAGGGCCGTCAGGGCGATGGCGATGCGCCGTATCACGCGCCCACCTCCATGCTCGTCCGCAGCCGCAGATCACGCGAGGACGCCCCGAGCCACACGGTGCGCCGACCGGTCCCGAGCACCCAGCGGTGGCGCTTCGGGTCCCAGGAGGACAGGGTGCGTGCGGCGACCTCCACCTCGACGCGCCGCCGCTCCCCCGCCCGCAGCGCCACCCGGCGGTATCCGCCCAACACCCGTACCGCCTGCGCGAGTCGGAGGTGGGGCGAGGGCCCGACATAGACCTGCGGGACCGCGATGCCGTCCCGGCGCCCGGTGTTGCGGACCTCGAAGGACACCACCAGTCTGCGCCCGCTCCGGCGCACACGCAGGTCGTCGTAGACGAAGGAGGTGTACGACAGTCCGTGCCCGAAGGGGAACAGCGGCCGCACGCCCTCGGCGTCGTACCAGCGGTAGCCGACGTGGATGCCTTCGGAGTACTCCTCGGTGCCGTTCACCCCGGGATAGCGGCGGGGATCACCGGCGACGGGGTGGTGGGCGTCGTCGGCCGGGAAGGACTGGGGAAGGCGGCCGCCGGGGTCGCACTCCCCGTAAAGGACGGCGGCGGTGGCGGCCGCGCCCTCCTGGCCCGGGTAGTACATCTGGAGCACGGCGCCGGTCGCCTCCAGCCAGGGCATCGACGTCGAGGACGAGGTGTTGAGGACGACCGTGGTGCGCGCGTTGGCCTTCGTGACGGCCTCGATCAGCTGCTGCTGGTGACCGGGCAGGGCGATCGTCGTACGGTCCAGGCCCTCGGTGGCGTCCTCGTAGGCGAACAGGACGACATCACGGGCGCCGCGGGCGGCGGTGACGGCCTCGGCGACGTCCTGGGCGCGGGTCGCGCCGGTGATCCTGCGCAGCCGGAACAGCATTCCGTCGGCTCCGCCCTGCGCGGTGACGTGCAGGGTGTGGGCGCCCTTGGCGAGCGTCAGGGTCCTGCGGCGCACGGACAGCCCGTCGGGGTCGGCCGAGACGAGGCCGCCCTGGAAGTACTCGCCGAACCCTGCCGCCTGCGGGAACAGCTCCGTGCCGTCGAGCAGGACCTTGGGGCGGGCGGTGGGCGCGGAGGAGAAGTGCAGGACGAACGTCCACTCGTCGGGCTCGGCGACGGTGAGCGTGCCGTCGTAGGTCCAGATCTTGCCGGCGCCGACCTTCTGTCCCTCGCTGTCGAAGGCGGGGCTCAGCGTGCCCGCCGGGATCGGCTTGCCGAACAGGTCCTCGCCGAGCGCGTAAGTGACCTTGCCGGCGCGGGCCTTGATGGCGTCGAGGGGGCTGTCCGCGTGGTCGGGGACGACATGGGCGCTGCCGCCGCCGCTGACGAAGGGCAGGCCGCCCGTCGGGCCGATCACCGCGACCGTGTCGCCCGGGGCGAGCGGGAGGGTGTGGTGTTCGTTGCGCAGGAGGGTGGCGCCCGCCTTGGCGACCTCCAGGGCCACGGCCGCACCCGCCCGCGCGTCACGGGCCGGACGGGGCGGCACGCTGCCGTCGAGCAGCCCGAAGCGGTCCATGACCGAGAGGATGCGGCGCACGGCCCGGTCGACGTAGCGCTCGGGCACGCTGCCGTTCTGTACGGCCGACTTGAGCGCCGTACCGAAGTAGGTGCCGTCGGGCATCTCCATGTCGAGGCCGGCCGTGATCGCCCGGGCGGTGCTGTGCGCGGCGAACCAGTCGGTCATCACCCAGCCTTCGAAGCCCCACTGGTCGCGCAGGATGCCGGTGAGCAGCGTCCTGTTCTCGCAGGCGAAGGTGCCGTTGACCTTGTTGTAGGCGCCCATCACGGCGCCCGCCCCCGCGTCGACGGCCGCTTCGAAGCCGCGCAACTCCAGCTCGTGCAGGGTCTGTTCGTCGACCCGCACGTCGATGGACATGCGGTCCTGCTCCTGGTTGTTCATCGCGAAGTGCTTGACGGTGGCGATGAGGTGTTCGCCCTGGATGCCCTTGATCTCGGCGGCGACCAGGTCGGAGGCGAGCAGCGGGTCCTCACCGAGGGTCTCGAAGTTGCGGCCCGCGTACGGGGTGCGGACGAGGTTGACCATCGGGGAGAGCAGCACGTCCTGGCCGAGGGCACGGCCCTCGCGGCCGACGACCTGGCCGTAGCGCCGGGCGAGTTCGGGGTCGAAGGCGGAGGCGAGCAGGACGGGCGCGGGCAGGGCGGTGGCATGGCGGGTGACGCGGACGCCGGCCGGGCCGTCGGTCAGGCGCAGGGGCGGTATGCCGAGGCGCTGGACGCCGGGGACGTAGCCGGCCTGGCCGAGCGAGGCGGGGTCGGTGGCGCCGTGCAGCAGGGAGATCTTCTCGTCGAGGGTGAGCCTGGCGAGGAGGCTCTCGACGCGGGGGCCGGCCCCCGCCTCGGGTCTGGCGAGGGCATGTGCGGGGGGCGTCAGGGTGCCGGTGGCCGCTGCGGCGACGGTGATCGCGCCGCCCATCAGACGCAGGGCGGATCGCCGGGAGACGGTTTCGGACATGAGCCGTCACTCCTTCGGTGTGCGGGCACGACGTTGTGGACCGCTCTCACGCCGCGGCGTCCCGGCCCGCGTTCGGCATCTGAACGCGGCGTGCGTAAGAGACCGGTGACGAGCCGTTGGACACCAGTGGCGCGGCGGGAAAACTATGACCGCGGGTGACTCGTGTCAATGACGCGAACATGAAAGGCGTGGAATGCCCACAAGAGTCGAAGGATCCACAGGGGACGGAGGTTTCGACGGACACGAAGCCGGGGCCACCCCTGGGCGGGCGGCCCCGGCGAGGCTCGGGTGCCGGTCAGTGAAGGACGGACCCGAGCGTGGTCGTGACGGCGTCCAGGGTGTCCGTCGTCAGGGTCCGGACCCGGGCGAGCGGCGCCGGCACCACGGTGGGCCGGGTCCTGTCGGCGACAGGGGCGATCTTCGGCCGGTACTGCTCGGCCCTGGGCGCCTGTCGCTGAAGGTGGCCGCCGGGCGCGGGCGGCGTCGCCTCCGTCGCCTCCTGGCCCCCGATGGAGCGGCTGTCCGCGGATCCGCCCGGCTGCTTCGCCTGCCGTGTCTTCTGCGGTGGGAGCGCTCCGCCGCCGACCTCGAGCACCCAGCGCTGCCCGGCCGAGCCGTCCCGTTCGGCGACCACGACGTCACTTTCCTTGCCGGGTGCGATCAGCAGCCCCTCGCTCCCGCGCACCAGCAACTCCCCGCGCACGGTGAAGTCGTAGCGCACCTCCCCCGCGTGGACGACGCAACCGGCCAGGACGACGGCGCGGGCGTCGGCGTCCAGACAGAGGCTGGGGTCGGCGCCGCTGCGCAGCAGCCCGTCGTCCCCGTACGACCACTGCTGTGACGCCGCGGAGGAGCAGGCCGCCAGCACGGCCGCCGCCCCGGCCCCGGCCCGGCCGCCGTCGACGCCGAGGCACAGGCCCCGGCCCGTGGCGCGGAGCCTGCCCCGGCCGATCTCCACGGGCTCACCGGCGGAGGCCGGCGACGCCGACCCGGCCGCCGCTGAGTGCGCAGGAGCCAGGGAACTGCTGCTCACCGCGTCCCAGGTCACGTGCGGATGCGGGACACCGTTGTCGTCCGTCCAGCCCTTGGTGACGAGGACGGTCGCGAGCAGGGCCACGGCGGTCAGGCCGACCCCCACCACAAGGGCCTTGGTGTGCCTGCGCGGTGGGGTGGGCCGATGCCGGCCGCCCCCCGCCGGACGTCCGGGCCGCGCCGCGGAGTCGCCGCCACGGCCGGGCCGGGAGTCGAGGTAGCGCCGGGCGCCCCAGCCGAGGACGGTCTCGGCGAGGAGCACCTCCAGGCCGCCCTCGAAGTGGCTGAGCTGCTCGGCCGCGTGGCGGCAGTAGCGGCAGTCCCGAAGATGCTGCTCGACGTCCGGGAGGAGGGCACCGCCACGGCGGATCGGGACGTCCAGGAGGCGGTTGTAGAAGCGGCACTCCTTGCCGGGCGCGAGTTCCCGGTGGGCGCGTACGCAGCCGCTGCGGAATTGTTCGCGCGCCTGCTCCAGGGCGGCAACGGCGGTGGGCGTGTCCACCCCCAACAGACCGGCTGGTATGGTTATGGGTTCGGCCTCGACCTCGGTATGCCACAACAGGCATTGCGAGGCCCCCGGAAGGGCCCGGAATGCCCGCTCGGCCAACTGCCGCCTTTCGGGCGTCACGGAGCGAGCGGCACGCAGCCCACGACCGCCGGTCGGTTTGCGGAGTTCCGGCAGCAGAACGGAAATGACGTCGTCCGCCGCCCACTCCTTGGCCGCGTCCCGTACCGCCGTGAGGAGTTGGGGTCGAAGGGCGCCGGGGGCGGGCCTGCCGAGCACACGATGGAACGCCGCGGCGGCGACCATGGCGGCGGAACTCTCCGTGGTGGTCAGGCAGACGGAGGCGTAGTCGTACGTCGCCCGCCAGTGCCGGGCCAGCAGCAACGCGCCCGCGCGGGCACCGTTCGCACGCTGTCCCAGTTGCGCGACGAGGTCGCGGTCGGACTCCGCCGGACCCGATCCGGGACGCGGCGGGTAGGGGGGTCGTGGGGGGTAGGGGGATTGCACTGAACCAATTCCTTCCAAGCCGCAGGACGGCAGGTGGAATACGCACGTCCGTCGGAAAGCAGGTGCCTGATTGGTGCATACCTATGCCGCGCGAGTTACTCACCGCCATAGGGCCGCTCACTTTCGCACAATTGACGTACACGAAACAAGGAGTTCGAGTGACCGAAGTTCAAACAGCAGAAACTCCAGAAAAGTTGTGTACACGCGGGCGTCATTGGCACACGAAACCTCCAACTTCTGACCGGCTGTCGGACGAGACCCACAGCGCGCTCTGAGGATTCTCCGGGTGAGTTCTCATCCCCGTGGGGCAGCATCGGCCGCATGATCGCCCCCCACGCTTCGAGCGCCCCCGTCCCCGCCCCCAGCGTCCTCGGCGTCCGCAAAGCCGTCGTCCCGGCCGCCGGACTCGGCACCCGGTTCCTGCCCGCGACCAAGGCCACTCCGAAGGAGATGCTGCCCGTCGTCGACAAGCCGGCCATCCAGTACGTCGTCGAGGAGGCGGCCGCGGCCGGGCTCGACGACGTGCTGATGGTCACCGGCCGCCACAAGCGTGCCATCGAGGACCACTTCGACAACGCCTTCGAACTGGAGCAGGCCCTCGCCGCCAAGGGAGACGCGGTACGGCTGGACGCCGTGCGCGATCCGGCCCGGCTGGCCAACATCCACCACATCCGCCAGGGCGAGCCGCTCGGCCTCGGGCACGCCGTGCTGTGCGCCCGCCGCCACGTCGGCGACCAGCCCTTCGCCGTCCTGCTCGGCGACGACCTGATCGACCCGCGCGAGAGCCTGCTGGGCCGGATGCTGGACGTACGCGACCACTACTCGGGCAGCGTCGTGGCCCTGATGGAGGTGCCGCCGGAGCAGATCCCCCTCTACGGCTGCGCGGCCGTGGAGGCCACCGCCGAGGACGACGTCGTCCGGGTCACCGGTCTGGTGGAGAAACCGTCACGCGCGGACGCGCCGAGCCGCTACGCCGTCATCGGCCGCTACGTCCTCGACCCGGCAGTCTTCGACACGCTCGAGCGCACCCCGCCGGGCCGGGGCGGCGAGATCCAGCTGACGGACGCCCTCCAGGAGCTGGCCGCGGGCGGCACCGTGCACGGAGTCGTCTTCGACGGGCTGCGCTACGACACCGGCGACAAGGCCGACTACCTGCGCACCGTCGTCCGGTTGGCCTGCGACCGGGACGACCTCGGTCCCGAATTCGTCGCCTGGCTCAAGGAGTTCGTGGCCGGCCTGGACAGCGGCACCGCCGACGGACGCCGCCGCCACGCCGCCTGACCCCACGACGAGGGCCCGGGGGACGGACGTACCCCCGGGCCCTTCACACCTCACCGCCGCTCAGACACCCGGGCGCACGGCCCACGCGGCGGCGATCTCAGCCATGAGGACGCAATGTCCACACGACGGTCATCTCGCCGGTCACCGCACCGTCGGCGCGCCGGATCTCGATCGACACCGGGAACTCGGGGCGCTCCCCCGCGTCCAGTTCCGCGACGACGTCGGCGGCGGGGCGGCCGAGGGTGGCGGTCGCGGTGACGGTCCCCATCGCCAGCTTGCGGTAGGCGATCTCGGCGCTGACGGCGAGCGGAACGGCCCGGGCGAGCTGCTCCCCGAAGGCGGCCAGCACGATCGCCCCGCTCGCGGACTCGCCGAGCGTGAACATCGCGCCGGCGTGCGGCCCGCCCACGTGGTTGTGGTACTCGCCCTGGTCCGGCAGGACCACCACGGCCCGGTCCGGCGTGGTCTCCTGGAACTCCAGGTTCAACGTCCGGGCCATCGGCACCGTCGCGGCCAGCAGCTCACCGACGGACATCTGATCTGCGCTCATGACCAGCACGTTACTCACGAGTAGCCTGGCTGGCCAGAGCGGTGTGACGATCGTCGCTCCGGCCCCGCAACGGCGTTGGTGAGCCACAGTGACCGAATCGTGTCCCCGGCGGCACTAGGGTTGCTGCCCATGTGGCCAGGACAGCAGCCGCCAGGGGGCGAGCAGAACCCGCAGGGACCGGTTCCGCAAGGACCGGGCCCGCAGGTCCCGCAGGGACAGCACAACCCGTACCAGCAGCCGGGGTACCAGCAGCCGAATCCGTACCAGCAGCCAGGGTTCCAGCAGCCCAACCCCTATGCGCAGCAACCGCAGTGGGGGCCGCCGGGGCCGGTGGGCGCGCCGCAGCCGCCGAGCGGCAGCGGGGGCAACCGGACGAAGTTGGTCGCGATCCTGGCTGCGACGGCCGTGGTCGTGGCGGCCGGGGTCACGGCCGCCGTGGTGCTGAGGGGTGGCAGCGACGACAAGGCGAACGGCGGTTCGGGCGGCGACAAGCACGCCGGGCAGTCCGCGAGTGCGTCGGCCGACCCCAGCCGGTCCCCCACCGGCTCCGGGGACAACCCGCGTGGTGGCGACACCGAGAAGGCGACCGTCGCCGGCTGGAAGGTCGTGGTGAACCCCAAGTGGGGCACCGCCTTCGACGTACCGGCCGACTGGGAGGTGGAGACGCCCGGGACCCTGATCGGCTTCGAGGACAAGAGCAAGGACGCCGGCAGCAAGCCGCTCATCACGATGTCGGCGCCGGCGTACTACAAGTCCAAGTGGTGCACCTCCGACGACGACAAGGACGGCCGCACCGAGGACACCGCGCTCGCGGCCGTGGGCACCAAGGGCGCGGACGGCGCCAAGAACACCGACGAGGTGGCCGTCAACCAGGTGCCCTGGTGGGTCTTCGGCGGCTACACGCAGCCGGACAAGAAGAGCATCACCTTCGACAAGAAGGCCAAGAAGTTCACGACCGCCTCCGGCATCGCCGGCAGCTACGCCTGGGCCCGGTCGAAGCACAACCCGCAGATCGGCAAGTCCAAGTGCGACAGTGACGGCAAGGCCGTGACGTTCGGCTTCAAGAACTCCGCCGGGGACTTCGTCGCCTGGAACCTCTACGGCGCGACGGGCGTCAAGGGCGAGGTCCCGGACGCGACCATCATGAAGATCATGAGCACGGTGCGGTTGACGAAGGAGCCGCCCACTGGCGGCTGAACGCCGGCTCAGCCGATGCCGAACGCCCCCTCCGGGGGCTCCGGCGACGGTACGGCGTCCTCGTCCCGGACCGGTCGCGCGCCGTCGACGAAGTCCCGTAGGCCGGACCCGTGTTCGACCCGGGCCGGGAAGGCGTCGGCGGCGGTGCGGCGAGCCAGGGTGAACGTGTCGACGGGGTGGTGCGCGGCGACGAGGACGGCGTTGCCGAACCGGCGCCCGCGCAGGACGGCCGGTTCGGCGATCAGCACGAGCTCCTCGAACGCCTCGGCGAACGTGGCGAGTTGGGAGCGCAGGAAGCCGAAGGGCGCGGCGTCGGCGAGGTTGGCCAGGTAGACGCCGCCCTCGCGCAGGACGCGGTTCGCCACGTGGGCGTAGGCGACGGAGGTGAGGTGGGCCGGCACGCGGGAGCCGCCGAAGACGTCGGCGACGATGACGTCCGCGGAGTCCGCGGGGGCGGCTTCCAGCCAGGCGCGGGCGTCCGCGGTGTGCAGGGCGACCGAGGCGCCGTCGGGGAGCGGCAGATGCTCCACGACCAGCTCCAGCAAGCCCCCGTCCGCCTCGACGACGTCCTGCCGTGAACCAGGGCGGGTGGCGGCGACGTACCGGGGCAACGTGAGCGCGCCCCCACCGAGATGCAGCACGTCCAGCGGACGCCCGGGCTCCCCGACGAGGTCCAGCACATGCCCGAGCCGCCGCGCGTACTCGAACTCCAGATGCTCCGGCTCGTCCAGATCCACGTACGACTGCGGCGCCCCGTCGACGGTCAGCAGCCAGGCCCGCTCCCGATCGACATCGGGCATGAGCTTGGCGACCCCGAGGTCGGTGGTCCTGCTGACGGGGATGGGTTCGGTCACGACTCCATTGTGCGGCCGGGAAACGCCGAGAAGGGGTGTGGGGACTGCGGTCCCCACACCCCGACCTCACTCCACCCCGGTGACGGTTCCGGCCCCCACGGTCCGCCCGCCCTCACGGATGGCGAAGCCCAGCCCCGCCTCCAAGGGCACGTCCCGCCCGAGCTCGACCGTCATCGTGACCGTGTCACCGGGCCGCGCGACGGCGACGTCACCGAGGTCGACGTCACCCACCACATCCGCGGTACGGATGTAGAACTGCGGCCGGTACCCCGTGGACACAGGCGTCGTACGACCGCCCTCGCGCGCGGACAGCACGTACACCCGCGCCGAGAACCGCCGCCCCGGCACCACGCTCCCCGGCGCCGCCACGACGTGCCCGCGCCGGACCGCGTCCCGGGGGACACCCCGCAGCAGCAGCGCCACGTTGTCCCCGGCCTGCGCCTCGTCCATGGGCTTGCCGAAGGTCTCCAAGCCGGTGACGACGGTCTCGACACCGGCGCCGAGGACTTCGACCCGGTCGCCCACGCGGACGACTCCCCGCTCGACCGCGCCGGTCACCACCGTGCCGCGGCCGGTGATGGTGAGCACGTTCTCCACCGGCAGCAGGAACGGCGCGTCCAGGTACCGCTCGGGCATGGGCACATACGTGTCCACGGCGTCGAGCAGCGCCTCGACGGACGCCGTCCAGCGCGGGTCGCCCTCCAGGGCCTTCAGCCCGGAGACCCGTACGACGGGCACCGCGTCGCCGCCGTACCCCTGCGCGGTGAGCAGCTCTCGGACCTCCAGCTCGACGAGGTCGATGAGCTCCTCGTCGCCCACGTCGGCCTTGTTGAGGGCGACGACGAGGTGGTCGACGCCCACCTGCCGGGCGAGCAGCACGTGTTCGGCGGTCTGCGGCATGATCCCGTCGAGGGCGGAGACGACGAGGATCGCCCCGTCGAGCTGCGCGGCCCCGGTGACCATGTTCTTGACGTAGTCGGCATGGCCCGGCATGTCCACGTGCGCGTAGTGCCGGGTGTCGGTCTCGTACTCGACGTGCGCGATGTTGATGGTGATGCCGCGGTCGATCTCCTCCGGGGCGCGGTCGATGCGGTCGAAGGGCACGAACGTGCCGGTGCCGCGCTCGGCCAGCACCTTGGTGATGGCGGCGGTCAGGGTGGTCTTGCCATGGTCGACATGGCCGATGGTGCCGATGTTCAGGTGCGGTTTGGTGCGCACGTACGCCGTCTTGGGCATGGCTGTACCTCGAAGCCTCTCAGCCGTGAAGAAGAAACGCGGGACCCCGGGGACTGGCCGACCCTCCCCTCGCGGGGTCCGCCGGACGATCCGGAGAGGGTCAGCTTCGGGCGCCGTCGGCTGCGGCCAGGAGGATCAGGACGGCAGCCTTCGGCGCATCCGCGACTGCGGATGCTGCGAGGACGAAGGCGTGCCGGAACATGGGGTCGATCATCGCCGACGTCCTGTCCGGCGTCGAATGGTTTTTCAGCACATCGGCGGACGAAGGGGAGTTCAGGGCCCGATGTTCTTCAGGGCCTCCCGCACCGACAGCGGCGCGAACCTGCCCCGCTCCCGCGCCAGGAACGCCCGCACGGCTTCCGGGTCGGTCTTGGCGTACTCGCGCAGGCACCAGCCGATCGCCTTGCGGACGAAGAAGTCGGGGTGGGCGGACTGGCGCAGACAGTAGGTGAAGAGGCGCTCGGTGTCGGTGTGTTCCCTGTAACGGAGTTGGTGGAGCAGGGCGGAGCGGGCGATCCACAGGTCGTCGTCGGCGATCCAGGCGTCCATGTCCGTCTTCAGTGCCGGGTCGGCCGCGACGAGGGCGCCCACGACGTGCGCGGCGAGCAGGTCGACGGTGTCCCACCAGGAGGTGGTGACGATCAGCCGCCGGGCAACCGGGAGGAAGGCGGAGGAGCACACGCGCACGTGCCGGCGCAGGTAGTCGACGGCGAAGTAGTGGTACTCGCGTTCCGGCAACTGCCAGCAGCGCAGGGCGATCGCGGTGCAGTCGGACTCGTCGGGGCGGGGCAGGCCGGCGACGACGGTGCGGGACAGGGCCCGGCGCACGGGTGTGGCCAGGCCCAGGAAGGGCGCCACGTCCTTCATGTACGCGCGCATGGACGCCGCCCGTTCCGGGTCCGCCGCGGACGCGTAGCCGACGGTGAGCCGCTCAAGGACGGTGTCGGCGAGTGTGCTGAACGGCACACCCGGGGCGACCACATCTGTGACGCTCATAGAAGGAACCATACGGCGATCAGACACGTGCGTCGGTTAGTGTCGCCGGATGCTCGATGCCCACACCCGCTCTGGGGGCACCGCCACGGCCTCTCCCCGGGCCGCCGCCACGGAGCTCGCCGTCGTCGTCCCCGCACCGCCGGGCCTGCGGACGCGCTGCACGCGCGTGCTGCGCTCGCCCTGGTCGCGGCTGTCCCTGCTGCTCGTCCTGCTCGCCACCGCTGCGACCTGTGTGCTGCTCTTCGAGCCGCAAAGGTTGCTGGCTGACGGCTGGCCTCCGCAACTGGGAGGTCCCACGGCGGCCGTGGTCTTCGCGGGGGCGTACGGGCTGTGCACGGTGGCGTTCGTGCCGCGGCCGCTGCTGAACCTCGCGGCGGGCGCGCTGTTCGGCTCCCAACTGGGCATCGGCACGACCCTGGTGGGCACGGTGCTCGGCGCCGGGATCGCCTTCGGCCTGGGCCGCGTCCTCGGGCAGGACGCGCTGCGCCCGCTGCTGCGCGGCCGGCTGCTGAAGGCGGCCGACGGCCAGCTCAGCAGGCACGGCTTCCGCTCGATGATGGCGGCCCGGCTCTTTCCGGGGGTGCCGTTCTGGGCGGCGAACTACTGTGCCGCCGTCTCCCGCATGGGCTGGGCGCCCTTCCTGCTCGCGACGGCGCTCGGCTCCATCCCGAACACCGCCGCGTACGTCGTCGCAGGCGCCCGCGCCTCGGCGCCGACCTCGCCCGCCTTCCTGATCGCGATGGCCTGCATCGCCCTGCCGGCGCTGGCGGGAGCGGTGGTGGCCTGGCGCAAGCGGCACCAGATCCGGGGCGCCTGACCCCTTACGCGGCTTCCAGGATCATCGCGTTGGCCAGTCCGCCCGCCTCGCACATCGTCTGCAGGGCGTAGCGGGCGCCCCGCGCGCGCATGGCGTGCACGAGGGTGGTCGTCAGGCGGGTGCCGCTCGCGCCCAGGGGGTGTCCCAGGGCGATCGCGCCGCCGTGCACGTTGACCTTGGTGAGGTCGGCGCCGGTCTCCTGCTGCCAGGCCAGGACGACGCTGGAGAACGCCTCGTTGACCTCGAACAGGTCGATGTCGTCCACCGTGAGGTCCGCCCTGCGCAGGACCTTCTCCGTCGCCGGAATGACCCCGGTGAGCATCAGCAGCGGGTCGGAACCCGTGACGGCGAAGCTGTGCAGGCGGGCGAGCGGGCGCAGTCCGAGGCGGGCGGCGGTCTCGGCGGAGGTGATGAGGACGGCGGATGCGCCGTCGTTGACGGGGCTGGAGTTGGCCGCCGTGACGCCCCACTCGATCTGCGGGAAGCGCTCGGCGAAACCGGGGTCGTGGAAGGCGGGCCTGAGGCCGGCCAGGACCTCGGGGGTGCTGTCCGGACGAACGCACTCGTCGCGCGTGACGCCCTCCAGGGGCGCCACCTCGGCGTCGAAGAGGCCGTTGGTCCAGGCCTCGGCCGCCTTGCGGTGCGAGGAGAGGGCGAAGCTGTCCATCTGCTCGCGGGTGATCGACCACTTGGCGGCGATCAGCTCGGCGCTGATGCCCTGCGGGACCAGGCCTTCCGGGTAGCGCTCGGCGACACCGGGTCCGAAGGGGTCCTTGCCCGCGGGCACGTTCGACCACATCGGCACACGGCTCATGGACTCGACGCCACAGGCCACGACGATGTCGTAGGCGCCGGAGATGACGCCCTGGGCCGCGAAGTGCACGGCCTGCTGGGACGAGCCGCACTGGCGGTCCACCGTGGTCGCCGGGACCGTGTCCGGGAAGCCCGCCGACAGGACGGCGTAGCGGGTGGTGTTCATGGCCTGTTCGCCGACCTGGTCGACGGTTCCGCCGATGACGTCGTCGATCAGCGCCGGGTCGACGCCGGAGCGCTCGACGAGCGTGCGCAGGGTGTGGGCGAGGAGTTCGACGGGATGGACGTGCGCGAGGGCGCCGCCCGGCTTGCCCTTGCCTATCGGGGTGCGTACGGCTTCGACGATGACTGCGTCACGCATGGTGCGGGCCTCCACGACGGCGGTAGTTGATCGGGTAGGGGAATGGGCGGATAGGTGAATGGGCTAGGTGAATGGGATAGGCGATGGGGGCTTACTGGTGAGTAGGAAATCCAAACTCACAGTAGCCCAGTGAGTTGGAAAATCAAACCCTCACCTGGATCTCCCCTAGACTGTGCGCATGGCAGCACCGAAGGACCCGCGGCCCTGCTCGATCGCTGACGCCCTGGCGATCGTCGGCGAGAAGTACTCCCTGCTCGTTCTGCGGGAGGTGTGCCTGGGCAACGGCCGCTTCGACCAACTGGTACGCAACATCGGCGCCCCGCGTGACGTCCTCGCCACCCGCCTGCGCCGCCTGGTCGACGCAGGGATCCTGACCAGGCGCGCCTACAGCGAGCGCCCGCAGCGCTTCGAGTACCGGCCGACGCAGGCGGGCCTTGAACTGGAGCCGGTCCTGATGACGCTGAAGGAGTGGGGCGACCGCCACGTACGCGACGGCGTCGACCTCCCCATGGTGGTCGAGCACATCTGCGGCCACGAGTTGGTGCCGGTGGTCACCTGCGAGGCCTGCGGCGCGCCGGTCCGCCACGAGGACCTGACGGCGCACCCGCAGGCCGAGGGCTGGACGGTCTCAGGCCCCACCGCGGCCTAGGGTCCGCCGGAGGTCAGGACGGGACGAGCACCTCGTTCCACTCGCGGACGTGCCAGGCCTTCACCACTCCCTGCAGGACGAACGGATCGCCGGCGACGAAGTCCTCGGCCGCCGCGAGCGTGGTGAAGACGGCCATCGAGCCCTCTTCCTGGGGGTTGCCGAACGGGCCGATCATCAGCAGTTCACCGCGCTCCACGAACTCCTGGTAGCGGGCGGTGTGCGCGGCGAAGTAGGCGGGCGCCCTCGCGGCCAGGTCGTCGGCCGACTCGTAGAACACGACGTACTTCATCGGGCCTCCCGAGGCCTGAGCGAGCCGACGCCTCCAGGCTACCCGCCCGGTCGTCGAGGCGCCCGGTCACGGCCCCGGGTACACGTCCAGCCGCCCGCACATCCCGAACCTGCCGTGTTCGGAGGGCAGTTCGGCGCGTACGGCAGCGTCGGCGAGGTGGGTGACGTCGCCCTTCTCGAGGCGGTCCAGCTGCTCCCCCGTGGCGGCCGCAGCCGCCTGCGCGCCGCGCTCCCAGCGTTCGCGCCACTCGGCGAGCCGGGGCCGCACCAGGGCCGCGGCGGCGCGGTGGAAGGCCGCCAGCGGCTCCGGGCCGTCCGCCTCGCGCAACGCCCGGTAGCCCTCCAGGGCCAGGTCCCGGCGGGTCCGGGCGATCCGCTCCCGTTCCTCCTCCGGCGCGTCCGCCGGGATCACGGTGACGGCGGCGTACGTCTCGGCGTCGGCCAGATACCGCGGCGGCAGCGTCAGGACCGCGTCGCCCGCCTCCGGGAGGCCGCTGTTCTGCATCAGGACCGTGATGCGCAGGTCGTCCTCGTTGACCAGCCGGTGGATGGTGCCCGGCGTGAACCAGGCGACCGTGCCGGCCGCGAGCGGCGTGACCTCGTATCCGGACGTCGTGAGGGTCTGCACCGCGCCCCGGCCGCCGGTGACGACGTACGCCTCCGAACAGGTCAGGTGCATATGGGGAGTTCCGCCGCAGACCCCGTCGGCGGCGGGCCAGTCGTAGACGGACAGGTGCGACACCGCGACCCCGCCGGGCAGGCCGGTGAATCCCTCCGCGCTCACCACGGGTGCGCCTCCAGGTACTTGGCGATCTCGTCCCGCTCCCAGGCCCCGTCCGCGACGACGACGCGGTAGCGGCGGGTGAGGGTGTCACCGGGGGCCAGTTCCAGTTCGTCGTAGAAGGCCCAGGAGGGGGCCACGGCGGCGAACGGTTCGTTGCGGACGAACCAGTGGGCGGGGTGCGTGCCCCGGGCGCCCAGGTGGTCGTTCTCGGGGGCGTGCGCGAAGACGAGGGTGGCGTGGCCGTCGGTGCCGTCGTGCTCGCCCGAGTAGGCGAGCCAGGCCGCCTGTTCGCCCATGAGGCCGGGGCCCTCACTGTCCGGGGCGATGATCCGGCCCTCGCGGAACGCACGCGGCCCGCGCCAGAACAGGCCGGTGTAGCCCGCGAGTTCGCGCCCTGCGGTGGTCGGACTGCCGAACCGCAGCGGCTCGGCACGGCGGTTGGTGATGGCACTGGTCCAGGTGAGCGCCCAGGAACCGGACTCCCGGTCGACGTCGTGGATCTCGATCCGGCGCTCCTCGTCGGCCCACAGTTCGCCGCTGTACGGGTGCCAGGTCAGCCGTTCGGCGATGACGACCCGGTCCTCGTGGGCGGCCACCTCGTCGAAGGCGTTGTGCGCCATCGAGCCGACCCGCTCGGGCAGTTCGAGGTAGCCCTCGCCGTGGACGTAGGAGTTGCCGCCCCACAGGTTGGCGCCGGACAGGTGCGAGGCGGTCAGCTGCAGGCCCTTGTGCCAGCGGTGGTCGTTGGGCCGGTAGTCGGTGACGACGTCGCCGGCCAGGGTGCGGATCGGGTGGAGGTAAGGCTTCGGGGCCTCCCAGGCGGCCTCGGGGGCGTAGACGTAGCTGAGCAGGTCGACGCCGGTGGCCGGCTCGGTGACGGTGATGCGGTCACCGTGGGCGTGGACGAGACGCAGGGCGCTCATGCGGAGACCTCCTGGGTGACGACGGGCTCGGCGGGGTCGGCGGTGGCGGCGGGGGCCCAGCCGGGTACGCCGCCGTGCATCGCCGTGTGGAACGGGTCGCCGGCGCCGATCTCGCCGGCCCGCACGGTCGTGTCGGTGAACGCCGACTTGTACAGGGCGGCGATCAGCTCCAGGCCGGCACGCCCGTCGGCGCCGCTGCTGCGCGGCCGTTCACCGGCCCGCATGCTCGCGACCAGCTCCCTGAGCTGCTCCCGGTGCGAGCTGGGCACGTCCGCCCCGAAGTCCTGCCAGGCCGCCGCCTCGTCGCCGGGCACGTCCGGGGCCGGGGTGATGCGCCAGTCGGCGTTGCTGTGTCCGTACAGGTGGGTGAGTTCGACGGTGGCGCGCTCGCAGTCGACGCGGATCCGGCTGACCTCGTCAGGGCTCAGCACGCTGTTGACGACGGTCGCCATGGCACCGTTCTCGAAGCGGACCAGGGCGGTGGAGACGTCCTCGGTCTCCACGTCGTGCACCAGGCGGCCGGCCATCGCGCGCACCTCGCTCCACGGCCCGAGCAGGTCGAGCAGGAGGTCCATCTGATGGATGCCGTGTCCCATCGCCGGGCCGCCGCCCTCGGTCTCCCAACGGCCGCGCCAGGGGACGGCGTAGTAGGCGGCGTTGCGGTACCAGGTCGTCTGGCAGTGCGCGACCAGCGGCCGGCCGAGCGCCCCCTCGGCGAGCAGGCGCCGTACATGCCGGGTGCCGGAGCCGAAGCGGTGCTGGAAGACGATCGAGGCGTACGGGCCGCCGTCCGTGCCCTCCTCGGCCGCCACGGCGTCGTAGTCGGCGAGCGTCGGCACGGGCGGCTTCTCGCACCACACCCAGGCCCCGGCGCGCAGCGCGGCGATCGTCTGCTCGCGGTGCAGGGTCGGCGGGGTGCAGATGCTGACGAGGTCGGGCCGCTGCTCGGCCAGCATCCGGTCCAGGTCGGTGTACGCGTGCGGGATCCCGGCCGACCGGCACAGCTCCTCGACCGCCGTGGCATCGATGTCAACGGCGGCCACCACCTCCGTCTCGCCCTGCTCGGCGAGCTCGGCGAGCGCGGGCAGGTGGGAGCCCCGCCCGATGGCGCCGGTACCGACGAGGGCGGCCCGGATGCGACGGCCCGCCAAGGGCGCCGAGCGGGGATGGGTCTCGGGCGTGGACATGTACGCGATCAGCGCTCCTCCGGGAACGGCGGCCTACGAGGAGAGATGGCAGCAAGCGCTTTCCCCTCCCTGAGAACGTAAGCTCCGCCCCCGTACAAGGTCAACCACCCCGCAGCCACGGCGGCGGGACACCCGTGGCACGGCGCGGCGGGCCGCCCGCTAGGCTTCGGCGCATACCCCGTGATCTTCCCGCCCGGCGGCGTGACGACGCGTCGCGCCCGTCACGACGAGCGCTTGGACTCCCTTCCTCCATGTCGTGGTTTGAATCCCTCATCCTCGGGCTCGTCCAGGGTCTGACCGAGTTCCTTCCCGTCTCCTCCAGCGCGCATCTGCGGCTGACCGCGGCCTTCTCGGGCTGGAAGGACCCGGGCGCCGCCTTCACGGCGATCACGCAGATCGGTACGGAGACGGCGGTGCCGATCTACTTCCGGCGGGACATCGGGCGGATCGCCTCGGCGTGGTCCCGCTCGCTGGTCAGCAAGGAGATGCGCAAGGACCACGACGCGCAGACGGGCTGGCTGGTGATCGTCGGCTCGATCCCGATCGGTGTGCTCGGGCTGCTGTTCAAGAACCAGATCGAGGGGCCGTTCCGTGATCTGCGGATCACGGCGACGACGCTGATAGCCGTCGGCGTGGTCATCGGCATCGCGGACCGTCTGGCCGCGCGCGACGAGACGGGCGGCCGGCACCGGGCGCCCAAGCAGCGCAAGACGCTGGAGAACCTCGGCGTGCGGGACGGTCTGGTCTACGGCATCTGCCAGTCCATGGCCCTCGTCCCCGGTGTCTCCCGCTCCGGGGCGACCATCAGCGGGGGCCTGTTCATGGGGTACCGGCGGGAGGCCGCGGCCCGCTACTCCTTCCTCCTCGCGATCCCCGCGGTGCTGGCGTCCGGCCTGTTCGAGGTGAAGGACGCGATGGCGAGCGACACCATCTCGTGGGGCCCGACCCTCTTCGCGACGATGATCGCCTTCGCGTCCGGATACGCGGTGATCGCATGGTTCATGAAGTTCATCTCGACCAGGAGCTTCATGCCGTTCGTCTGGTACCGCGTCGCCCTGGGGATCGTCATCATCGCGCTGGTCACGGCGGGTGTGCTCAGCCCGCACACGGCGGAGGCGCCCGAGTGACCCACCGGCCGCCGGGCTGACCGTCCAGTCAGTAGCGGTAGGGGGATCATGGAACCGTGAGCAACGACATACGGGATGAGTAGCCGCCCGGTAGCGCAGTGTCAGTGCTTGCGCCTAGGCTTGTCGGCATGTCCCCCGAATCCGTGGCCCCTGGTTCCGTGCGGTCTGCTGCCGAGCTGAACGAGCAGATCCGTGCGCTCTGGCTGCGTGCGGGCGGGTCGCTGTCGGCCCAGGAGCGCGCGGAGTACGAGCTGCTGGTGGTCGAGTGGGCGCAGGCCATCCGGGCCCAGGTCATCAAGGCGGCCTGAAGCGGCCGGCGGAGCCCTCGCGTGCGGCACCTCGACAGCGTTCCCGAACGCCGCGGCCTCGTCATCTTCCTGAACGGCACGACCAGTTCGGGCAAGTCGAGCATCGCGAGCGAACTGCTGGAGCTCCTGGACGGGCCGTACTTCCACCTGCCGGTCGACGCGTTCCACGCGATGCGCTCGCGCGCCCCGGTACCGGCTGAGCGGTTGGACGTCGTTCTGCACCGGACCTGGCGGGGGTTCCACCGGGCGGTCGCCGGGATGGCCGCCGCCGGGAACAACGTCGTCGTGGACCACGTGCTGAGCGCCGAGTGGCGGCTGCAGGACTGTCTGTCGGTCCTGGTACCGCAGGACGTGGTGTTCGTCGGAGTTCGCTGTCCCGTCGAGGAGTTGGAGCGCCGGGAGCGCGAGCGCGGCGACCGGCACGCCGGACTCGCCGCCCGTCAGCTCGAGCAGGTGCACGCGCACGGCCTCTACGACATCGAGTGCGACACCGGAGTCGAGACCGCGCGCGAATGCGCCCTGCGCATCAGGGAGTTCCTCCCCGGGCGACCCAGACCGACCGCGTTCGAGCGGCTGGTCGCCTCCCGGGAGCACCGCGGCTGAAGTGAGCGCGAGCTCAACGGCCGCCCGCCACCCGCAGCACCGTGCCCGTCGTGTACGACGCGTCCGGCGACAGGAGCCAGGCGATGGCCGCGGCGATCTCCTCGGCCCGGCCCGGACGCCGTAGCGGAATCGTCGCGGCCATGCGCCGGGCGCGGTCGGGATCGCCCATCGCGGCGTGCATCTCGGTGTCGATCGCGCCGGGCGCGACCGCGTTGACGCGGATGCCGTCCGGCCCGAGTTCCTTGGCCAGGCCCAGGGTCAGGGCGTCCACGCCGGCCTTGGCCGCCGCGTAGTGGACGTACTCGCCGGGACTGCCCAGGGTGGCCGCGCCCGAGGAGACGTTCACGATGGCGCCGTTCCCCCGGGCCGTCATCAGCTGTGCCGCACGGCGCGAACACAGCAGCGTGCCGAGGAGGTTGACGTCCACCACCCGTCGCAGCGTGTCCGTGTCCGTGTCGGCGAGGCGGCCCAGGCGACCGGTGACGCCCGCGTTGTTCACCAGCCCCGTGACCCGCCCGAGTTCGCGTTCCGCCGTCTCGAAGAGGTGCTCGACCTCCGCCTCGGCCGCCACGTCCACCCGCACGGTCACGGAACGCCGGCCGGCCTTCCGCACGCCCGCCGCCACCTCCTCGGCGGCCCCCGCGTCCCGGACGTACCCGACCACCACGTCATGCCCGTCCGCCGCGAGCCGCAGACAGGTCGCGGCGCCGATTCCCCGACTGCCGCCCGTGACCACGGTGATGGAACGCGTCATCGGAGAACCCTCCAGCCCGACCGAAATGATCACCGGTCACTCTAGCCCTCGCTGAGAACCCGTCAGGGGCGGGCGAATATCGCCGTACACCTTGGCCCGGCACAGCGCATGCCCAACACTGATCGAATGACGCAGCGCGTGGAGCTCGCGACCGTGATGGACCGACTGGCCGTCGACGAGATGGTCACCGACTACGCGACGGCGGTGGACGACGGCGACTGGACGGCGTACCGGGCGCTGTTCACCCCCGACGGGCGCGCGGACTACCGCTCCGCCGGCGGCATCGAGGGCGACGCGGGAAAGGTCGCCGCATGGCTCGCGGAGAGCATGCGGGTGTTCCCGATGCGGCAGCACCTGATCGTCAACCGCAGGGTGCGGTTCGGGATCCTGGAACAGGACGCCGGCGACACGGCCCGGGTGAGGGCCGACTACGTCAACCCCATGCGGTTCGACGCCGAGGGCGCCGCTCCCGACTTCGTGTGCGGCGGGCGCTACGCCTTCGGGCTGCTGCGGACGCCCGACGGCTGGCGGTTGCGCGAGGTCGTCGTCCAGGAGAAGTGGCGGCGGATGCCCGGGCGGGCGGCCGGCTGATCCCGGCGCCTCTGTCCTCGATCACCGAAAGGACGCACACTGGAGCCACCGCGGGGTAGGGAGGCACCGTATGAGGAACTTCGGTGAATGGCTATCCTCCCCATGGCGGCGCTCGACGCTGGCCGCGCTGGCCGGCGCCCTGCCCGTGTTCGCTTTCCCCGCGCCCTCGTTGTGGTGGTTCGCGTACGTGGCCCTCGTGCCCTGGATCCTGCTGGTCCGGTCGGCGCCGAGCGGGAAGCGGGCGGCGTACGACGGCTGGGCCGGCGGGTTCGGGTACATGGTCGCGGTGCACCACTGGCTGTTCCCGAGCCTGAACGTGTTCATCTTCGTCATCGGGGCGCTCCTGGGCGCACTGTGGGCGCCGTGGGGCTGGCTGGTACGGCGTTTCCTGGGCGCGGTGCAGGGCCCGGGCCGGGGTCTGGCGGCGCTGGTCGTACTGCCGGCGGGTTGGCTGATGGTGGAGCTGGTGCGGTCCTGGCAGGGGCTCGGCGGGCCGTGGGGCATGCTCGGCTCCAGCCAGTGGCAGGTGGAGCCGGCGCTGCGGCTGGCATCCGTCGGCGGGGTGTGGCTGCTCAGCTTCCTCGTCGTGGCCGTCAACGTCTGCGTCGCCGTCCTGGTGTCGGTGCCCGCGTCCCGGGTGCCCGCCGTGGCCGGCATCGTCGCGACGGCCGCCGCCACCTCCGCGGCCTGGGTGTGGTCACCGCGCCCCGCCACCGACGGCCGGGTGCGCGTGGCCGTCGTCCAGCCCGGCGTCGTCGAGGGCGCGGCCCAGCGGTTCGCACGCGAGGAGCAGCTCACGCGCCGGCTCGTCGGACGGCAGCTCGACCTGATCGTCTGGGGCGAGAGCAGTGTCGGCTACGACCTCGGTGACCGGCCCGACCTCGCCCGGCGGGTCGCGGCGCTGTCCCGGGCGACCGGGGCGGACATCCTCGTCAACGTGGACGCGCGCCGCTCCGACAAGCCCGGCATATACAAGAGTTCTGTCCTCGTCGGCCCGGACGGGCTCACCGGCGACCGCTACGACAAGATGCGGCTCGTGCCCTTCGGCGAGTACATACCGGCCCGGGGGCTCCTCGGCTGGGCGACCTCCGTCGGCAAGGCGGCCGGTGAGGACCGCAGGCGGGGCGCCGAGCAGGTCGTGATGAACGTCGGACACGGCCTGCGCATCGGACCGATGGTCTGCTTCGAGTCGGCGTTCCCCGACATGAGCCGTCATCTCGCCGAGGACGGCGCCGACGTGCTCGTGGCGCAGTCCTCGACGTCGAGTTTCCAGGACAGCTGGGCCCCCGAACAGCACGCCTCGATCGCCGCGCTGCGCGCCGCCGAGACCGGCCGGGCGATGGTCCACGCGACGCTCACGGGCGTGTCCGCGGTGTACGGGCCGAGCGGGGAGCGGATCGGGTCGTGGCAGGGGACCAGCGACAGCACCTCAGTGGTATATGACATACCACTGGCGCACGGCGTCACCCCGTACGTCCGCCACGGCGACTGGCCCGTGCACGGCTGCCTCCTCGTCCTCGCGCTGTGGTGCGTGACCGAGGGCGCCCGAGCCGGACGGCTCAGGCGGCCCGCTCCGCAACCGCACGTACCACCCGCTCGCACAGTTCATGAGTCGCCAGCGCGTCCCGGGCGCTGAGCACCTTGCCCGCGCGCACCGCGTCCAGGAAGGCCAGCGCCGCCTGTTCGATACCGCGTTGGCGGGCCACCGGCACCCAGTCGCCGCGCCGGCGCACCGTCGGCTGGCCCTTGTGGTCGATCACCTCGGCGAGGTTGAGGACCTGGCGCTTGGTGTCCTGCCCGGACACCTCCAGGATCTCCTCCGTCGAGCCGCTGAGCCGGTTCATCACGCCGAGCGCGGTGAAGCCGTCTCCGGACAGCTGCAGCACCACGTGGTGCAACAGCCCGTCCTCGACGCGGGCGCGCACGGTGACGTCGTCGATCGGCCCGGGCACCAGGAAGCGCAGGGTGTCCACGACGTGGATGAAGTCGTCGAGGATCATCGAGCGCGGCTCCTCCGGCAGCCCGATCCGGTTCTTCTGCATGAGGATCAGCTCGCGCGGATGGTCGGCGCACTGCACGTAGCCGGGCGCGAAGCGCCGGTTGAACCCGACGGCCAGGCTGAGGCCGTGCTGTTCGGCGAGCGCCACCAGCCGCTCGGAGTCGGCGAGTCGATGGGCGAGCGGCTTGTCGACGTAGGTCGGCACGCCCGCCTCCAGCAGCCGCGTCACGATCTCCGGATGCGCCACGGTCGGCGCGTGCACGAAGGCGGCGTCCAGATGCTGCGCGAGCAGCGCGTCCAGGGTCGTGTGCCGGTGGTCCCGCGGGAGGTGCAGGCTGTCGCCGACCCGGTCGAGCGTCGCGGGCGTCCGGGTCTGCAGGTGCAGCTCGACCCCGGCCAGCTGGGCGAGCACCGGGAGGTAGGCCTTCTGCGCGATGTCGCCGAGTCCGATGCAGCCGACCTTCACGGGGTGCTCTCCTCTGGCGGGTGCCTGCCGGGGTCCTGCCCGAAGCATACGGCGGTTGCGGCGACCGCAGCGCGGCGATCGCACCGGAGCTCCCGACGCCGGGCTGTGAGTTGGGACAGGATGCGGGTATGACGACCGAGCGCCGTGAACCCGCGACCAACGCCGACGAACGCACCATGCTGGAGGGCTGGCTCGACTACCACCGGCAGACCCTGGCGTGGAAGTGCGAGGGCCTGACCGACGCCCAGCTCAGGACGGCCTCCGTGGAGCCCTCCACGCTGAGCCTGATGGGGCTGGTGCGGCACATGGCGGAGGTGGAGCGCAGCTGGTTCCGCCGGGTGTTCGCCGACGAGGACGCGCCGCCGCTGTACTACGCCTACGAGGACGACCCGGACGGCGAGTTCCGTCTCACCGAGGCGGACACCTGGGCGCAGGCGTACGCCGCCTGGCAGGGCGAGATCGAGGCGGCTCGGCGCCACACGGCCGGGCACGGCCTGGACGAGCTGTCCAAGGGGCGACACCGGCGCACCGGTGAGCAGTTCAGCCTGCGCTGGATCTACACCCACATGATCGAGGAGTATGCCCGGCACAACGGGCACGCCGACCTGATCCGCGAACGCATCGACGGCGCCACGGGCGACTGACGTCAGCCGGGGCGGGTCCACACCCACCATAAGGGGCGGGAGATCACCCGTGCGGGGCATCCTGCGCTCGTCCGCTGTCCTGCGGGCCGTCGAAGCCGTCATTGTTGCGCGGATGCATCGAACGACGACCATCGCAACGCTCCTGGTCACCGTGGCTGTCTCGGCCCTCTCCGGCTGTGTCACGGTCCAGCGCCCAGCCGTGCCGGGGCCGCCGCCGACGGCACCGTCCCAGCCGCAGGCTCCGCGCCCTGACGGTGACGGAGAGCCGCAGATCGTACAGGCGCCGGCCCGGGAGGCGCTGGAGATGACCGGCCCGTCCCCGTCCGCCGAGCCGAGGACACCGCAACGGCACGGTCCGGCGGCGGACGCGCCTGCCGGGGCCGGGAAGCCCCCGGCACCCCGCTCGCACCCTCACCACCCCCGGCCGCCCCAGCCGGAGCCACGGCACTCCAGAAGTCCGAACATCGACCTCCCCGACGTCACCAAGCCGGTCCCAAAGAACCAGTCCGACGTGTGCGCCCTGGGCCGCAGGTACGGCGGCTGGCGACCGGACAGCCCGGAAACCGTCATCTGCACGCAGACGTACGGCCGTTGACCTGAGCCGGGCGGAGGTCAGGGGCGTTGTCGGGGTGGGCCCCAGGAGCCGGTTTCGCCGGCGGTGTCCTGGTGGGTCAGGCGTAGCTCCAGTCGGGTGATGGCCGCCCGCACGCCGTTGCCGTAGCCGTCGTCCGCGAGGGTCGCGGCGGCTGTGCGGGCCCGGCGCAGATGGGTGCGGGCGGCGCCGCCGTGGCCGAGTTTCAGGTAGTCGGCCGCCAGGTTCAGATGCAGCGAGGGGTACAGCGCCCGCACGGCGAGCGCTCCCTCGTGCTCGGCGAGCCGCTCGTCCGTCAGCTCCTCCGCGGCCGTCAAGGCCCGCAGGTCCCAGGCGAGTTCGTCGGCGGGGTCGTCCTGCGCGTCGGCCAGGTAGTGGGCCAGCGTGCAGCGGTGCAGGGGGTCGCCGTGCTCGCCGATCTCCGCCCACAGCGCCAGGAAGCGGTGCCGGGCCTCCTCGCGGTCCCCCGCGTGCTGCAGGATCACGACCTGCCCGATCCGTGTCATCACGGCGTCCGCCGCTGTCTGCTCCGGTCCCTCGGCCACCGCGCGCTCCGCCCACTCGTCGGCTGTCCCGACCGACGCTAACCCCCGCCACCGGCATTCTCGGTCAGGCGACACCGGCCGGGCCGTGATCCGGGCCCGGCCTCCCGGATCACCCCCGCCGTCCCGGGCCCTAGCGCCGCCGCAGGCAACGTTCGCCCCGTCGCGACGCCCGGCACGCCGAGAGGACGCTCCCCCACTCTCGACTTCGCTCGAGCGGGAGGGGCCCCACGACGCCGCTCGTTACCGGGCAAGTTGCCTGCGGCGGCACTAGCCCAGGTTCGGGATCGTCCAGTCGATCGGTGTGTGGCCCTGCCCGGCCACCGCCTCGTTGATGTGGGTGAACGGGCGGGAGCCGAAGAACTTCTTCGCGGACAGCGGCGAGGGGTGCGCGCCCTTGACCACCACGTGCCGGCTCTCGTCGATCAGCGGGAGCTTCTTCTGCGCGTAGTTGCCCCACAGCACGAAGACCGCCGGGTCGGGTCGCCCGGCCACCGCGCGGATCACCGCGTCGGTGAACCGCTCCCAGCCCCTGCCCTTGTGCGAGTTGGCCTCGCCGGAGCGGACCGTGAGCACCGCGTTGAGCAACAGCACGCCCTGCTGGGCCCAGGGCATCAGATAGCCGTTGTCCGGGATCGGCGTGCCCAGCTCCTCGTGCATCTCCTTGTAGATGTTGCGCAGGGAGGGCGGGATCTTGACGCCGGGCCGGACCGAGAAGCACAGGCCGTGCCCCTGTCCCTCGCCGTGGTACGGGTCCTGGCCGAGGATGAGGACCTTGACCTCGTCGTACGGCGTGGCGTCCAGCGCGGCGAAGACCTCCTCGCGCGGCGGATAGACGGGACCCCTCGCCCGCTCGTCCTCGACGAACTCCGTCAGCTCCTTGAAGTAGGGCTGCTGCAGCTCGTCACCCAGAACCCCGCGCCAGGACTCGGGCAGCATGGCGATGTCGGTCACGTCAACGTCCTTACGATGTGCGGAAACGGCGTGCGGTCACTTCCTGGACTCAGAACCTACAGGCGACCACTGACAACGGCCGTCCACCGCCCGAAGAAGGGCCCTGCGACGCCGAGGGCGCCGTTTCCGTGACGGAAACGGCGCCCTCGGGTGCCCGGTGGTTACGGTCTCGACGCCCCTGTCAGCCGACGCCTGCGTTCAGGAAGATGCCACCGTCGACGACGAGCGTCTGGCCGGTGATCCAGTCGGACTGCTCGGAGGTGAGGAACGCGGCGGCGCCCCCGATGTCGGAGGGCACCCCCAGCCGGGCCAACGGGTAGGCGGCGGCCGCCTCCGCCTCCCGGCCCTCGTACAGGGCCTTGGCGAACTGGGTCTTCACCACGGCCGGCGCGATCGCGTTGACCCGCACCTTCGGCGCGAACTCGTGCGCCAGCTGCTGGGTCAGGTTGATCAGCGCGGCCTTGCTGACGCCGTACGCGGCGATGAAGGGCGAGGGCGCGAGGCCCGCGACGGAGGCGATGTTGACGATGGCGCCGCCGTTGTCCTTCTGCCAGGCGTGCCAGGTCTTCTGGGCGAAGCCGAGCGCCGAGATCACGTTGGTCTCGAAGACCTTGCGGGCCACGTTCAGGTCGAGGTCGGCGACCGGGCCGAAGACCGGGTTGGTTCCGGCGTTGTTGACCAGGTAGTCGACGCGGCCGAAGGCCTCCATGGTGCGCTCGACGACCTCGGTCTGGTGGTCGAGGTCGTGCGCCTTGCCGGCGATGCCGATGACGCGCTCGGCGCCGAGCCTGTCGACGGCCTCCTTGAGGGCGTCCTCGCCCCGGCCGGTGATGGCGACACGGTCGCCGCGGGCGACGAGCGCCTCGGCGACGCCGTAGCCGATGCCTCGGCTGGCGCCGGTGACGACGGCGACCTTGCCGGAGAGTGCGGGCAGTTCGGTCATGGTGCGTGAATCTCCTAGTCGAGCGGTCCGCCGGCGACGTACAGCACCTGGCCGGAGACGAACCCGGCCGCCTCGCCGGTGAAGAAGGCGATGGCGTTGGCGATGTCGTCCGGCTCACCGACCCGGGCCACCGGGATCTGGGTGGCGGCCGCGGCCTTGAAGTCCTCGAAGCCCATGCCGACGCGGTCGGCGGTGGCCTTGGTCATCTCGGTGGCGATGAAGCCGGGGGCGACGGCGTTGGCGGTGATGCCGAACTTGCCGAGTTCCTTGGCGAGGGTCTTGGTGAAGCCCTGCAGACCGGCCTTGGCGGCCGAGTAGTTGACCTGGCCGCGGTTGCCGAGCGCCGAGGAGGAGGACAGGTTGACGATCCGGCCGAAGCCCGCGTCGACCATGTGCTTCTGAACGGCCCTCGACATCAGGAAGGCGCCGCGCAGGTGCACGTTCATGACGGTGTCCCAGTCGGCGACGCTCATCTTGAACAGCAGGTTGTCGCGCAGCACGCCCGCGTTGTTGACCAGGATCGTCGGCGCGCCCAGCTCCTCGGTCACGCGTGCGACGGCGGCCTCGACCTGCGCCTCGTCGGAGACGTCCGCGCCGACCGCGAGGGCCCTGCCGCCGGCCGCGGTGATCTTCTCCACGGTGTCCTTGCAGGCGGCCTCGTCGAGGTCGATCACGGCGACCGCACGGCCCTCGGCGGCCAGTCGTACGGCGGTGGCGGCGCCGATTCCCCGCGCTCCGCCGGTGACCACGGCGACCCGCTGCTCAGTGGTGGACATTGCTGCTTCTCCTCGCCCTTGAGAGAACCCGCGGCCCGGTGAGCGACCGCTTAGTACCTTCGTCGCACGTGACGCTAGAAGCCCTGGCACCCGGTGTCAACGTCATGTGGCGCCGGTGTGATCCATTACCTCACCAGCAGGTCGAGCAACCGCTCCGTCTCGGCCGCCGGATCGGTGGTGAGGCCAGTGTGCACCGATCCGGGCTGGACGACGGTGGAGCGCGGCGCGACGAGCCAGCGGAAGCGCCGTCCGGCGTCCTCACCGGCGGCCTGCCCCGCCGCCTCTCCCCCGCCGCAGACGCGCTCGACGGCCCCGAGCGCCGCCCGGACGCCGGCCACGTCGGCGTGCGGGTCGAGGGCGAGCAGCCGCGCCTCGTCCAGATGGATGCGGGCGCCGACGTACCCCTGGGCGCGGCAGTACAGGAGCACTCCGGCGTTGATGCACTCGCCGCGTTCGACGCGGGGCACGACCCGCAGCAGGGCGTACTCGAAGACGTCCCGTTCGTTGGCCTCGCTGCCCCGGATGATGTGCCGTTCGACGACGGAACCGGCCATGTGGATGCGGCGCTCGCTCACTTGCCCTCCTCGATTCCGGTCACGCGCGTGTGGACGTCGGCGGCGCGGGCGAGCAGCACGCGCGCGTAGGCGCGCCGGAGCTCGTCCGGGGTGTCGAAGCCGGGTTCACCGGCCAGCCAGACGTCCGGCACCTCGGCGGTGACCTCGGCCAGCAGGTCCTCGGTGACGTGGGGCGCGAGCTCGGCGGCGGCGCCCGCGAGGTCGGGGCGGAAGCGGGCGAGAGCGTGGTCGGAGGCGTCGTAGGGGCGGGCGGCGGAGGACTCGGCGCCGGGCCAGTTGTGGTGCCAGATCATGGTGGCGCCGTGGTCGATGACCCACAGTTCGCCGTGCCACATCAGCAGGTTGGGATTGCGCCAGGAACGGTCGACGTTGTTGATCAGCGCGTCGAACCAGAGGATGCGTCCGGCTTCCTCGGGGCTCACCTCGAAGGCGAGCGGGTCGAAGCCGAGGGCGCCGGAGAGGAAGTCCATGCCGAGGTTGGTGCCGCCGCTCGCCCTCAGCAGGTCCTGCACCTGCTGCTCCGGCTCACCGAGCCCCAGCACCGGATCGAGGCCGATCGTCACCAGCCGGGGCGTCCGCAGGCCCAGTCGGCGGGCGAGTTCGCCGCAGACGACCTCCGCCACCAGAGTCTTGCGGCCCTGGCCCGCGCCGGTGAACTTCATGACGTACGTCCCGTAGTCGTCCGCCTCGACGAGCCCCGGCAGCGAACCGCCTTCACGCAGGGGCGTGATGTAGCGGGTCGCGATCACTTCCTTGAGCATCGCCCCAGGTTACCGGCCGACAGCGAACCGACAGCTCTGGTTTACCCCGCCCTGAACTCGAACGCGTTTAGATCTCGACATCGTCTGAACAACCCGCGCCCGGGCCCCGTACCCCTGGACGATCCACCAAGCCCCCACGACGAAGGGAACCGTCAGCATGACGACCAGCGAACCGCTCCAGCCCGTTCCGGCCCCCGCACGCCGTACCGTCGTCGCGGCGGCCGGCGCGGCGGGACTCGCCGTCGCGCTGACCGCGTGCGGATCCTCCAGCGACAACTCCTCCTCCGGCTCCTCGGGCACCCAGGCCGGCGCGAACGCGAGCACCGGCGGCACGACCGGGGGCGACTCGGGGGCGAGCGCCTCGTCCGGCTCGGGCTCCGGCGGCGGCACGGCGCTGGCGAAGACCGCGGACATCCCCCAGGGCGGGGGCAAGATCTTCAAGGACAAGTCCGTGGTGGTCACCCAGCCTGCGTCGGGCACCTTCAAGGCCTTCTCGACCAAGTGTCCGCACCAGGGCTGCGCGGTGAGCAGCATCTCCAACGGGGTCATCGTCTGCCCCTGCCACGGCAGCGAGTTCTCCGTCACCGACGGCAGCGTGAAGAAGGGCCCGGCGACCACGGGCCTCACGGCGCAGAACGTCACCGTGAGCGGGGACTCGATCACGCTGGGCTGACCCGCGCGCGCCGGGATCGTTCGAAGCAGCTCACCACCGCGTCCGTGGTCGCGACCGTGGCGACCAGCGCGAGGGTGTGGCGGACCATCGCGGGGGTGTAGTCGGAGGGCACCCCCGCGATGGCGTCGGACGGCACGACGACGCCGTAGCCGCGGTTGACCGCGTCGAAGACCGCGTTGGGGATCGCCACGTTGGCCGAGACACCGGTCACGACGAGGGTGCGGCAGCCCAGGTTGCGCAGCAGCGCGTCGACCCCGGTGCCCTGGATCGGTGACAGCCCGTGCAGCCGCCGTACGACGAGGTCCTCGTCGGCGACCTCGATCGGGGCCGCGACGCACACCGCCGAGGTGCCCGCCAACTGCTGGACGGGCAGGCGCTCCGCGGCCCGGAACAGGCGGGCGTTGCGACTGGAGCCGCGGCCGTCGGGACGGCGCTCGGCGATGGCGTGCAGGACCTGGACACCGCTCGCGTGGGCGGCGGACACGAGCCGGGCGACATTGGCGAGTGCCCCCGACTTCCGCGCCTCCCGGGCGAGTTCGGGCAGCGCGCTGTCCGTGCCGACGACACCCTGCTGGCACTCGACGGTGAGCAGCACGGTGGTCGCCGGATCGAGGAGTTCGCTGAGCTGTTCGTACGACGGCACGGTTCCCCCTCGTCGCCGGCGGCTGGAGCCGGGGAGCGTAGCGGCCATTGCGCGGGGACGGAAGACGACCCATGCTTTTCTGACGTGATGTCAGAGGATCATCGGAGACCCTCTGGCACTTCGTGAGAGAAGAGGGGGACGCATGACCGTCACTCAGCGTCGCGGCCGCAAGATCATGATGACGCCGGGCGAGCTGGACGAGTTCCTGACCGGCCAGCGCACCTGCCGGGTGGCCACCGTGTCCGCCGACGGGGTCCCGCACGTCAGCGCCCTGTGGTTCGCCTGGGACGGCACGTCGATCTGGCTGTACTCGGTGGTGCGCAGCAAGCGGTGGACCGACCTGCGCCGGGACCAGCGGGTCGCGATCGTCGTCGACTCCGGCGAGGAGTACGACGACCTGCGCGGTGTGGAGCTGTCGGGCACCGTGGAGTTCGTGGGCGAGTTCCCGCGCACCGGGGAGCTGTGTGCCGAACTCGACGTCCCGGAGACGCTGTTCGCCCGCAAGAACTTCGGCCTGGAGGAGATGCCGCACGACGGACGGCACGCCTGGGTGCGGCTGACGCCCGACAAGATCGTGTCCTGGGACTTCCGCAAGCTGGGCTCGCTGTAGCGCGGCGCGTCACCGGGTCAGCCGACCTTTCGCGCCGCCTGCTGCAGGGCCTCCACCGCCGCCCGGATCGACGGGCGGCGGTCTGCGTCCGCGCGCCACACGGCGTAGACGTACCGGTGGACGCGATGCCGCACGGGCACCGCCCGCACCCCGGCCGGCATCGGGTCCCGCCCGAGCCGCGGCGCGACGCAGACCCCCAATCCGGCCGCCACCAGGGCGAGTTGGGTGTGGTGCTCCTCGGCGCGATGGGCGATCCGCGGCTCGATGCCCTTGCTGCGCAGGGTGTAGAGCAGCCACTCGTGGCAGAACTCGCCCTCCGGCCAGACCACCCACTCGTCCTCGGTGAAGTCGTCCAGGTCGACCTCGTCCCGGCCGGCCAGCGGATGCTCCGCGGGCATGGCGACCTCCACGGGGTCGTCGAGGATCGGTGCCTTGGCCAGCCCTTCGGGCATGGGCAGCGGTTTGTTGTACCAGTCGAGCACCACGGCGAGGTCGGCGTCTCCGCGCAGCACGGCGTTGACCCCGTTCTCCGGCTCCAGCTCGCGCGAGCGCACGCGCAGAGCCGGATGGTCCTCGCGCAGGGCGGCGAGCGCGGCGGGGAAGAGTCCGCGCAGAGCCGTGGGGAACGCGACCAGACGCAGCTCGCCGACCACCTGACCGCGCTGCGCCTCCAGGTCGGACTGGGCGAGCTCGACCTGGGAGAGGATCCGCGCCGCGTGCTCGGCGAGCAGCCGGCCCGCGTCCGTGAGCCGCACGCCCCGGCCGTTCTTGGCCAGCAACTGCTGACCGACCTCGCGTTCCAGCTTGGACATCTGCTGCGAGACGGCCGAGGTCGTGATGTGCAGTCCTTCCGCCGCGCCACTGACCGAGCCGTGCCGGGCGAGGGCGTCGAGGGTGCGCAGGCGCTCCAGGTTCAACATATAAGCAATGCTACGAGACACCTCGCGCGAAATCTCGATTGTGCTACGAGATGGTGGGCGGCATCGTTACGGTCATGAGCAGCGTCACCGCGCCCACCGAGGCCCCCGCACGTCCCTCAGCCCGCCGCCCCTCCCCCGACTGGCGGCTGCGCTTCGGCGCCCTCTCCCTGATCTGGGGCTTCAGCTTCCTTCTCATCAAGGTCGGGACGCAGGGGTACGCGCCCTTCCAGGTCACCCTGGGGCGGCTGGTGTTCGGCACCGCGGTGCTCGCGGCGGCGATGGCGGTGAAGCGGGAGCGGCTGCCGCGCGGCGCGCGCACGTGGGGCCATCTGGCGGTCGCCGCGTTCTTGCTGAACGCGCTGCCGTTCTCGTTGTTCGCGTACTCGGAGGTGACGATTCCCTCCACGCTGGCGGGGATCTGCAACGCGACCTCTCCCCTGTGGGGGATGGCGCTCTCGCTGGTCGCCCTGTCCGAGGACCGGCCGACGCGGGTGCGCGTCGCGGGGCTGGGCATCGGGTTCCTCGGGGTGCTGACGGTCCTCGGCGCGTGGCAGGGGTTCGACGGGCTGGACGCGCGGGGTACGGCGATGGCCCTGCTGGCCTCGTTGAGCTATCCCGTGGGGTGGATCTACGTCCGGCGGACGCTGGCCGGGTCGAGTCACTCGAATCTGTCGCTGACGGGGGCGCAGTTGCTGCTGGCGACCCTGCAACTGGCCTTCGTCACACCGCTGTTCACGTCGTTCCCGGAACACTTCGCCGTCGTTCCGCTGCTCGCGATCGCCGCTCTGGGGGCGCTGGGCACGGGGCTGGCCGTGCTCGTCCAGTACGGGCTGGTCGCTGAGGTGGGGCCGACCACGGCCCAGATGGTCACGTACTTCATTCCCGTCATCGCCACCGGTGCGGGTGTGGCGGTGCTCGGGGAGTCGCTCAGGTGGTCGACTCCGGTGGGCGCGGTGATCGTGCTGGCGGGGGCGGCGCTGACTCAGGCGCGGCGAAGAGTCTCAGGGTGACCGGGGCAAGCCTGCGGAGGCCTCATGCGTAGGTGCGTGCCGAAGCCGGGCCCAGGGCCTTGGCGATCGCGTCCGCCAAGGTGGCGGTCTCGTCGGGAGTGAGAGTGGAGATCGTGACGCGGATGCCGGGCGGGGCGGCCATGCGGAAGCGGGCGCCCGGGGAGACCGCCCATCCCGCGTGCAGGAGGCGGGAGACGGCGGCCGTCTCGTCGGGGACCGGGATCCAGACGTTCATGCCGCTGCGTCCGTGGGCCTCGATCCCGCGGTCCGCGAGCGCGCCGATCAGCAGGTCGCGTCGCTCTCGGTACGCCTCGGCCACCGCACGCGGGTCGTGCGCGCCGTCGGACCACAGGCGCACGACCGCCCGCTGGGTGATGCGGCTGACCCAGCCGGGGCCCAGACGGTGGCGGCCGCTCACCCGGTCGACGGTGACCTGGTCGCCGGTGAGGACGGCCAGGCGCAGGTCGGGTCCGTAGGCCTTGGCGACCGAGCGGACGAAGGCCCAGTGACGGGTGACGCCGGCCAGGGGATGCAGGGGCAGGTCGACGATGCCGTGGCCGTGATCGTCCTCGATCAGGAGGGTGTCCGGGTGGTCGCCGAGCGCTGCGCGCAGGGCACGCGCGCGCGTGGGCGTCACCGCGGCGCCGGTGGGGTTCTGGGCGCGGTCCGTGACGATCAGCGCGCGGGCGCTGGCGGCGAGGGCGCGGCGCACCTCGCCGGGGCGCGGGCCCTCGTCGTCGACGCCGACCGGGGCCGTGCGCAGACCGAGCGCCGGGACCAGGTCGAGGAGGCTGCCCCAGCCCGGGTCCTCGACGGCGACGGTGTCGCCCGGCTTGAGGTGGGCGGCGAGCACCCGCTCGATGGCGTCCAGGGAGCCGGAGGCCACGGCCAGCGGGCCGTCCGGTACCCCGTCGGCGTCCAGGTCCGCGCGGGCGAGCCGGGCCAGCTCCGGCTCCACCAGGGCGTCCCCGTACAACACCGGACTGCGGTCGGCCTGCTCGGCCGCGGCCGCGAAGGCGCGGGCCAGCGAGGGCAGCAGCGCCGGGTCCGGGTTGCCGCTCACCACGTCCCGCGCCCCCTCCGGCACGTCCATCCGCGCGTACTCGCGCCCCGTGGTGGCGGGCTTCGACCGCACCCGGCTGCCCCGGCGGCCGGCGGTCTCGATCACGCCGCGCTCCCGCAGGATCCGGTAGGCGGACGCGACGGTGTTGGGGTTCACCTCCAGCTCTGCCGCCAACTCGCGCATGGGCGGCAGGAGTTGCCCCAGCTCCAGCTCGCCGGAACCCACCGCGCGCTCGACGCTCGCCGCAATCTCAGCTGCGCGTCGTCCCTCGATCCGGTATTCTCCTATCACAAAGCAGATTATGCACTAGTGCAATGCAGAGCGCAACACGGACCGCCTTGGAGACCGCCATGCAGGACACCGCTCAGCCGACGTCACCGCCCGCCGCCTACACGCCGACCGACCGCACCGTCCCCACGCGCTCGGCGAACCGGGCGTCGTACGACAGGGAACTGGTGCACGCGATACTCGACGAGGGATACGTCTGCCATCTGGGCTTCGTGCGCGACGGACGGCCGGTGGTGCTGCCCACGCTGTACGGGCGGGTCGGCGAGCGGCTGTACGTGCACGGCTCGACGGGCTCGCGTCCGCTGCGGATGACCGGTCAGGCCGACCCAGGGCTCCCGGTGTGCCTGACGGTCACCCACGTCGACGCGCTGATCCTGGCCCGCTCCGCCTTCCACCACTCGATCAACTACCGGTCGGTGGTGGTGCACGGCGTCGCCCACGACGTCACGGACCCCGAGGAGAAGCGGGCGGCCCTGGACGCGCTGGTCGACCACGTCGTACCGGGCCGGGCCGCCGACTCCCGGCCCGCGAACAAGAAGGAGCTCGCCGCCACCGCCGTGATCCGCCTGGACCTGGACGAGGTCTCCGCCAAGCTCCGCACCGGCGGGGTGAACGACGAGCCGGAGGACCTCGCCCTCCCCCACTGGGCCGGCGTCGTCCCGCTCCACATGGGGTACGGGGCCCCGGTCGCCGACGGTGACCTGCCCTCCGGCATCGAGGTGCCGGACTACCTGACGGTGCGCTGATGCCGATCAAGTGGGGCGCCACGGCGCGCCAGCACCTGCCGCTCAGGGCCCGGGTGTGACATCAACTGCCGTGCCGGCGCTGCTCATTGAGGAGGGGGGCCGCACGGGGGAGGGCCCCTCTCCGTCGTTTGCCCGCTCCGCTGCTCAGATGCCGGTGCCCCGGGCGGACAGCTCCCTTTCCGGATCGCCGCTCGCCACCGGATCCGTCGACCTCTTGGCCGGGGTCGAGGACTGGGCGATGAAGGCGCCGACGAGCACGACCGCGCCGCCCACGATCTGCGGCGCCGAGAGGTGCTCGCCGAGCAGCACCCAGGCCAGGACGGTCGCGACGACCGCCTCGAGACAGGCCACCACACCGGCGACCTGCGGGGAGAGCCTGCGCACCGACAGCACGCCGGTGACGTAGGCGAGGACGGTCGCGACCAGGACGATCCACGCCAGCAGCACACCGGCGGCGACGGGGGTGCCGTTCATCCGCGCGGTGCCCGACAGCACGGACCAGTCCATCGACCAGGGCCGGGCGACGGCCGTGAGGACGACGGCGCCGATCAGCAGGCCGTACGCGATGACGCCCAGAGGGTCCGGCGCGTCCTCGCCGGCGTCGCCGCCCTGGTCGGACAGGACGAAGTAGCCGACCTGGCAACAGGCGGCGGCGAGCGCGAGCAGCAGGCCCAGGGCGTCGAAGCTCAGACCCGACCGGACCTCGACGACACACGCGAGCCCGCCCACCGCGAGGACCACGCCGAGCGCGGCCGCACGCGTCACCGGCCGCCGCTGCACGAACCGGACCCAGCCCAGCACCAGGGCGGGCGCCAGGTACTCCACGAGCAGCGCGACGCCCACCGGGATCCGGGATATGGCCGCGAAGTAGCAGGCCTGCACCCCGGCCACGGCCAGCAGCCCGAACCCGGCGAGCAGCGCGGGACGACGGCGCGGCAGCGCGCGGTGGCGCACGGCCACCGGCAGCATCACCAGGGCGGCACCGGTCACCCGCAGCCACACCACGTGCAGGGGGTCGAGCCCCGCCTCGATCAACGGCTTCGCGGCGACCCCGGACCCCCCGAAGGCGAGGGCGGACGCGAGCGCGAGACCGAGCCCGACGCTCTTGCCACGGCCGGCCTGACTGCTCTGTGAGGTACGCACCGGCACATGATGACAGGCGACGACATGAGCGTCACCCCCGATGACACCTGTCTCAGCCGATGGACGGGGGGACGGGCACCGGTCAGCGGCCGGTCCAGCCCGGACGGACGAGCCGGTCCTCGACACGCGCGAGCACCTCGTGCCGGTCGATTCCGGCCCGGTCGAGCACCTCGACGGCCCTGGCCTGCGGATCGGCGACGATCGCCGCGAGCAGGTCGAGCCCGAGGGCCGCGCCCCCGTCCCGGCGGGCGGCGCGTGCGGCGGCGCATTCCATGGCCTCGGCGGCCAGCGGCGAGTAGCCCTCGGCCTCCCGCACCACGGGCACGGCGCCGGAGTCCTCGACGGAGCCCTGCCAGCGCAGGCCGTAGCCGATGCTGCGCTGGACGAGGTAGCCGAGCAGACGGGCGATCTCCGCTCCGTCGTCGAAGACGGCGCGAACCTCGGGGTCGTGCTCCAGAAGCGAGTGCAGCAGATGAGCGGTGTCGATCTGCCGGTCCCCGTCCCGCACACTCCGGCGGCGCGCGCCCGAGACCACCGCTGCCAGTTCGGCACTGACACCGGCATCGTTGTCGGGACGGGTACCGACGGCCGGCTCCTCGGCCTGCTGTCGGGGGATACGGGGTGGCACAACCCCCACCCCATCAGCCCCGGCGTGCGCCGTCATCCCCGGGGGGAACCATTTCGGCGTCCCACGGAGAGTGGACGACGCACCCCGGAATCTCCTCCTTGGGGAGGAGATCAGGCCGTTTTACCCGCAGGGGCGCACCGTCTTGCCGCGCGCCCCGGGCGCGCTGATTCTGACGGCTCGTCAGTATTGAATGTTGCGACCTCTGCGGTTACTTTCCGCGACACCACAGCCCGACATGAAGAGGTGGTCGCATGCCCGAAATCAGCGCGGAGGCACGGATCGAGGCGCCGGCCGAGAAGGTGTGGGCGCAGCTGACGGACTGGCCCGCGTACGGCGAGTGGAACGCCACCCACACCAGCTTTCCGCAGGGCGGCCCGTCGGCGCTCGAAGTGGGCCGGACGTTCCAGGAGAACATGAAGCTGATGGGCTTCCCGGCGGAGGTCGAGTGGACCGTGGCCGAGGTCGAACCGGCCCGGACCTTCGCCATCACGGGCAAGGGCCCGATGGCCGTGAGCCTGGCCACGCGCTACACCCTGACCCCGGACGGCGACGCCACGAAGGTCCGCATCGACGGTGAGTTCACCGGCGCCGCGGTCACCCTGATGGCGGGCAGGCTCAAGGACTCGGGTACGGCCGCGCTGAACGAGTCGCTGCGCAAACTCGCCGGACTGGTGTCCTGACCTGAGGACACGGAAAAGGCGCCCCGCGGATCACTCCGCGGGGCGCCGGTCGCCGCAGGACCGTCAGTCCTCGTCGGCGAGGATCAGGTACAGCTTCTTGCGGGCTTCGTTGATGACGGCCAGCGCCTTCTCGCGCTGCTCCTTGCTGCCGGTCTTCCAGACCTGGCCGAAGGCCTCCATCAGCCCGAAGCCGGCCTGGCGGATCTCGCCGAGCGCCTCGAAGTCGATGCCCCGGGAGGCCTCCTCCCAAGGCGCGTCCGGGCCCTCGTCGGCCGCGGCGCGGCCGGCCTCGGTGAGGGAGAACAGCTTCTTGCCGCCCTCACTCGCGCTGGCGATCAGGCCCTCGTCCTCCAGCAGCTGGAGGGTGGGGTACACCGAGCCGGGGCTGGGCTTCCACGCCCCGCCGCTGCGCTCGGCGATTTCCTGGATCATCTCGTAGCCGTGCATCGGCCGGTCCTTGAGCAGGGCCAGGATCGAGGCGCGTACGTCACCGCGCCGCGCCCTCCCCCTCGGTCCGCCGCGCCCTCGTGGCCCCCAGGGTCCCGGACCGAAACCGGGTCCGCCGAAACCGAAGCCGCCGCGCGGGTCGCCCCCGGGGCCGCCCGGCCCGAAGGGGCCGAAGGCACCGCGCAGCCCTTCGAAACCACCCCGCCCACGAGGGCCGGGTCCACCATGTCCACGTTCGAATCCGTGGGAACGCATCGCCATCACTCCATTCCATCGTTGATCTGTCGCGATGCGTCAACGATATATCGGAACTGTTCGCATGGCAAGGCCCGGCCGAAGAACGGGTCCGACCCCAGGTCAGGGCCGGGCCCGAGGCGGCTCAGTGGCCTCGGAACGCCTCCTCCAGCCACCAGGCGCCGTGGTCGCGGGTGACCTTGGCGTCGACCAGGAGGGGTGCGGCGCGGGGGCCGGCCACCCAGTCCGCGACGGCTTTCAGGTCGCCGCGCGTGCGGACGGTCACCGCCTCCAAGCCGTAGCCGCGGGCGACGGCGGCGATGTCCGTCTCCGGGAAGGTGACGGTGTCCAGCGGGAAGCCGCCGGGACCGAAGTGGTGCACCTCGGCCCCGTAGGCGTCGTCGTTGTAGACCACGACCACCATCGGCAGACCCAGCCGGCGTGCCGTGTCGAACTCCACGGCGCTCATCAGCGCGCCTCCGTCGCCGAGCGCGGCGACGGGCAGCCGATCGGGGCGGGCCAGGGCCGCGCCGATCGTGGTGGCGAGGCCCAGACCGATCGACTGGAAGGCCTGGGTGAAGCAGAAGCCCTGCTCGTCCGGTACCGAGAGGTACGCGCTCGGGTAGCCCATGAAGTTGCCCGAGTCCACGCCGACGACCCGCTCCGCGGGCAGGATGTCGTCGAGGGCGATGCTGAGGGTGCGCGGGTCGATCCGGTCCCGGGTGCCCTCGTCCTCGTACGGCACGTCCCTCCACCGCACGCGCGCGGCGAGCGCCTCGGCGAGCTCCGGTGTCCGGTACCCCTGGTGTTCCTCGCCGGCCGCCTCCAGGGCCCGTCGCGCGGTGCGCTCCACGTCGCCGGTGACGCCGAGGGTGATCGGCCGGTGCGCTGCGAGCGCCTCCGGGTCGTCGTCGACCTGGACGACCCCCGCGTCGGCGCCGATCAGGTTGCCGTGCCGCATGGTCCACATGTTCAGGGCGCAGCCCCAGCCCACGATCAGGTCGGCGCCCTGGATCAGTTCGGCGGCGAGGGGGGACGCGAAGCCGCCGGAGACGTCCAGGGTCCAGGGACTGCCGTGGAAGAGGCCGCGGGCGACGGCCGAGGTGGCGAGCAGGGCCCCGTGGCGGTCGGCGAGCGCGGAGAGGGCGTCCCGGGCGGCGGGCGTGCGGGCGCCGCGGCCGGCCACGAAGACCGGGCGCCGGGCGCCTTCCAGGGCCCGTACGAGATCCGCGACCGCGGTCCGCGACGGCTCGACCGGCTCCGGTGCGGGCAGGGACACGGCTTCGGTGGACACGCCGTCGGGCACCTCCAGGGCCTGCACCTCCAGCGGGAGGTTGAGCAGGACCGTGCGCCGTTCGTGCACCGCCCGGCGCAGTGCGGCGCGGGCCTGGTCGACCGCGTCGTGGGCCGTTGTCACGCGCGCGGTGACGGCGCCGACAGAGTGCGCCAACACCGCTTGTTCGATACGGAAGTTGGACCGCTGCGCGGTCGCCTCGGCGGCCAGCACGAGCAGGGGCGTACGGCTCTTGGCGGCCTCGGTGATGCCGGTGAGGGCGTTCGTCAGACCGGGGCCCTGATGGACGCTGAGCGCGGCGACCGTACCGCTCGTGCGGGCGTAGGCGTCGGCCATGGTCGCCGCGCCGCCCTCGTGCCGAGCGGCGACGAAGCGGGCGCCCGCGGCCACCATGGCGTTGGTGAGGTGGAAGTTGCCCGAGCCGACGACGCCGAAGACGTGGTCCAGCCCGGCCGCGGTCAGCGCCCGTCCGACGGCTTCCGCGACCTTCACGACCGCTCCACCAGGGCGAGCACCCGCGCGGGGGCGCCGGAGCCGGCGACGATGGGCAGCGGTCCGGCGATGAGGACGGCGCCGGTCGGGGGCAGGACGGCGAGGTTCTGCAACTGGGTGAGGCCGTACTTGTCGTTGCCCAGGAGGTGGGAGTGGCAGGGGAACGCCGGGTCGAAGGAATGGGCGCGGCCCGCGTCCGTGCCGACCGTCTCCGTGCCGAGGCCGATCACCGGTGACTCCTCGGCGACCCAGCGTGCGCACTCCGGCGACAGACCAGGCGTGTGCGGGCCGTTCTCGTCGGCGTTGAGAAACGCCTCCTGCGACTGCGAGCGCGCGTCCCAGCCGGTGCGCAGCAGCAGCCAACCGCCCTCGGGCAGCGGTCCGTTGTCCGCCTCCCAGGCCTTGATGTGGTCCACCTCGACGAGGAAGTCGGGGTCCTTGGCGGCCTGTTCGGAGAAGTCCAGCACGACCGCCGGGGCGATCAGCCGCCTCGCCGGTACCGACGCCACGTCGGCGAGGTCCCGGCCGGTGACCCAGTGGACCGGCGCGTCGAAATGGGTGCCGGTGTGTTCGCCGCTGCGGAAGTTGTTCCAGTACCAGGCCGGGCCCCGGTCGTCGTATCGGCTGATCTCCTCCAGCTCGAAGGCCTGGGTCTGCCCGAACTGGGGCGGCAGCTGGATCACGGGGGTGGACGGGGAAAGCGGCTGCGTGAGGTCGACGAGCTCGATGGACCCGCTCCGCAAGCCGGACAGCAGAGCGGCGAGCACGGACGGCTGGGACATGACGGCCTCCTGGGACGGGGCTGAACTGCCAACGTCTGCCTGTACAGGGTGTCAGCGTCTCCCGGATCGTCCAGACCCGCAGCACCGGTCGGGTCGGCCCCTGGAACTAAGGCCAGTGGTCCGGGATTGGCCTTGGTCGTGAGGGCCACGGGGTCCTAGCGTCGAGGTCATGCGGATCCGAATCGTCGACGCCTTCACCGACCGTCCCTTCGCCGGCAACCCGGCGGGAGTGCTGCTTCTCGACGCCTTCCCGGACGACGAGCGGCTGCAGAGGATCGCACTGGAGGTGAACCACGCGGAGACGGCGTTCGCACACCGGCTGCCGGAGGGCGGGGAGGCCGACTGGGCGCTGCGGTGGTTCACGCCTGCGGCCGAGGTCGATCTGTGCGGACACGCCACGCTCGCCACGGCCCATGTGCTGCACTCCACGGCCGCCCATGAGGGCACCGTGCGGTTCGCGACCCGCAGCGGCGTGCTGGTCGCGACTCCCCGCGAGGACGGGTCGATCACTCTGGACTTTCCTACGGCCCCGCTGACACCGGTCGAGGTGCCGGCCGGGGTCGCCGAGGCGCTGGGCGCCCAGCCGCTGTCCGCCTTCGACACCGGGCCGAACGTCGGGGACCTGCTCGTGGAACTCGCGGACGAGAAGACGATCCACGGCCTCTCCCCCGACCTGAGGGCGCTGGGCGCCTACTCCGAGCGCGGTGTCATCGCCACCGCCCGCGCCGAGGACCCCGCCCGGGGCTACGACTTCGTCTCCCGCTGTTTCTTCCCGAACGTCGGCATCGACGAGGACCCCGTCACCGGCAGCGCCCACACGGCGCTCGCCCCCTTCTGGTCCGAGCGTCTCGGCAGCCCCGCCCTCACCGGCCTCCAGGCGTCCCCCCGCTCCGGCCGCGTCCACACGGAACTGCGCGGCACCCGCACCCTGCTCACCGGCAACGCGGTCACCGTCATCGAGGGCGAACTGCTCGCCTAGACGGTGTGTAGGTGCCGGTCGTGGGCCCGGGCCTCGCTCGCACATTGTCGTGGGTTGCCGACCGGGCGCAGCCTGGCCGGTAGTGCCTACATGTGCGGGAGGCCCGGTGTTTTCTGAGCGTACGAGCGTCGGGTTGGATGTGCCTGCCCGCAGCGTGGTGGCGTGCGCGATCGACACGGTGAGCGGGGAGTTGATCCGCTGCCGGCTCACGCCGCAGCATGCTGACGTCCTCGGGTGGATCAGGTGCCTGCCCGGTCCGGCCGCGGTGGCCTACGAAGCCGGCCCGACCGGGTTCGGCCTGACCCGGGCGCTTTCGTTGGCGGGGATACGCTGCGAGGTACTCGCGCCCTCGAGGCTGCAGCGTCCGGCCGGTGAGCGGGGGAAAACCGATGCACGCGACGCCTTGCACCTGGCGAAGCTGCTGCGCCTGGACGAGTTCACCGCGGTGCGGGTGCCCTCGACGGCCGAAGAAGCCGCCCGGGATCTGGTGCGGGCGCGCGAGGACGTGCGCGGGGACCTGATGCGGGCGCGCCATCGGGTGAGCAAACTCCTGCTGCGCCACGGGCTCGTGTGGAGCGGCGGGGTGACGTGGCGGCCGGCGCACCACGCCTGGCTCGGCGCGCAGCGCTTCGACGACGTGGCGCTGCAGGCCGCCTACGAGAGCGCCTACGAGGCGGTGGCCCTGGCCGAGGCACGCCGGGCCCGACTCGACAAAACGATCGCTGCGATGGCCACCGACTCACCGTGGTCTGCGGTGGTCGCCCGACTCTGGTGCCTGCGCGGAATCGACACGCTCACCGCCTTCGCCCTGGCCGTGGAAATCGGCGACCGGGAGCGGTTTAGCGGGGCGAGCATCGGCGCCTACCTCGGGCTGGTCCCGAGTGAGTCCTCCAGCGGCCAGTCCCGTTCGCAAGGACCGATCACCGAGACCGGCAACTCCCATGCCCGCAGGCTGCTGGTCGAAGCCGCCTGGCACCACCGCAAGCGCTACCGGGCCGGGGCCACGATCCAAGCCCGCTGGCCACGCGCACCAGCCGCAGCGCGCGCCCGCGGACACCTGGGCAATCAGCGGCTCAACCAGCGCTGGAAGACCTTCACCGCCCACCACAAGCGGCCGGTGGTGGCGAACGTGGCCGTCGCCCGCGAGCTGGCCGGCTGGTGCTGGTCGCCGGCCACCCTGCCAGACTGAGACGGGCCCACAGACCGGCCGGCCGGCGACCTGGCGGCGGCAGCGTGAGGAGCGACCCGCGGCAGCACCATGAGCAGCGGCCACAGCCCGCCACGCTCGATCTCTAGACCCGCGCAATCGCTCCCGCCGAACAGCCCGTCCTGCGGTAACCAGCCCGCGCGTATCAGCATGGACCACGCGTCGAGACCGACACGCGCGCCACCAGGCACCGACCGGCACCATGCACACAAGCGGCGCCCGAGACCCCTGTCCCGGACGCCGCTGAAGACTGCCCCTTGACAGACCGGCCCTACATATCAGTGCCGCCGCAGGCAACGTCTGCCCGGTTACTGAGCTTTTCAGGTTGGGTTCGGTTGGTGTGAAGTGATGGTCAGTCCGGTCTCGGTGAGGCAGCCGTCAATGAGTTCGGGATGGCGCTGG